>JAJRSP010000064.1 GCA_024278775.1 Planctomycetota bacterium
CTTCAGGCCGTCGCGGGATTCTCCGCGACGCTCGGCCGTCAGCTTGAGCCAGTCATCCACGGCTCCGAGTGAACCGAGCCAGACCAAACACACGAGCGACATGATGATGTAAAAGTTTTTGAGGTCAGCCAGTAGGAGCACGGACGCAGCGATCAAGGCCAGGATCATCACGCCACCCATCGTGGGCACGTTGCTTTTGTCGCGTGTCAGCTCGTTGAGCGGCGCGTGGTCGAACTCGGGCTTGTCGCCAAGCTTCCGCTTGATGAGCTGCCGGATCACGCGAGGCATCAGCCACAACATCAGCACAAAGCAAAACAACGCCGCGACTGTCGCGCGAAACAGCGGATTCTCGTAGGCGTAATGCTTGCCTTGAAAGAAATTGTGGAAAAGTTGGTACAGCACGAGCCCATGTTTCCCGTTTGTGAACGCCAGATGCTACCGTACCGTCGCGTTACGCCACGGCGACGTGGGCGGCACACTGACGGCGCAAACTATCGATGATCCGCTCCAGCCCCATCGCACGCGAGCCTTTGACCCACACGCAATCCCCTCGCCGCAAGATGGACGGTAGCGCCGCAGCCGCAAGAGTCGCGTCGTCAAAGCAGAACATGACGCCTCCGTATCGACAGTCGCCCCGACGATCGCCGCGGGCAGCTACTGCCTTTGTCGACAGGCAGCCCACGGCCACCAAGACCTCAATACCCGCATCACAAGCACGATGGACCATCGCCTCGTGCAGGTCAGCACTACGCTCGCCAAGCTCCCGCATATCACCCATGACCATCACTCGACGTCGAGACCGCTCTCGAGCCAGCGCGTCGATCGCCCCGGTCATGCTCGCCGGATTCGCGTTGTAGGTGTCGTCGACCAACGTCACGCCGTCGAGTTCGATCGTCCGGGCACGTCCCACCTGCGGCAAAAACGTCTGCAGACGGTCCGCCACAACCTCCGTGCTCAACCCGAAACGCCGCGTCACCGTCCACACGATCGCCACGTTACCCGCGTGGTAGAGACCGGGCATGGCCACCTCCAACCGGTGCCGACCATCGACCTCGACCACCGTGCTCGCAAGGGAAGATTCCACGGCACGCGCCACCACGTCCGCCTCACAGTCGCACCCGACGGTCGTCACGGTCACGTCGTTGACGACACCCATCAGAACGGCCATCTCGGGCCGGTCCACGTTCACCACTGCCAAACCGCCCGGCCGCACATAATTCAGCAGTGAAGCCTTTTCCCTGGCAATCGCGGCCAAACTCCCCAGCCCCTCGAGATGCGCCTCTCCGATGGAAGTGATGACGGCCACATCCGGTGACACCATCTTCGCCAGCATGGCCACCTCGCCCGGGGCGTTCGTCCCGATCTCCGCAATGAGAAACCGATCCTCGGCATCGGCCGAAAGCAATGTCAGCGGCACGCCGATCTGGTTGTTGAAACTCCGCAAAGACGCATGCCCGCGCAGAGACGCCGACAGCACGTGATGAAGCATTGATTTTGTCGTGGTCTTACCGTTGCTGCCGGTGATCGCCACGACCACCGTGGACGCCGGGATCACCATTTTTCGGTAATACGTCGCCAACGCCCCCAGCGCCTCGATCGTATCGCTCACCACCAACCGCACCGCGCCATCGCCCGTGCCGTCGGCAGATGCTCGCCCGTTCGCCGAACCCACAAGCGATCGCCTATCAATCACACATGCTGCCGCCCCACACTCTACGGCTTGGTTCACAAAAACGTGACCATCGAACCGCTCCCCGCGTATGGCCACAAACAAATCACCCGGCTCGACCTCGCGCGAATCAATCACTACGCGCCGTGCGGTCCGATCCGACGCGCTACCGATCGAGCGAGCATTCATCGCAGAAGCAACTTCGCGGAGCGTCATTTCGATCATGCCACGCTCTCCACGCGATTCGTGGTTGCGCCACCTGAATCTACACCGCCCGGCTCTGCGTTCGAAAGACATCCGGCGGCCACCACCGCATCGTCAAACGGCAAGACATTTTCCCCAACCAGTTGATAGTTTTCGTGCACCTTGCCTGCGATCAGCACGCAATCGCCGGGCTTCGCCATTCGGATGGCCGCCTCGATGGCACCACGCCGGTCGGCATCCACAAAGACTTGGCAATCGGGCGTCGCACCGAAGCCCGGTAGAATGTCGTTGATGATCGCATCGGGGGGCTCGCTGCGCGGGTTGTCGCTGGTGACGAACACCACGTCCGACCGGCTCGCCGCCGCTGCCATGCGCGGGCGTTTGGTTCGATCACGATCGCCGCCGCAGCCAAACACGCAAATCAGTCGCCCCTCAGTCAGTGGTCTCAGCGCGGCCACCGCGTTTTCCAACGCCGCGTCCGTGTGGGCATAATCCACCAACACGTTGAACGCGTGTCCCTCCGGTTCTACCCGCTGCATCCGCCCGGGCACATACGAAAGGGTTTGTAAACCCGTGACAATCGCATCGGTTGAAATGCCCCATGCCTTCGCCGCCGCCGCCGCCGCGAGCGCGTTGCTCACGTTGTGCCGACCGATGACGGGAAGCCGGAGCGGCATCGACGTGCCGTCGAGTGTCAAGGTGATGTCACTTCCCGAGCGCGTCATGTTCCGAATCATCGCGACCGCGTCCGCATCGGTCCGCGCCACACCGTAGGTCGCCACCTCACACGAGACCGCGTCCGCCAACCGCGCGCCGGCCGGATCGTCCAGATTGATGATCGCCCGACCCGTGTCCGACACAAAATCAAACAGACGTCGCTTGGCCGCGAAGTAGGACTCCATATCACTGTGATAGTCCAGGTGGTCACCGGATAGGTTCGTGAACACGCCGACTGCAAAAGTCAGACCGTCACACCGCCGCTGTTCGAGTGCGTGAGAGGATACTTCGATGACGCCGCCGAGTGCTCCGGCCGCACGAGCCTGTGCTAGGTATTGGCACAGCGCGACCGCGCCGGGTGTGGTCAGCGGTGCGGGAAGCCGCTCGGCAATCAGATCATATTCCACCGTGCCGATCAGCGCCACCCGCCGAGACGCCGCCCGAAGAATCGCCCGCACCATCCACGCCACAGTCGTCTTGCCGTTCGTTCCAGTCACACCGACAAGCGGAAAGTCCGACGCCTTGCCCGGACCCAGATGATAAAACGCACCCGCCAAGCGGGCGATCGCGGCCCTCGTGTCATCCACGCGAAGAACCGGTACGGCACCCAAATCAGCCGGCGTCTGAAAATGGCTGTCTACGACCACGACGCCGGCACCCGAAGCCACGGCGGAAGGCAGATGATCGTGGCCGTCGTGCGTCGCACCTTCCACGGCCACAAAGCACGAACCCGGCTCGACACACCGTGAATCGTCCGTCACACCACTCACCAGCGTCTCGGGAAGTGACTGCGCAGGATGTCCGTCGAGACGCGCCGCGGCCCACAGCGCACGAAGCGTCCAAGCCTCCGGGCCGGTAGAATGATCTGATTGATGGCGTGATGTCATGATCAGATCCCCATCTTATCGCAGCAAGGGCGTGTGTCACCGCACGAGCGAAGGATCCCCCCGCACACACCGTGGATGCGAACCCCAACACGGCCACACCATCTGTGAGTTTCCGGCAGCAATCGCGGCACGGTGGCCACAAAACGGTAAGGGACAACACCTTACTGATTCATTGCTAGCCGATCTTCCGGTTCCACGCCCAGATACGCCAACGCCTGAGCCAGGATTTTCCCTGCCGCCGGAGCCGCCACCGTCGCACCATAATATCCGAGCTTGGCATTGGGACGGCGGATCATCACCACAGTCACGATCTGTGGATCAAACACCGGCGCGGCCCCTACAAACAAGCTAAGAAACGCGCCGCGCTCATAGCCACGTTGGTTTTCATAGGGGAGCTTGGCCGTGCCGGTTTTTCCCAGCACCCGGTACGGTCCTTTGACGGCACGGCCCACGCTTCCGTGTTCCACCACAGACACCAAGGCCTCCCGGCTCATGTAACGTGCCGTGTCGACAGAAGCGACACGCCGAAGCGGCTCAGGGTCATCAAACGACTTCACCACACGACCATCCGGCGAGAGAATCGCCCTGACCAGCCTCGGGCGAAGTTGCACACCGTCGTTGAGAATGGCAGCGTATGCATCGATCAGTTGCAGCGGCGTCACGCTAACCTCGTAACCAATACCCACCGAGGTCGGTGTAAGTTTGGACCATTTCTTGAGTGGATGAACCACGCCGGAACCTTCTCCGGGGAGTTCGATGCCCAAGCGTCGGCCCAGTCCGAACCGCTCCAGGGTATCATGTAACGCAGGGGGCCCCATACGCATCGCGATCTTGCCCATGCCGATGTTACTGCTGTTCGTAATGATACCCGTAAGGTCAAGAAGCCCGCAGGGGTGGCTATCGGTCAGCGTTCGTCCGGGAAAGCGAAAGGGGCGACCGTTGTTGCAGTCGATCTTCTCCTTACAGTTCACGTACCCGCCGTCCAACGCGCCGCTGGCGATCACCAGCTTGATGGTACTCCCCGGCTCGACCGGATCGGTGATGGCCCGATTACGATGAACTTCCTCGCTTGCCTGCCCCGCCTCGTTCAGGTCGAAGGAAGGGTGATTGGCCATCGCGAGAATGTGCCCCGTGCTCACCTCCATCACGATCGCAAGACCGCTCTTCGCTTCGAACGCCATGACCTGCGCTGCGACCGCCTGCTCGGCCATGCGCTGGATCTCTGAGTCAATCGTCAGCACGATGTGCCCGCCATCCATGGCCGGCGTGGGCGGTTCCGCCGAGGGGAGTAGGGCGCGGCGGCGCGCATCGCGAATGGTCTCACGAACCCCATCCGTCCCGCGCAGATAGCGATCGAAGCTCAACTCGATCCCCTCAATCCCCCGACCGTCACGATCGACGAATCCGATCACATGCGCCATCGACTCACCGAGTGGATAGTGTCGCACCGAAGCATCCGTAAGCCCGACGTGCGGGTTCTTCATATCACGAACGGCGTCAGCGGTGATGGCATCGACCCGCCGGGCCAACACCACGTAACGCGAACCGGGACGAAGACGAATCTTTTGCAACACCGCCTCCGCCGACATGTTTAATCGCGGCGCGATCTCCCCGGCCAGCTCATTCACATCCGAAACACCAAACGGATCGACAAACACGTCCGGCATCTGCCGCGTCGCAGCCACCACCCGACCGGCAGAATCCAGAATCATGCCCCGCCGTGCAGGCAGCACGCGCCTCGACCCGTGCTGCTGATCGGCAGTCGAAAGCAACCGATCGCGATAGACCGTGTTGATATAAACCAAACGCCCCCCCAGCGTCAGAAACAAAGCCACCAAGGCGAACAGAAGCGCCGCCCCCGCGCGTCGTTGGTACCGGTCGAGCCGATCGCTCTCTTGCGGCATCGAAACACCCCTACGTTGTTACCTGCCGGAAGTCAGCGCGAACAACGAACTCGAAAGCTCGTCGGCACCCGGCGGAAGAAGATCAATGTGATCGGACTGTTCAATCCGGTCGCGAATCCGTGTGGGCGACTTCGCCCGCGCCAAACGAATCTGAAGCGTCCACAGATCGCGCCGAAGATGGACGAGCCGCACCTGGGCGTTGAGCATGTTGGCCGTCATCCGCGTTTGCTCCGCACGCAGATGGACCAACGCCACCGCAAGTATCGAAAACGCCACCAACAGCCCCGTCAACCGCCCCAAATTCAATGCCGACCTCCGGCCGAAGCACTTAAGTCCTGGGGCAGTTTGATTCGTACGCCCGTACGGATTTTTCCGGGATCGGGAAACTTGTCGCGGTTAAGCTCGTGAATCTCTCGCCAGCGACTCGCGTCTCCTAGTTGTTCGCGGGCAATGCTGATGTACCGATCATTCGGTCGAATCTGATACCACCGATAGGGACCCGATCGGTGCGGAGCCGATCGTTTCGACTCGGTTGACGATGATGACGATGATGACGATACCCCCAACGCCGGAAGAACGATCTCCGCGCCGGCACGAAGCACATCCGGATCTGCAATCGTGAGACGATTCGCCTTGACAATGGCGTCGATATTCGCGCGGGATGCCCGGCCATAGTGTTTCGCCGCGATGCGCGACAGCGTATCACCGGGGGCAACCGTGTATGTTGCGAGCCGGGCACGACGACGCGGCGCAGAAGTTGCCGGAACGCGGCTCGGTGGTGTCATCACCGATCCGCCTGCCGTTTGTCGCACCGGATCAGTTGACGTATGACGAGCGGCCGACGAACGCGACACCGCCCCCACCCCGTAGGCGCCCGTAGGACTGGCCTCCATCCCCGGCATATCCACCACCCGGACGTTCGTCACGGGCTGACGAGATGACAACGATGTCGAAGCTGGAGAGAATGAATCGCGTCTCCCAGGAGTTGCCGAACGATAATGACCATATGGCTCGGGCTCACGCGGGGCCGTCGATCGGGTCTGATCCGTCCGTCTCGGCACACGCCCCCCCCGGGCCGAACGCTGGATTTCGATGTCCCGCCTACGCCGATCTTGCTTCCCCCAATCTTCCAACACCGCATCTCCGTCGACCACATCGGGAGGGTGCGAGGGTCGGAACTGCCCCGTGGAACGTTCGGGGTCGTGTGGCCGCGCTCTGACGGGCACCGTCGGCCGGGAACGCGCACCTGCGGTTGGCTGCGGTGACTTCGGAGATGGGTCAGCCGACCGGTGAACCGCATCCACCACCTGCGGGGACGGGCGAAACGCCGACCGCTGCCCCTTGTTGGTGAGGATGACGGCAAAGCAAACAATGAACGCCAAACCGGCAAGCAAGCCGACCTTGGTTTCTCTCGCCATGTGGCTACCGTCCCTTCGTTTGAGGCGTGGAGTCGAGGCCGTGCCACACTCCGGCGTTATTCATCATTCCCTAGCCGAACCGCCACGCGCAGCTTCGCGCTTCGCGACCTTCGATTGGCCACACGCTCGTCTTCACATGCCGTTATAGGTTTTTTCGTCACGATGCCGTATACGCGCTCATTCTTCCGCTGACGAAAATCGAGTTTAACCGGTTTGTCTTCCACGCTATGAAACGCGATCACACCAAAGCGTCCGCCGGGTTTTAACACATCGGGTGCCGTTTTCAGTAGCGCCGACAGCACTGACACCTCATCGTTGACCGCCATGCGCAGCGCCTGAAACGTCCTGGTCGCTGGATGAATTTTACTTTTTCGTGAATTCGGATCGACATGCAACGCCGTGGCGATGATATCCACAAGCCGCGACGTCGTCGTAATGCGCTGCGCCTTGCGACAGTCACAGATGCGCCGTGCGATACGTCGGCTTTTCATTTCCTGAGCGTTGAAATAAAACAGATCGGCGAGTTCACGCTCTCGCAAGCTGTTGACAATATCGGCGGCTGTCCGCTTGAGTCGTGGATCCATGCGCATGTCAAGCGGCCCGTCTTGACGGAAGGAAAACCCGCGCTCGGGTTGATCGAGCTGCGTCGACGCCACACCCAGATCCGCGAACAATACATCCACCCGATCTATGTTTTCAGCACTGAGAACGTCGCGAAGCGCGCCGAAGTTGGCGTGAACCAACCGAACGTCGGCCGGAGAATCGGCCAGTCGCTCTTTGGCAATCGCCAGGTTCGCCGGGTCCACATCCAGACCGATCAGCGTACCCGACGCCCCGGTAGCCGCCGCTAACGCCAACGCATGACCGCCAAGTCCCACCGTCGCGTCCACGACGACATCCCCGGGCTGTACGGCCAACCACTCGAGCACCTCGGCCAGCAATACCGGTGTATGTCCAGCCAATGCGTCATTCACCTCGAATCCCTGCCGCCGCCTGCGCGGACACCTCAGCTCCCGATGAAATCGGGATACGCCGTGCTTCCCGGAACACGATCACAGGCAAGCCCATCCCGGCACCGCCACCCGCCGGCTTGAGCAGATCACGACGGGGCGGTCGTCAGCCATCCGTGGCGACGCCGCCCTCGATACAGCCGGCCAGTAACGCGTCTTCCGACACAACAAAAGGAGAAAGCCTGACCTGGGCGAACGCGCCGCCCATAGCCTGTAGTCGCTCCACCCGCACCGCAAGTTCCGCCGACGCGCCGTCTTCGGCCACGTCATACGCCACACCGGGTCGCCCGCGCCGCCACCGTTCGTGAAACCGCCACACGAGGCGTTCAGTACGATCCTTCTTGCGAGCCATGATTCGCAACTCCTCCCATACCCGCCGGCCCCACCACAGACCCCCGCGACTCCGTTCTCGTGACAAGCCTATGGCTACACCCTTCACAACCACGCACAATGCGAGCCTCTCGCACGCTTCCACCCGCTGCGGAAGGACTCGTCCCACACCACAACCAGTCGTAAAACACTATGAGCCGGAACCCTTCGGACGCGACCGCAAGAAACCCTGCCAATCGGGCCAATCATCGCCTTCCCAATCGATCCCGATGGATCGATCGAAGTCGGCACGGTTCCAGATGTCGATGTAACTCCGCTGGCCGACGAGGTAGACCTCCGTGCCTAACCTCGCCTTCTTCACCAGCCGAACGGGCAGAACGAAGCGTCCCTGCTTGTCCACGTCGACGCGCGACGTAAGCCCGTAAAACTGCATCTCAAACCGCTGAGAGTCAGACCCCTTAATAAACTCCGTCTCCATCCGATCCGAAAGTTCTTGAAAGCTTCGCTCCGTAAACAACCGAAGCGTGTTACGTTGTTCACCGAGTGTGACGTATAGACCGGACCCGTCACGTTCGGGATCAATCTCGACACGAAGTTGAGACGGAAGCTGAACGCGGTTCTTGCTGTCGATCGTTCGTTCATGTTGTCCGGTAAAAACAGGCATAATGTCACTACCAGTCACCACATAGTGGGACTGATCGACATAATTTACCACTCCCAACCACCGCCGTCAACATAATAAATCGGTGTAGAGGCATTTTTTGCGCGATGCTTGTCAGTTATTGCCTGTCACCTACAAGATGTTGTGGTGCTTATGGCAAACTCAGCGGACTCGTCTCATTTTTATAAGAACAACCTCTTGCCCCTCGGTCCCTGTGAACTCACGCCTTGCCCCACTCACCACCACCCACGGATCAAGGCGCTACAACCTGGTTCGGCTCCACGATGTGAAAGCGTTTTTGTTAGGACAAGGTTCGGGTAGGGCTTCGAATCAGTAGGTTGAAATCATTTCGTCAGAAGGGGGACGTCAGGGCTTCGCAGTAGACGCTGTGATAAGCATCGAACGTATCGCAGAGCTGCCATCGTGCGGTCACTTCTGCGGCCGCGGCGCAACCCAAACGCGCGGCGCGAGCAGGATCGCTCTGAAGCTCACTGATGGCGCTGCTTAGCCGTGAAGTGTCACCATATGGCACTAACAATCCGGTTCTGTCGTGTTCAATCAGGTCGCGACACCCGGGCACGTCGGTCGTGATGATCGGCAGACCGGCCGCCATCGCTTCAAGCAGCGCGTTAGGCAACCCCTCGGTACGTGAAGGGAATACAAAACCATCAACCATGTGAAGCAGCGCCGGCACGTCGCTACGAACACCGAGAAAATGGACACGTTCCGTAAGCCGCAGTGACTCAACCTCCGCTTCGTACTGAGCACGCATCGGTCCCTCTCCCACGAGCAGCAGTTGCGGATTGCTTCCACGATCGACCTGCGAAAACGCACGCCACAAGAGACCCAAACCTTTGACCGGATCGAGCCGACCAACCCAGAGCCACAGAAAAGCGCCGAGGGGCATATCGAGCGCGGCACGATCCAATGCGGTCGCGTCGGCGATACGTTTCGTGTCGATACCGCCCCGCACAAGCCGCAACCGATCGCGCGGGATACCGGCGTGCGTGGCCAGGTGTTCGATCACGGAGGGTGAATTGCCAATCGTCAGCCGGCAGCCTTCATGCGCAAACCGATCGACCCAGAGGTGCCAGCGCCGCTCGACCTCGACGGTCTGGATTTCGCAGAGAATACGATCGGGGGCTATCCCCGCCGCGTGGCCGGCCCACCGAGCGGCCAGGTTCGCATGAAACAGCATCGCGTGAACCAGATCCGGCCGGCCGTGCCGTATGATGTCGACCAATCGGAGAAACACACCTATATCCCAAGCGCCACGCGCCTCGCAGCTTCGCACTGTAATGCCGCCTTCGCGCAGACTGTCGGCCACGGGCCCCGCCGGCGCAAGCGAGACGACCGTCGTCCGGAAGCCGCGCCGCTGCGTCTCCAGGGCAAGTCGGCACAGATGGAGCGGCACACCGCCCACGTGTAGATCAGTGATCACGTAGAGTATGTGGCGCATTGCGTTTGCCATCTGCATCTGTATTGGACTGTCGTCGAGCGGTCCGCCTCCTGCCCTTCGCCAGGAGCGGAGGATAAGGCACCAACACCCGACACGTGCGGCGTCAGTAATCGCGGCGGACGAAGACTCGCATGGCCAGCAGAAGGATCACCGCCTCGAACAAAAAAGACGAGCCAATCGAGTAGAACGGGTTTTTTTCGAGTTCGCGAAGCTCAGCCTCTTTGGCACGTTGCAGCGCGGCGGGGTCAGGCGCGCCGGGTCCGGTAGGGACTTTATCCGGAAGAATGTTGGAACTCGATCCGGCCCCGGCCCA
Organism: Planctomycetota bacterium; assembly: GCA_024278775.1. Next base: position 10,573 of record JAJRSP010000064.1, read on the forward strand.
TTTCGCTGCGATGTGAGAAAAATCTCCTGTTTTCGGTGGTATCCAACTGAGCACGCGAACGGCCGTGTAGATCCGAGTGTTTTCCTTCAAACTGGGAAAGACCTCGAACGTCTGCGGTGCCTGAGTCACCATGGCAAACAACGCCCACGAGCCGATCGTCAGTAAGACGGCCGCCACGGTGCTACGTGTTTTGACACCCACCCACACCGAGATACAAAAAATATAACTGAACAGGAACACGAGCAGCGGTGCCGCGAGTAGATAACCGGGAGCCCAGACCCCCCACTTCAGCCCCATCACGAGAAACGTCAGGCCGACAAAATACGCAGCTTGCACAAACACGAACACAAGCGCGGCGAGATACTTATAGAAAAACAGCCGTGATCGCGAGATGGGCTTGCCCAACACGACATCGATACCGCCGTGCCGTAGGAAATTGGGAAACATGCCGGCCGTCGCCACCACCATGAGCGCGACACCCACCCACCCGAGCAGCATATCGAGCAGGATATACACCACGAAGCCGACCACATTCGATCGCCCCAGCCCTGTAAACGGGTCAAAACGCGTGGTCTCGGTATCCAGCATGCCAAAGAAAAACGTGACCTTGTCCTGCTCGAATCCCACGCTAATCATGGTGAGTGCGACGATCGAAGAAATCCCGATCAAGACCCAAAAGATCTTTCGATCGAGCGCCTCGCGAAAGCCGTCCACCATAATCGCCCAAAGCTGCAAACGTCCGCCTCCTTTATTGATCGCCGCGCGGCTTCACGGGCCGCGCCACGGGGGGAGTATCCGACGGTAGCACGACAGGCATCGCAGACGGCTTGGTCTCCTGCGCGTCCATCGCCGCCACAAGAATGTCTTCAAGCCCGACGCGTTGGGGTGTGATCGCGTGGATCGCTACGTCAGCACCACGCAAGCAATCGACGGCTTCATTGACCTTGGCGATGTCGTGACCGGGAAGCGTCACGACAGCACCCGAGACGCTTGCACCAAGTGTTGATAGCTTACCGGCCAACGATACGACATCCGACGCACAGGTAATCTGATACTCCACCGCCTGTTCAGTGAGGTCACTCAATCTCCCCTGCCGCGCGACAAGTCCGTTGACCAGGATCGCCACACGGTCGCAGACCATCTCGAGTTCACTCAACATGTGCGAGTTGAGGAATACCGTACTACCCTTCGCCTTCAGTTCGAGAAGCAGATTGCGCACATCGCGGCGACCGACCGGGTCGAGTCCATCCGTCGGCTCGTCGAGCACGACCAGTTCCGGGTTATTCATCAAGGCCTGCGCGATGCCGAGCCGCTGCAACATCCCCTTGGAGTATTTGTCGATACGGGAAGTCCCCCATCGTGACAGGCCCAATTGTTCGAGCAGAACGCCCGCGCGACGACGGCGTATGTCTCTCGGCACTTTCGATAACGCGGCGTAATAATCGAGCAGCTTGGCACCGGTCAGATAGCCGGGAAACGAGTGGTTCTCCGGAAGATACCCGGTAACAGCGAGCTTACCCCGATGACCGATCGGTCGACCGAGAATGGTCCCCAGCGCCTGCGTCGGACGCACGACGGTCATCATGATTTTGACCAGCGTGCTCTTGCCGGCACCGTTGGGACCGAGCAGCCCGAAGATTTCGCCACGACCGACCTGGATATTGACCCCGCGCAAGGCCTGAATCGATTTTCCGTACGTCTTTCGCACGTCGATCAGGTCGACGGCCCAGTTCGTCATTTCGGTGATGGCGACCATATCGTCTCGAACCGCGTCATCAGCCCGTCCGCAACGCCCTCCGCCATCGCATCGGGCGTAAGATCGACCCACGCGACATCCTCAAACCGCTTGAACCAGGTGCGTTGGGACTTCGCAAGCTGACGGGTGTTGATTTTGATCATTTCGATCGCTTCCGCAAGGCTGAGCCCGCCTTGCAGGTGCTGAATGATTTCTGCATAGCCCACGGCCTTGCGGGCGGTGGTGCTCAGCGGCTCCGGCTCGTCGAGCAACGCCCGGACCTCCGCCACCAACCCCGACTCGATCATCCGCCGCACGCGATCATTCGTGCGATGATTTTGATCCTCCCGCTCACGACGCAACACGATGATCTGCGCGTCGTAGCGGCGTTGCCGATCCCACTGCAACTGAAGCGAGCTGATCGGCGATCCGGTGAGTTCAAACACTTCCAACGCTCGCACAATTCGACGAAGATCGTTCGGATGAATACGCGTCGCGGCCTCCGGATCAACCCGCACCAAACGTTCGTACAGCACGTCGCCGCCTAGCGATTGCGCCTCATGCCTTAGCCGCGAGCGAATCTGTTCGTCAGCCCCCGGGCCTTCAAAAAGCCCGTCGAGCAGTGACTTGACGTACAACGGCGTACCGCCCACCACGAATACGGGCCGCCCGCGTTTTTGGATGTCGGCGATGGCCGCGTCCGCCTGCTCCACAAACTGCGCCACCGAGTATTCCTCGCTCGGCTCGGCCACGTCGATCAGATGATGCGGAATCTTCGCTCGTATCTCGGCGTTCGGCTTGGCCGTCCCGATGTCCATCCGGCGGTAGACTTTCATCGAGTCAATGCTGACGATTTCTCCCCCGACGCGTGAGGCGAGTTCTCGTCCCAACGTCCCCTTGCCGCAGCCGGTACACCCCAGGATAAACGTCAGTCGCGCCGTCATAGACCACTCGTGATGAGCCACCGATCGCTAGGTGGATGTCCCGTCCGTACCCACTTGGAACGAGAGCTGTTCCAAATGAACGGCAAGGTCCACAGATGATACACTGACACCTTCATCGACGCGCAACACGATCGGTGCAAAATTGAGTATGCCCCGGACCCCGGCTGCCATCATCGCGTCGGCCACTCGCTGAGCGGCGGAAGCGGGTACGGCCAGGATCCCCGTGCGAATGTTCTCCGCCTTCACCACCTCGGGCATTTTCTCCAGAGACCATACCACCAAGCGGCTGGGACCGTCTATCGTCTGCCCGATTTTCTTTTCGTCTGCATCGAAGACAGCCACCACATCAAAACCCCGCTGGGAAAACCCCCGATAGGCCAGCAGCGCTCTGCCCAGGTTTCCAGCTCCAACCAAAAGCACGTGGGATGTCTTGTCGGTGCCGAGAATCCGCCGAACACGCTGAATCAGTTCGGGAACGCGATACCCAATTCCCGGATGTCCAAACTGACCGAAGTAGGCGAAGTCCTTGCGAACCTGGGCATCGGACAACCCCAGAACCGCCCCCAGTTCGCGACTGGACACCGTTTTTCGATCGGCCGCATGGAACGCCTCGAGCTGTCGCAGGTAGAGACTCAGCCGCTTGACCGCCGGAGTTGGAATGTGGTCGGTCTTCGCCATACCGGTACCGCACGATTAGCCGTTTCAGGTGACTTACGGTCGCTGGCCCACACCGACCGCCGTGAGAGGACTATAGTCGGAGTCACAAAAGGCAGTCAAGAATGGACCGAAACCTCCGGATTCGCGCTTGACACCAAATGGGGTCAGTGGATAGGGTCTGGCAGGCTGTAGAGTCTCGGCGAGCTAACGATTTGGGTCGCCGTCAATGCGGTTTGTGCGTCAATCGACCGCTCCCATGCGGCCGATGGGGCGCTGCAGGACCGTTGGCCAGCCTCTGGCAGGCTGCCCTGTGGCTTACGATTTCTTTGGCGTGGAGAGAACGAACGATGAGAAGTTCCGCTCGGTTTCGAGCGAGCCTGGCGCTGTGGTGGCTTATGCCCGTTGGCGTCGTCAGTGCCCAAAGCGCCGTGGATCAGGCGATCGACGCCATCCGACAGCTAAACAGCATCGGTCCGAACGACCAACGTCAGATCAAAAGCTGGATTGAGAATCAGGTGGATCAGCTCGCTGCGACGACCAACGCCGAGCGGCTGGACGGGTTCAACGACAAGGCGTTCCGCAAGTTTCGCGATGCGATGCAGGGACAGTTTGAACACAAAAATAACACGGCGGAGTTCATCAAGAGTCTCACCGAGCAAACCGCGGTGGTGGCTACCGAACGGTTTTCTAAAACCGACGTTCCCAGTTCCGTGCTGCGTGGGTTGGCCCGATCTTTGGTAGATCAAGACCGCTTCGAAGCCGTCCCGGGTCTCATCGCCGGTCTGAAAGTGACCGATGAGTCCACCCGGTATCTCTGCGCACGTGGGTTATCGGCGCAGCGGATCGCCATCGGACAAGACGCGACTGTTTTCACTCAGGTTTCTCAGGCGCTCGAAGCGGCCGGTATCCAAGAGCCAAACGGCTTCATCGTCGGACGCATCTATGAGGCACTCCATTACCCGGACCAGGTCTCCGCGGTCTTTCCGATTTATATGAAGATTTTCGACGCGCGATTGAAGAGCCGTAGGTCGGGTGCAAATGCTGACATCGCCGAAACCTTTGCATACGAGTTTTTCCGCAGCGTGGCTTCCGGACTGGATAACAACCAAAAAACCGAATTGGTTCGGCGGTTGGCCGTGTTCCTTCGGCTTGACGCTGAACGTTACAACAACCCGGCGTTGCAACCGCCTAGCAATATATCCGCTCCGGACCTCGGCTACACGGAGCGGGACGCGCTCGAACGACGGCTGGACGGCTGCGAGGCAATCCTGGTAATCGTTGTGGGCAGCGGAAAGGGTGGAAACATCCGAGGCGAATTCGCCAGCAACGGATATGCCGGTCGTGCGGCCGTCCTCCAGGAAGCGAAAAAGTGGTACGGCGACGGAACCGTCACCGGCGTGCTCAACGCAGCCCCGTGGAACGTGCCCGTCGGCGCGCCGTAGTCTTTCGCCGGTGCTTCGTCGCACGCCATTCGACCTGTGGCACGGGCCAACAGGTGGTTCATCTCTTCAGAGATGAGATCGCGTGGCCCGCCACGGAACGTATCCCGACACCATCGGGAGAGGTGGGGACTCGACTGGTTCACTCATTCGCGTTCCCCACGGTAAAGGCCACGGGTCGCGGAGTCCGGCACGCGGTAGTCAGTTTGCTCCTTGGCACCTCGGCGGACCGGATTCCGGTGCCGCCGCTTGGATCAACGGAATGGTCCGAACACTCTCGCCGCTCATCGCGTTGCTCCTCGTCGGGGGCGTCTGTTGGGTGGCGCTGGGCCGACCGGAACCCCGGGCCGACCTCACCTACGCCAACCCGCAAGGCATCCACACGCTGGACCCGGCCCGGATGAGCTGGACGAACGACCTCCGGGTCGCGCTGAATCTGTGGGAAGGATTGACGACCTGGAACCCGGTGGACCTGACGCCCATCGCGGGTGTGGCCAAGCACCCGCCGGCCATCTCGGACGATGGGTTGCAATACACGTTCACCCTGCGGCCCGACGCTCGCTGGTCCAACGGCGATCCCGTCACCAGCGCCGATTTCATCCGTGGCTGGCGTCGCGGCATGGAACCCGGCACAGGGATGGACTACACGTTCTTCTTCACCGATCACATTGTCGGGGCGAAGGCGTATGTCGATTGGCGGCGAGAGGCCGTGGCCATCCTCGTCCCGCTCTCACGATTGGCGCAGGGATGGGAGATTAACGCGGAGCAGAAGAAGGCGTTGGGGGATCGTTTCCCAGGCAACGGAAACAACTGGCGGCAAATCCACAAAGATGCGTTACAGCGCCATGCGGCCGAGATGGGCGAACGGTTCGACCGCGTGGGCGTTTCGGCACCGGACGAACACACGCTGATCGTTCGGCTCAACGCACCGTGCCCCTATTTTCTCGATCTGCTGGCCATGCCGATTTTTCTCCCCATTCACAAAAGCATCAGCATGTTTCGCCGGGGGACGGAAGGCCTCCCGATCACGGCGCAGGGCTTGGTGATCTATGACCCGCAGTGGACGAAGCCGGAGGATCACGCCGGAGGTTACGAAGGTCTCGTCACCAACGGGGCGTACCGGCTGGCCGGCTGGAGTTTCAAACGCCGGCTGCGACTTGCGAAAAACCCGTACTTTCATGATGCCGATTCAGTTCGCTGCCGAACGATCGATATGGTGGTTCTCGAAAACGTAAGTGCGTCGATCATGGCGTATGAACGCGGCGAGATTGACTTTTTGCCGAGCATGAACGTGCCCTACGACCACGAAATCGCCCGGCTCGCCGAGACCGGTGCCCGGCCCGACTTCGTCCTTAGCGATGTGCTCGCGACGTACTTCCTCAATTTTAATTGTGTGAGCGAGACGGTGGGCGGCGTCCGCAACCCGTTTCTCGATCCGCGTGTCAGAAAGGCCTTTGCGCTGGCGGTGAACAAAGAGCAGATCGTCCGAGATGTGCTTCGTCGCGGCGACCGAATTGCCGGCAGTTTCGTGCCACCGGGTGTCATTCCGGGTTACGAGCCACCGTCCGGATTGGTCCATAACGCCGACGCGGCGCGGGCGCTGCTCGCGGAGGCGGGCTTCCCTGACGGTGTGGGTCTGCCCGTGATCGATCTGCTCTACACGCCAAGCGACAGCCGCATCGTGCAGGCGCTATCGCGTATGTGGGCCGTGACGCTGGGCGTGCGGGTGAACCTTCGCGGCAAGGAGAGCCGCACGCTCGCCGACGACAAGGCCCATCACCGTTTCATGATCGCCCGAGGCAATTGGTACGCCGACTACAACGACCCGACGACGTTTCTCGATTGTCTGCTGCGGGGTAACGGCAACAACGACAGCGGCTATGCCAATGAGGCCTATGACGCGCTATTGGAAGCGGCCAATGGAGAACGCGACGCGACGCGGCGCAGTGAGCTGCTTCGACGCGCAGAAGCGATCATCGTCGAGGACGATCTGCCGATCCTACCGATCTTGTTTTACCGCGAGCCGATCGCCATCTCGCCGCGTGTTCACGGGCTTCACGCCAACGCGCGGCTCTGGTTCCCCTTCCGATACGTGACGGTCACGCCATGACGCGCATGCTCACGAGACGAATCCTCGCCGGCATCGTCACGATCGCATGCATCTACGCACTGACGTTCATCATGGTGGTTTCGATCCCCGGCAACCCGTTTCAGCAGGGGCAACACCGACTCTCGGCCGACGTCGAAGCCGCGATGCGCGCGCGGTACCACATGGACAACAACTGGCTCTATTTCTGGGAGTTTCTCCGCGGGGCGGTTCGGCTGGATTTCGGCCCGACCTTCACCTACGCCGACTGGACGTGTAACCAGATCATCGCCGCCTCGCTGCCCATCTCGATGGCCATCGGGCTGGCGGCCATGCTGATCGCGTTGGTGGTCGGCGTGCCGATCGGCGTGCTCGGGGCGGTCCGGCGGAACAGTTGGCTGGACCTCTCCGCGACCACGCTGATCCTCACCGGAATCTCGTTGCCGACGTTCGTCACGGGGTCGGCGCTGCTGATCGTGGTCGGCGTCAAGCTCCAGCTCGCGCCGGTGGGTGGCTGGGGTACGTTCGCCCACCTGCCGCTCCCCGCCGTTGCGCTTTCACTGCCGTTCATGGCCTACATCGCCCGGCTCACCCGCGCCGGGATGATCGACGCGCTCGGCGCTGACTATGTGCGTACCGCCATCGCAAAGGGGACCAGCCGCCAACGCGTCATCTGGCGACATGCGTTGCCCGTCGCGATGCTACCTGTGCTGAGTTTCCTCGGTCCAGCGACAGCGCAGGCCGTCACTGGTTCGTTTGTCGTCGAGAAAGTGTTCGGCATACCGGGCATGGGGCAGCATTTCGTCAACGCGGCCCTCAACCGCGACCCGGGGCTTCTGCTCGGCGCGGTGCTGGTGTTTTCCACGCTGCTGGTCGCGTTCAATATCGTGGTGGACCTGCTTTACAAAGCCCTGGACCCACGCATCTCGGAGGCTCTGTGATGAAGACCACCCGGCGTATGCGGTCCAGCCGAAATACCCCGACCGTCGTGGGCCTCATTCTTCTGATGGGTCTGTTTTCGATCAGCCTGGCCACCCTCCCCTATGCCATACCGTGGCACAACGTGCAGGCGCTCACCCTGGCCATACGCCATGAACCGTCGTTTACCCCGGTCGTCCCGATGAAGGCGTTTGTGTCGAGTGATACCACCGGCGTGAATCACGAAACCGCGACCTCGGGCGTGTCTACGCTCACTCAACTGGCGCATGCGGCCACCTCGTGGTTTGGGCATGACGACCTGGGCAGGAGCTTGTTTTACCGGGTCTGGCCCGGTTTTCTGGTCAGTCTCGCGATCGGACTGTCGGCCGCGATCATCGCCGCGGGTCTCGGCACCACCTGGGGGGCGACGGCGGCCATCTTCGGTGGTCGGGTCGACCGCGTGATGATGCGCGTGGTCGATGTGCTATACGGGCTGCCCTACATTCTGATGGTGATCCTCTTGAAGATTGGTATCACCGAGCCGTTGGCGAGGCTGTTCGGCGGCGTCACCGTGGGGGCCGACTTGGCAATTCTTCTCATGGCGATCGGCGGCGTAAGCTGGCTGACGATGGCTCGGGTTGTCCGCGGGCAGGTGCTCGCCCTCAAGGCGCAGCCCTACGTCGAGGCGGCCCGCGCAACCGGCGCATCCACCTTCTATCTATTGAGGCGGCACATCGTGCCCAATCTGGTCGGGCCGATCCTCACCTACGCGACGCTCGTCATCCCGCAGGCCATCTTGCAGGAATCGTTCTTGAGCTTCCTCGGCATCGGCGTGCAGGCCCCGACCCCGTCGCTCGGACAGTTGGCGGCCGACGGCATCGAAGCCGTCAATACGTTCGTTGGTTTCTGGTGGCTGATCGTCTTCCCCTGTCTGGTGCTGGTGATCGCACTCGTCTCCTTCAACTTCATCGGCGATGCCCTGCGCGACGCGTTCGACCCGAAGTCAAACCAGGTGACCATGCTCACATGACCCACGCCCCCCCCATCCTTAAAACAAGCATCCTTGAGATTCGAGACCTGAGCGTCTCGTTTCAGATCACCGGACGGCGCGTGCCCGTGGTCGAGGGGGTGTCTCTTTCAATCCCGAGGGGGAAGGTCGTGGCCCTGGTCGGGGAGAGCGGCTGCGGGAAGAGTGTCACGGCGCTATCGGTGCTGCGGCTGCTACCCGAACCGCCGGCAGCCATCGACTCCGGAGCGATATGGCTGACCCCACCAGGCGAGCGCTCCGAAAACGATCCGGTTGATCTTCTTCAACTCCGCGATCGAGAGCTGCGGCGCGTGCGCGGCGCGCGCGTGGCCATGGTGTTTCAAGAACCGCTGACCTCGCTTCATCCCGTACTTACGGCCGGGGAGCAGATCGTCGAGGCAATCCGGCTGCACGAGAAGGTGTCCCGTCGTGACGCGCGGGCCAGGGCGATCGCCCTGCTGGACGATGTCGGTATCGACCATCCCTCACAGCGGTTCCATGCCTATGCCCATGAGCTTTCGGGCGGTATGCGGCAGCGCGTGATGATCGCGATGGCGCTCGCGGCCGATCCCGAGGTGCTCATCGCCGACGAGCCGACCACCGCACTCGACAGTATGATCCGATCTCAGATTCTCGATCTGCTTGCCAAGCTGCAAGAGGCACGCGGACTTGGCGTGCTTCTGATCACGCATGATCTCGGCGTGGTGGCGCGGGTGGCCGACGAGGTGGCGGTGATGTACGCCGGGCGCATCGTCGAACGGGCGACGGCCCGGGCGCTTTTCGCCAATCCGCAACACCCCTACACGCTCGGACTGATGCAATGCGTACCGCGCACCACGGGCGACGCCCCCAGCCGGCTGGCCGTCATCGAGGGGAACGTACCCCGACCGGAATCCAAACCGCCAGGCTGCGCGTTTCACCCGCGTTGCCTGCTGGCTCGGCAGCGAGCGGCGTTGCCGGGGGCGGACACGATAGCGCTCGAACCACCGGCGACGGGCGTCGTGCCGCGCCGGTGCATTACAACCACTGAGACCGCACGCTCAGGCCAACCCAACTTGCGAGAAATCAGCCCGGGGCACCTCGTCGCGTGCTGGGAAATCGCCGCCCCCCCCGATAGCAGGCTCGCAGCCGGTAAACCATGCCCGTAGCCATTCTCCCCCATCCGAAGGGGTTGACAGATCGAGCGCAACGTCCGATCCGTGTCTCGACGTGATTTATCGGTCCCCCGCGTCCCCTCTCGCGTTCATGGGGAATAACTCGGCTACCCCGATCAGATGTCCGATCTAGCCGTAGGAGATGTTTACAAAGAGAGCAACGTCATGACGAGCAGACATACCGCGCCGGCTGGTCTTCCAAGCTGGCTCACCGAAGCTATCGAAGAAGGCGAGCCGCTCGAAAGCATCCCCAACAAGCGGCACGATGACCGACTGGTCTCGGCGCTCTACTGTCTGGTCGAGCAGGATGGCGTATCCAGCGACACGCTCTCGGCCCAAGTCTCCAACGTCAGCGTGCATGGTCTGGGTATGATTACGAGAAAGCCCATTCCACCCGGACAGCGAATCCATATCTCCCCCGGCGATGGTTCTGACGGGGATGCCGTAGAAGCGCTGGTAGCCCACTGCACCCAAACGGTCCAGGGCTATAAAGTCGGCTGCACGTTCACCCGCCTGTTGAGCTAATCGCCGCCATCGAGTATTCTCCCCCTCCGACGCCGGTGTTGCGGGTGGCACGCAGGCTTTCCGTACCGGCATAGAGAGTACCCATTGGTAGAAAAGGAAGAAACGATGAGTCTTTGCGTAGGCCAAGAGGCCCCTGATTTTGCGGCGATGGCCGTGGTCGATAAGCAGTTCAAGCAGATCAAACTGTCGGACTATCGCGGCAAAAATGTCGTGTTGTTCTTCTGGCCACTCGATTTTACGTTTGTGTGTCCGACGGAGATCGTCGCGTTTCACGAGAAGTGTAGCGACTTTGCTGAGCGTAACACCGCACTCATTGGCGTGTCCACAGACAGCCAGTTCACCCACCTCGCGTGGCAGAACACGCCGCGCGCCGAAGGCGGACTCGGGGACATCGCGTTCCCCATGGTGGCCGACCTCACCCACGACATCAGCCGAAACTACGGTGTCTTGATCGAAGACAAAGGCATCGCCTTCCGGGGGCTGTTCCTCGTGGACAAAGACGGCATCCTACGTCACATGCTGGTCAACGACCTGCCGCTCGGTCGAGATGTCGACGAGGCGCTACGCATGGTCGACGCGCTGACATTCTTCGAGAAAAACGGCGAGGTGTGTCCGGCCAACTGGCACCCGGGCGAGAAAACCATCAAACCCGACCCGAAAAACGCCAAGGCGTTCTTTAAGGAATGGGCCGACTAAGACCACGCGACACAAGAAAACCGTTGCAGACCGGTTCGCCGTGGGCGGACCGGTCTCTTTTTTCGAAACCGCCGCGGCCATTCCGATCAGGCACGGGTGAGATTGCTACCGGCGGAATCAGACGTGGCACCGAGAGCGGCTTTGGCCCGCGGCACGTCGCTCACGTTGAGCACGAGATAAAACTCCGCGTCCTTCGTACTGGAGCCGTAGACGTAGTTGATGTTGACCTCCGCCTCGGAAAGGGTGTTGGCCACACTTTCCAGTTCTCCGGGACGATCGTGAAGTCCGATCGTAAGCACCGGCTCAGTGAAGAAGTTGTAACCGTGCTCGGTAAGCACTCGATCGGCACCGGCCACGGTGTCCAGTATCACATTCACCCAGCAGCAATCCGGATCTTCCGTCACAAAAATCGCCTCGATATTCACGCCCCCCTCTCGCAACGCGGCACAAAGCGCCGCGAGGACGCCGGGCTTGTCTTCGAGACCGATACAAAACTGAGTGGCTTCGTTCATGGCTGACGGACCTCATACCGCTAACGAAAAGTGAACCGGACCAATCGCGTCGACCGAAAGCATACCCCAACACCACCCCGGTGTGCAAGACGGCCACCCGGTTACCGGGCGGCGGTCTTGCACACCTCACGCGTCACCACGGTCGCGTATGACCCGGGCGGCAACGTAAAGGCCAGCCGCACGAACGGACCGCGTTCATCACTGCCCGAATCGAAAGAGGCCTCGCCCAGCGGGACACGCAGCGGCCGACGCGCGCCGTCGAGCCTGGCCCCGTGCGCCGACTGCACCCGTTCGATCTGCAACGACGCGTCACTCGACACCTCTCGCTCAAGCTGCGCCGGGAGACCCGTCGGCTCTTTCATCTTCCGCCCGAACAGCGGCCCCGTGGGCGACACTTCAAACGCGCGGCAACGCGGCTGCTCCACGTCCGCACGCTCCACGTGAAAGCACGCGCCGTTTCGGTGAATCCATGCGATGTCACCGTCATGCAGGCGGTCGAGCTCATCCACACGACGGGCCAACACGCGATTGAACAACAAACTCTGCAACGCGGAAAAGTAAAACTTACGCTGACCATGCGGTACGGCCTGCCACGCCGCACGGGCGTCACCCACCATCCGCTTGCGGCATATCTTGGCCTGGTCATGAAAACGGTTCGGCCAGCACTTCGCAGCCGCGGCGTACTCACCGGCATCAAACAAGCGGCGGGCCTCTTGAATGTCTTCTCGCTCAAACGGTTGGGGTCGACCGAGTATGAACGAGAGCGCCTCCTCCCACGCCTCACGAAGCACGGCCAGACCCACCGCCGCGTTGTCGCCGCGAACCCCAAACCGCTGCGGACCAAAATAATTCGGCACCCCACGCCGCGTGAGCGTATCCATCACCAACGCCACACGATCCATCGCGGAGACGTCCGCCTCCCGCACGAGAATCGTAAAGCGATTGCCCGAAAGGTGGCCGAGCTTGAGCTTGTTCGTGTGGCGCGTGACCGACACCACCCGGATCCGCCCGAGCGTAAGCGACGCCACGGTGGCCGGGTCCACATGCTCGATGCTGAGCCATTGCCGCGTCACGCCGTGGGCATCTTTCAACCCGGCATAGCCGATGTCACGTGGCCGACGCCCCAGCCGCTTCGCAATGAAGCCGATCGCGGCCGGCGTCGTCATGCCGCGTTTCTCGATCACGAAGTAGACGTGCGTGCCCTCGCCGCAGGCCGGATAGCGCGGCAACTCTTCGACCAGAAAATCGCCGTCATGCGCCTTGATCGCCCCCCCCACCCCCGGCACGTCAGCCGTCAGGCACGGAAGGCGATCCACCTCAGTCATAGCCGGGCCCGTCATGCCGCGAGTTTACGCACTGTCAAACCCGGCGTCACGCGCGAGAAAAGGTGTCACGCAAGCCCGCAGGATGTAGGGCATGCCACACACCGCGCCATTCTACCGAATCGGGAATACGGGTACAAGAAAAAAAGGAAGCGGGACTTTCTATCAACCGGACGGCGAACAGCCCGTAGGGAAGGCCATGGCACGCCTGGGGGGCATGCTATTGCACGGCGGGTGAAAAGTTGTCAGGATGATTGGGTGACCTGGGTGGCATGGCTAAGCGAAGCGTAACCATGGGTGTACTCGACACTCATGCCCGCGCCTCCGGCTTGGGGATGCCACACTCCGGCTTGGGCATGCCCCCCGCCGCGCGCGTCATAACATAGGTGACGGTCCCTCATTATGGAGTTAGTCTTGAATCTATCGGCGGGGGAAGTGCTCGGACTGGCGGCGGTGGTGGGCCTGATCACCGGGGCGCTATCCGTGTGTTTGGTTCCGTTGGTGATCGAGCGTGTGCTCCGCAGGATCGAAACTCATCAACAAAGGCGAGCCGCCTACGCGTCTTGGTTGAGCGCCCGGTTGGCGCTTTCGCGCACGTCCAAGGAATGGATCGAATCGTTTCGCATCATCCGGCGCGTCCCGAGGGATTCGACCACGCCCGATGAACGGCCACATGCGGAGGCATCGCGGCAGCAGTGGCTGGCGGCACTGGCTGAGTGGGAACGTCGTACGGCCCAGTTGCTGGTGCGGTGCGACGATGCGCACATCGGGGCGACGCTTCGGTCGTTTGAACATCCCGACGCGCAGGCGGTTCGTGTGGCCGTCGGGAAGGAACAGGCCGAAGTGGACCGGCTGTTTGCTCAGCTTGACGAGCTTGATCGGCTGGCCGTGATGACCGTTCGTGGGGTCATGCAAGAATCTCGCGGCCACGTCTGGACGTGGCTCTCGCGTGGCGTGACGTTACTCCGGCGCATCGTCCACCGGCTGAGCCAGCCATAGGGCGACTCCCCTCCCACCACATCAGACAGGGACCGGCCCTCCTGGTGCCGTCTCCGACTCCCATCCGTCAAAGATGACGCGACGCGGTGGTCGATAACCCAACGGGTTGGGGCGCGTGCCCCGTCGTGTGTGTGACGCCGTTCGTCATCGCGATCGTCGTGACGAGGGCAGAGACCCCCGAAAGGAGATCGGCTTGAACCGGTCAGAAACCATCAAACGTCAGCTTGAGCAGCTTCTTGCCCAGGACCTATCGGGTATGGGTTTCCAGGCCCGTGTTCGTCAGCAGCAGCGAATCGAGGAGCTTAGATCGTTGTGCGCGGAAGCGTGTCCCGAATCCCAAGATCAGCCGCCCGGCGCTACGCCTTCGGACGTGCCCCGCGAACGCACCCAGCCGTAGCGCGTTCCGAGGTGCCGGAACGCCTTTTTCGGTCGATGACCGCCGTTCCCTGTCCGCATCGCGGGGTCGATGCTTGCCACGGCTCCCCGATGGGGTTTATCATGCCCATCGTGGGGTTTCCGGACCCCTATTTTCTTGACGACGGAAACGCTGCGCCGCGGATCGGTTCGATCCGGTTCGCCCCGGCCCGGTGTTGATGTCAGGCTTTTGGGGCTCCTCATCTATCATGAACTATGTCAATAGCGTACTCGACCTGATCGGCAAGACACCGATGGTCAAACTCAACCGTATGGTGGACGACACGATGGCCACCGTGCTTGTCAAAATGGAACAGCTCAACCCCGGCGGCTCCGTGAAGGACCGCATGGCGCTGAACATGGTGATTCGGGCGGAGGAGGCCGGACTGATCCAACCCGGCTTCACCCTGGTGGAGAGCACCTCGGGCAACACGGGACTGGGCTTGGCGATGACGGCGGCCGTCCGCGGTTACCGATGCGTGTTTACGATCCCCGACAAGATGAGCAAGGAGAAGATCGACATGCTCAAGGCGTATGGGGCCGAGGTCGTGATCACCAGAACCGATCTCGATCATGACCACCCCGACAGCTATGTCTCCATCGCCAAGCGTATCGCAAAGGAAACGCCCCGCGCGTTTTACGTGGATCAATACAGCAACATGGCCAACCCGGAAGCGCACTACCTCACGACCGGTCCGGAGATTTGGGCCGATACCGACGGACGGATTGATGCGTTGGTGGGCGGTATTGGTACGGGAGGGACCATCTCGGGCGCGGCGAAGTACCTGAAGGAACAAGCCGCCGAGGCCGGGAAAGAGGTCAAGGTCATCTGCCCCGACCCCGTAGGTAGTATCTACTGCGACATGTTCTACGAGCAAACGCCGGGAGACCCCAGTGTGTATGTGGTCGAGGGGATCGGTCATGATTTCATGGTGGATACGCTGGACTTTTCCGTCATAGATGAGATCCGCCCGGTGTCAGACCCTGACACGTTCCGTGCGGCGCGACGTCTGGTTCGCGAAGAGGGCATCTTCGGGGGCGGCTCCGCGGGCACGGCGATCGTCGGGGCGTTGGCGGTGGCCAAGGAACTCGGTCCCGGCAAGCTCGTGGTCGTGATCATTCCGGATTCGGGCGATCGTTACATCAGCAAGTGTTTCAACGACGACTGGATGAAGGATATGGGCTATCTCGGTATCGAGGAGCGTATCGGTCTGGTACGGGACCTGCTGCAGTTCAAAGGGAACCACGTCGATTTCGCCCAGCGTGATGAGACCATCGCGGCGGCGACGCACCGCATGAGCGAGTTGGGGATTTCGCAGATGCCGATTCAGTCCGATAACGGCGAACCCTACCTGATGCTGCATGAGTCCGATATCCTGCAAGCGCTGATTAAGGACGAGTGTCGATCGGCTGACAAGGTCATCAAGGCGGCGACCGAATTGCGCGGTCAGGTTTCGTTGGATGATCCACTCTCCAAGGTGCAGAAGGTTTTCGACGAAAAACATGTGGCCGTCGTTGTCGACGGAAACAAAATCATCGGCATCATCGGCGAGATCGATATGGTGGAGTATCTCGCCGCCAGAAGCTGATTCGGAAGCCGCATGCCCTTCCGTCCCCCCCACGCACGCCGGGGTCACGGTCGGTGGTGCCGTCGCGCAAGATCGCAAGTCTTAACAGGAGAAGGTGATGGAGAGTCACACGTTAGTGTTGGAATCGACATCCGAGGATAGGCTTCCGGTGGGCAAGACCGGCATGGAGCTTCTCAAAGACCCTGTGCTGAACAAGGACGCCTCTTTCTCGCCGCGCGAACGGCGGGATTTTCGACTGGAGGGCTTGCTTCCACCAACCCAGGCGACGATCGACGAGCAGGTGGCCGTCGAGTTGGATCGCCTTCGCGCGAAGAGCGATGATCTTGAGAAGTTCGTCGGGCTTTCGGCCTTGCAGGATCGAAACGAAACGCTCTTTTATCGTGTGTTGATGGAGAATCTCAGCGAGCTGTTGCCGATTGTCTACACGCCGACGGTGGGACGCGCCTGCCAGGAATACAGCCGCGTCTCACGACGCCCGCGCGGGCTTTGGATCACACCGGACGAGCTCGATCGAATCCCCGATCTGCTGCGTAACGCCAGCAACGACGACGTGCGGCTTATCGTGGCGACGGACAACGAGCGGATCCTGGGCCTGGGGGATCAGGGTGCCGGGGGTATGGGTATCCCCGTCGGCAAGCTCGCGCTCTACAGTGCGGGGGCGGGCATCCATCCGAAGTTCACGCTGCCGATCAGCCTGGACGTAGGCACCGACAACGCCGACCTGCTTAGTGATCCTCATTATATTGGTTATCGCCGGCGTCGCCTGCGCGGTGAGGCGTACGATCAGTTTATTGAAGCGTTTGTCTCGGGCGTAACGGAAGTCTTTCCGTCGGCGCTGCTGCAGTGGGAGGATTTCCACAAGGGAACCGCATTCTCCCTTCTGGACCGCTACCGCCGGCGTCTTCCATCGTTCAATGACGACATCCAGGGTACGGCGGCGGTCGCCCTGGCGGGTATGCTGACCGCGCTTCGCATCACCGGAGGCCAGCTTCGCGATCAGCGCATCGTGTATATGGGGGCCGGGGCGGCTGGTGTGGGGATCGCCCGGCTGGTCCGCACGGCCATCGTGGAAGACGGTGCTTCCGAGGAGCAGGCACAACGGGCCCAGTGGTTCATTGACAGTCGGGGGCTGCTGTTCGGCGGGCGACGGATTCGAGACGAGCACAAACGGGAACTGGCAGCCGATCGCCCTGCGATGGACGCCATCGGGTTTGAAGGAGATGGGCCCTTCGACCTGCTCGATGTCGTTCGGCAGGTGAAACCCACCATCCTCGTAGGAACGACCGCTTGTCCCGGTATCTTCAGCGAGGAGGTGGTGCGGGAGATGGCCAGGCATGTGGAGCGACCGCTGATCATGCCGTTTTCCAATCCGACTTCCAAGGCCGAGTGTACCCCGGCGGAGGCGATTGCCTGGACGGATGGTCGGGCGATTCTCGCCACGGGCAGTCCGTTCCAACCCATCGAGCACCAGGGCAGGAAGTACGTCTTTGGTCAGGGCAACAACGTCTACATATTCCCCGGTGTGGGGCTTGGGGCGATTCTTTCCGAGGCCAATGAAGTGACCGACTCCATGTTTCTTGGGGCGGCCAAAACATTGGCGTCGTTCGTGTCGCCGTCGCGTTTGGAATTGGGCGCGGTCTATCCCGATCAGAGCGAACTCCGCGAGGTGAGTCGGGCCATCGCGTGCGGCGTCATGCGTGAAGCCAGGGAGCGTCACCTGGGCCGACGCATTACCGACGCGCAGATCGAGGCGCTGGTCGAAAAGTCTATGTGGTATCCGGATTACCTACCCTATACGCTTGCGAAGTAGACCAACCGGCACACGTTGGACCGGGAAGGCGTTTAGATGAAGGAGTTCAACGCCCGCAAATAGTTGGCGCGTTCGAACGCGCCGGCGTTGCTACAGGTGGCGTGGTTCATGCTGCCTTGGAGCTGATGCAGACTCTCATATTCGTTGTCGCAGAGCCATCCGTCGACGCCGCGCAGGATCCCGGTCACCTTGTCGGCGGCGTTGTTGCGAAGTAGTGCCGCGCAGAGCATCGTGACGTCGGCACCGGCCAGCGTCAGCTTGATGACATCCTCGGCGGTGTACACACCGGTGGTGGCGGCCAGGCTCGCCTCGATCAGTGGGTCCAAAATCGCCACCCACCGCAACGGCAGACGCATTTCATGACTGGCGCTCAACACCAGATCGGGGACGACCTCGAGCGATTCAAGGTCGATGTCGGGCTGATAAAAGCGGTTAAAAAGTACGAGGGCATCGGCTCCGTGTTCATCGAGCCGGTTGGCGAAATGAGCCAGAGACGTAATGTAGGGGCTTAGCTTGATCGCGATCGGAATGCTGACCGTGTGTTTGACAGCGTCGAGTATGTCGACGTATGTGTTTTCAATCCCGGCGGCACTCACGGAGGGGTCCGTCGCCAGCAAGTAGATGTTCAGTTCTATGCCGTCCGCCCCGGCCGCTTCGAGTTCGCGAGAGAAGTCAATCCAACCGCCGTCCGTACTACCGTTGAGGCTGGCGATGATCGGAATGTCTACGGCCTCTTTGGCCTTTCGTATGTGCTCGACGTAGGCTTCCGGACCACGAGAGAAACATTCGATCGCCGGCAGGTATGACAAGGCCTCGGCGTAGCTCTCCGCACCAAACTCTTCGTAGTGCTCAGTTTCGTCCGCCGAGTGTACGATCTGCTCTTCAAACAACGAGTACACCACAACCGCGGCGATGCCCGCATCCTCAAGGGACCGGATACTGCTTATGTCTTTCGATATCGGTGAGGCAGAGGCCACCAGCGGGTTCTTCAACCGAATGCCCATGTAGTTTGTTGATAAATCCATGACAACCGTCACTCATTCCTGATTTGTGGTTCGGCGATCTGCTGATATTTGATAAAATGGGCCGTCGTGGCTTGTTGGGCCTGTTCCAACAGGTCACTGGCTCGTTCCGGTCGACTCTTCGTGAGAATATTGAATCGGTTTTGCATTGATTGATATTCTCGAAGCGGAATGCTCGGTGCTTTGCTGTCGAGCTGCATCGGGTTCTCCCCGGTCTCCCTGCGCCGTGGGTCGAAACGATACAGGGGCCAATGCCCCGATTGGACCGCTGTTTTTTGCGTGTCCATCCCCTTGCGCATGTTGATGCCGTGCGCGATACACTGACTATACGCAAGAATCAGCGACGGTCCATCGTAACTTTCAGCCTCAACCAACGCCCTGACCGTCTGCGTGTCATTGGCTCCCATGGCAATCTGCGCGACATACACATTGCCGTAGCTCATGGCGATGGCCCCGAGGTCTTTCTTTTCCGACTCCTTGCCGGCCGCCGCAAACTTCGCGACCGCGCCGCGCGGCGTGGCTTTGGACATCTGCCCGCCGGTGTTGGAATAGACTTCGGTATCCAGCACGAGAATGTTGACGTTGCGACCCGAGGCGATCACGTGGTCCAACCCACCGAACCCGATGTCGTAGGCCCAGCCGTCGCCCCCGATGATCCAGATACTCTGGTGAATCAACGCATCCGCCACGCTCAACAGGTGAATGCTCTCGGGCGTTTCCATGCTTTTCAGCCTGGGCTTGAGCGTGTCGATGCGCTGCCGCTGCGCAGTCATACCAGCCTCTGTGGATTGATCGGCCTGCAATATCTCCGTGACCAGTTCCGAACCGAGCCGGTCGCGCATCGCTTCGAGCAGCTCCCCGGCGAAACCGCGCTGGCGATCGACCGCGAGACGGAAACCAAGCCCAAACTCGGCGTTATCCTCGAAAAGAGAATTGGACCACGCCGGACCACGACCCGCCTTGTTTTTGGCCCACGGGGTGGTCGGTAGGTTGCCTCCGTAAATGCTGGAGCAACCGGTGGCATTGGCGATCACCGCACGATCACCGAAAAGCTGGCTGACGAGTTTGACGTACGGTGTTTCGCCGCAACCGACACACGCACCCGAATACTCAAACAAAGGCAGCATAAACTGCGATTCCTTGACCGTGCTGTTCTTGAGCCGCGTGCGATCAAACTCCGGAAGGTCAAGAAAGAAGGCGTAGTTATCGCGCTGCACGTCCAGCAACGGCGGCTGCGCGGCCATGTTGATCGCTCGGAGTCGCGTTTCGCTCTTGTTCTTGGCCGGACAGACCTCCACGCAAAGCCCACATCCCGTGCAGTCCTCCGGGGCCACCTGTAGCGAATACCTGAGGCCGGAAAACTCCTTACCGCGTGCCGGCATGTGCGCAAACGTAGCCGGTGCCCCGTCAAGGCACTCTTCCGAAAAGACGTTGGCCCGGATGGCCGCATGCGGACAAACCAACGTACACTTGTTGCACTGAATGCACGTCTGCGGATCCCACACGGGAATCTCCAGAGCGATCCCGCGTTTCTCCCAGCGGGCGGTGTCGGTGGGAAAGGTGCCGTCCACGGGCATCTGGCTGACCGATAGCGAATCGCCGTCATGCTCGATGATGCGTGCCGTGACGTCGCGAACAAAATCCGGTGCGGATTCGGAGACGGTGGCCGGTCGCCGCCGCTTGGACGTTACGGCCTCGGGTACGGTAACTTGGAACAAATTGGCAACCGCCATGTCTACCGCCTTGAAATTCTTGCGTACGACGGCCTCACCCTTTTTGGCGTAGGTTTTTTCGATAGCTCCCTTGATTTTGGCGATGGCCTCATCAGACGGTAGCACGCCCGAGATCGCGAAAAAGCAGGTCTGCATGATCGTGTTGATACGCCGTCCCATACCAGACTCGGAGGCCACGTGGTAGGCATCGATCACATAAAACGTCATTCGCTTTTCGATTAACGTGCGCTGCATGTCCGAAGTCAGCGTATCCCAGGCCTCGTCCACAGAGGCACGTGTGTTCAGCAAAAAGGTGGCTCCTTCCACCGCGTGGGTAAGTATGTCGAACTGGTCCACGAAGATCTGCTGGTGACAAGCGATGAAGTTGGCCCGCTCCACGAGATACCGCGACCGGATCGGCCTGGCCCCGAAGCGCAGGTGCGAGACGGTCACCGAACCCGCCTTCTTCGAGTCATACACGAAGTACCCTTGCACGTCGTAGTCGGTACCCTCGCCGATAATTTTGATGGAGTTCTTGTTGGCGCTCACCGTGCCATCGGAGCCGAGCCCATAGAACATGGCCCGAATCGTCTTTTCATCCTCCGTGGAAAAGCTCGGGTCCACGTCCAAAGAAGTCCGGCACACGTCATCGTGAATACCGGCAGTGAAGTGGTTCTTCGGCTGCTCCTTCTTCATCTCCTCAAACACCGCGTGGACCATCGCCGGGGTGAACTCCTTGGAACTCAGCCCGTACCGCCCCCCGATGACCCGCGGCATCTTCTGGAAGTGGTTGCCGGTGTAGCTGAAGTGTTCCATCATCGCCGTGGTGACATCCTGGTAGAGCGGTTAACCCGACGCCCCAGGTTCTTTGGTCCGATCGAGCACGGCTACCGTACACACGCTTGTCGGTAAGGCCGCAATAAAACGCTCTGCGTCGAACGGTCGGTACAGACGCACTTTCAGCAAACCCACACGGGCCCCCGTGCCCGTAAGATATTCGATCGTTTCCTGCACGGTGTCGGAACCCGAACCCATCATCACGATGACCCGATCCGCATCCGCAGCACCGACATAATCGAAAAGATGATACGCCCGGCCGACACGCTCCGCATAAGCATCCATCACACGCTGGACGATCCCCGGGCAATCACGATAAAACGGATTGACGGCCTCACGCGCCTGGAAAAAAACATCCGGGTTTTGGGCCGAGCCGCGCATCACCGGACGCTGCGGGGTCAGCCTGCGATCGCGGTGACTGAGTACCAGCTTCGGGTCGATCATCGCCCGCAAATCGTCATCACTCGGAAGCTTGACTTTGGTAACCTCGTGCGAAGTGCGGAACCCGTCGAAAAAATGCAAAAACGGCACGCGCGATTCGAGCGTGGCCGCGTGGGCAATGGTCGCCAGGTCGGCCACCTCTTGCCCATTGCTCGAAGCGAGCATGGCGAATCCGGTGGTTCGAGTGGCCATCACATCGCCGTGATCACCAAAAATGGAAAGGGCATGTGTGGCAATGGTACGCGCGGACACATGAAACACCGTCGGGGTGAGTTCCCCGGCGATCTTGAACATGTTGGGGATCATCAGCAGCAGGCCTTGCGAAGCGGTGAAGGTGGTGGAGAGCGCCCCCATCTGCAACGCACCATGCACGGCACCGGCCGCCCCACCCTCACTCTGCATGACCGAGACGCTTGGGACGGTTCCCCAAATGTTCTTGACGCCCTGCACCGACCACTCATCCGCCCATTCGCCCATCGTAGAGCTGGGGGTGATCGGGTATATCGCAATCACTTCACTAAGACGATGTGCAATGTGGGCAGCCGCTTGGTTACCATCAATAGCAATAATTGTTGTGCCCATGAATATTCTGTTCCGTTTCGATCTAGTATTGCGCGGTTGCTGCCTCGAGGAAGGCGTCGTAACCACGCCGGAGTGTCACCGACCACGGGAATGTCCCGACCCGCCGGATGACTTGCAAGGCTTGTTCCATAATCCGCGTAATCACCGCGAAATAGGCCTGAAGGCCGGAGAATAGATAAAAAACGACGTTTCCGCGTCATCTATGCGGGCATTACTTGTCCAACAGCCCGAGTTTTTCCATCCGGTACCGGAGCGTGTCCCTTGTGAGGTTCAGGAGCTTGGCGGCTTTGGTTTGGTTGTTGTTAGTACGGGCGAGCGCCTCACGAATGAGTTTGTTTTCAAGTTCACGAAAATCGATTCCGCCGGCGGGCAGCACCATTTCGCCCGTAGTTCCCATGCTGACTACTTTATCAGTCGGCCCGAGGTAGATATCCTCCGCTCCAAGCCGATCACTTTTGGAGAGCAGTACGGCTCGCTCCATGACATTTCGGAGCTCACGCACATTGCCCGGCCAGGGGTACGCGAAAATCTTGTCGTAGGCCTCTTGAGACACATCCGATATCGGTTTTCGGAACTCCTCGCTGAATCGTGCCACAAAATGTTTTGTCAATAGCTTGAGATCGTCGCCGCGTTCCTTCAACGGCGGTAGGTAGATGGGGATGACATTCAGCCGAAACATCAGGTCGGCCCGAAACGCCCCTTCCTCGATGGCTGCTTCAATGTCTCGGTTGGTGGCCGCTATCACGCGGACGTCGACGGAGATTTCATTGGTCCCCCCCACACGTCGAAACGTACGGTCTTCCAAAAAACGAAGCAGTTTGGCTTGCAGTCCCATCGCCATGTCGCCGACTTCGTCGAGGAAGATCGTGCCGCCGTCAGCCAGTTCAAACAACCCTTTTTTGGCATTTTTGGCGTCGGTAAAGGCACCCTTCTCGTGCCCGAAGAGCTCACTTTCCAAGAGGGACTCGGACAGCGCCGTGCAGGTCACGTTCATGAAAGGTTGTGGGGCGCGATCCGAATTGTAGTGAATCACGCGGGCGACGAGATCTTTGCCCGATCCGGAGGCACCACGCAGAAAGACCGTCGAAGCGCCGCTTGCCGCCACCTGGTTGATGGTTTGGAAGAGTTCCTTCATGCACGGTGCCTGGCCGATGATGCTATCGATACCATATTCGTGATCGATATGGCGACGCAGCTCTCGGACTTCGCGGCGCAGCTTGGTGGTCTCCAGCGCTTTTTCGGCCGTACGTAACACCGCATCCATGTCGAAGGGCTTGGAAATGTAGTCGAAGGCACCGAGTTTGATCGCATCGACCGCCGTCTCCACTTTCGAATAGGCGGTCATCATGATCACCACGACATCGGAGTCGACCTCACGCACCTGTCGCAATATGTCGAGTCCGGTCATATCGGGGAGCTTGTAGTCAAGCATGACGAGGTCGTACGTGTTCTGGTCCAGCGTGGCAAAGGCATCTTTGCCGTTCTCGACTTCGGTCACGCTGTACCCGCAGGCTTCGAACTTTTGCCGAAGGGACCAGCGGATCAGTTGCTCGTCTTCCACGATGAGTACACGTACCTTCATGATGCGTTGGCACCTCCTACGGCATCCGATTCGGCGGGCAAATCCACGATGACACACGTGCCCCGTCCCGGTTCACTGTCCAGCTCGATGCGCCCGCCGTGCGCTTCTACAATCCGTCGGCAAATGGAAAGCCCGAGTCCCGTCCCCTTGGCTTTCGTGGTGAAAAACGCATCGAAAGCCTGGGCGGCCACCTCCGGCGTCATGCCGGCACCTTCGTCTTCAACGACGAGTCGCACGGTATCGGTACGCTTGGTCAGCATGACACGGACCGTGCCCTTGTGCTTGGAGGCATGGGCAGCGTTGATGATGAGGTTCATGGTTAGCTGCTGGAGTTGGCCGTCATCGCCTTGTACCGTGTGGTCTTTGGCCCGAGAGGGTCCTTTCAGTTGAACCCCCCGAAGGGCAGGTTCCAGGCTCAGTGCGTTGAGCACATGAGACACGATCTCGTCCAGGTCCACACGTCCGAAGCGAGGCGGAATGGGTCTGGCATATTGCAACAAGTCCTTCACGGTGGCATCCAGACGCTTGATCTGTTCCATGATTTCTTTGGCGATCGGACGGTGCGGGTCGTCGACACTCATCGAATCGCGCATGATCTGGATCGCACCGCTGATACCCGCAAGCGGATTCTTGATTTCATGGGCGAGCGAGGCGGCCAGCTGTCCGATCTTTGCGAGGTGTTCCGCCCGCGTCAGCTTTTCCTCTACCGCGATACGCTCCATAGATCGTACTTCGTCCGAATACCCTTCCTTATAGCTTTCGAGCATCGTGGCCAGATCGAGCATGAGCAGCTTATGGATCGCCGAAGCGATGGCCTCGCTATCGTCGAGCGGGAGCGCTTGAATCAGGGGGGCCAATTCTGCCCAGATGATTTGGATCCCCAACACCATGAAGTGCTGGTCGAGTCCGGCCCGCGCGTGGGCCTCACCGATATGCAGACTGGATTCGAAATGCTCCATCTCAAATCGGCCCACGAGGACGCGAGACAACCAGGTACTCAAGAGAACTCGCTGCCGAGCGAGCTGGGCCTCGCCGCCCGTGAAGATCGCTGCCGATTCCGGATCGGAGAGTAGTTGGTCATAGAACCGATCCACCACACGAGGCACGAGGGTTCCCACATAAGGTGCCAGTCGGGCGATGAGGGCCGCATCTCGGTCGGTGAAATCGACCCGACTTTTCATGCTCTCCAGAGTGACGTTTTGCATACGCGTTATCCTAACGGCGTCGCGGCAGGGACGAAACCGCCACACCATCCCAAACGAGTATGATGTGCCTCAGCCCAAGACTGTGAAATGTTATGGATATCCCTCCCCATTCGTCATCACGTCCATTCATTAGAAATGCACAACTTCCAGGTATGTCACGTCCTCCGGAAGGAACTGGAGGAACGCCCGATAGCTAATATGGCGCGATTCCAAGCCTCCATCTGAAGAAATAACACCATTATTGAATGTTTCTGGCACGCCGTCTGCCAATGGGAACTAGACGGAAGGGACCGCGTCTATGGCTGAACCGGAAGAACGAATACCGTCAACGCCTGAAGCGGATGTCTCATCCCGGCCGCCTTCCCCCTCCGACGTGTTACTCGTCGCAGAACCGGATTCGCTCCTCCGCTGGTCTCTGGCCACCTATTTCGGCTCCATGTTTCAGGTTCATGCCGTCGGAACCGCTCAGGCCGGTATGGAAGTACTCGATAAACAGGCGGTGTCGGCCATGATCGTGTCGGACGCCCTGGATTCGTCCGGTCTGGTTCAAATGGAGTTGCAGGCCCTGGGCCTCAATGCCCATGTCCGCATCATACGCATCGTCACATCGCTCAGGTCGGCTCGGACAGACTCCTACGCCACAGCAACACTGGAAAAGCCCTTTGAACTGTCAGCGTTAGCCAAGCTCCTGGTCACCCAGACCGCAAAGCATTCCAGCTAGTTGGCGCTCGCTTCATTTCCGATTCTCTACTTCCGATAACCCAACTGTCCATACGCGCTGGACGGGGATCAAACAGTGCGGATGGTAGGCGGGGCCTGTGCGTTGCCGCCGGGAAGGGTCACCCATGCTGTTCAACAGCGCCGGTTTCGCTGTTTTCTTGCCCGTCATGTTGGCGGTCTACTGGTCGCTGCGCGGAGCGTGGCGCGGCCGTGCGCTCCTCGCCGGAAGCTATCTGTTCTATGCCTGGTGGGACTGGCGTTTTCTTGGTCTGCTGTTGCTCACGACGTCAGTGGCCTATGCCGCTGCGCTGTGGATGGCTCGGTGCGAACAACCCTCGGCACGGCGTCGAATCCTAGCCGCAGGTATTATCATTCATCTGGCCACCCTGGGCGCGTTTAAGTACTTCGATTTCTTCCGCGACACATTGATCCAGAGCGTCGCCGCGTTTGGCATCGACCTTGATCTTCCACTGTGGCATGTCATCTTGCCGATGGGGATTTCCTTCTACACGTTCCAGGCGATGGCCTACACCGTCGACGTCTATCGAGGAATGGCACCCGAACGCAACCTCAGCCGGTTTGCCCTGTTCATCTCCTGTTTTCCCCAGTTGGTAGCCGGACCGATTATGCGTGCCCGTGATTTCCTTCCGCAGCTATCCCGGGAGCCGCAGATCGACGCCTCTGACGTATCCACCGGCGTGTACCGAATCTTTCGGGGTTTGTTCAAAAAGATGATCGTGGCCGACACGCTCGCGCTCTATGTGGATATGGTATTCGCCGCACCGGAGGGTTTTACCGGTCTGTCTGCGTGGATCGCGTTGTATGCCTACGCCTTTCAGATTTACATGGATTTTTCAGGCTATTGCGACGTGGCCGTGGGTGTCGGGCGGTTGTTGGGAATCACACTCTCCGAAAACTTCGATCGCCCCTACCTCTCTTGCTCGCCGTCCGAGTTTTGGCGGCGGTGGCACATGACGCTTTCGACCTGGCTTCGCGATTATCTCTACATTCCACTCGGTGGATCGCGCCTCGGAAAGATACTGACGGTGCGGAACCTGTTCATTACCATGGTGCTCGGCGGTTTGTGGCACGGTGCCGCGTGGACGTTTGCGGCGTGGGGGCTCTACCATGCGTTGTTGTTGATCGGCGAGCGGTGGCTGTGCGGCGGCAAGCGTCGGGTGGAACCAGCCGCGATGCCGATACCCACACGAATCTTGCACATGCTGCTCATGTTTCATCTCGTGTGTCTGGGGTGGCTGCTCTTTCGTTCGCCGGATTGGTCTACCGCCGTGACGATGCTGGGAAATCTTGTTGATTTCAGCGCACACGAGGTATACGGGCTTCGGATTGCAGGGCTGGTGGCCGTGTGCATGGCTGTTCACTCGTTCGAGATATTTCAAGGACTCGGTGAACGGTTCGCGCGGATTTCGGCAGTTGGCCAGGGCGCATTGGCGGCTTCATGCATGTGGGTGTTGCTTATTGGTGGTCCAAAATCGCAGTCTTTTATCTACTTTCAGTTTTGAGAACACTTGACGATGAGACCCACCATATCCACAGAGCCAACGGATCTCCCTGATCGCCGCGTCTGGTGGCGTCGGGCATTGTGCAAGAAGGGCACGCCCCGGTCGGTGTGTATGGCCTTGGTGGTCGTGGCCGTCGTCTACGCGGGTCTTGAAATCTTTGCCGTGTCCGCGTCCCGACTATGGGTGGCCACGGATTCCGGAACCTACATTCGGTTGGCGGCCGGTCTCGCCGAAAGAATGGACTTTTCTCAACCGGGTTTCGAGTTTCGAATCCCCGGCTATCCCCTGTTTTTGGCGGTTGTGTTTCGTTTGTTCGGTGCATGTAGTGCCCATGCCATTCTGTTCCTCCAACACGGAATGATCGTAGCCGCGGTGATCCTGAGCGCGATGACCGCAGCCGCTCTGAGGCCTCGGGTATCCATCGTCTTGTTCGTGGGTGTTTTGTCCGCCGCCGATCTTCATCTCCGTGCGTATGGCTCCACGGTGTTGACGGAGGTGCCATACGCGCTGGCGCTGACCTTCTGTGTCTACGCCTTGGTCCGTTACCACGCGGCCCCCTCTGCGCGTTGGATGATCCTGGCCTCCGGGGCCGGCGGTGTTTGCGCGATCATCAAGGGGTTGGGTGTGGCCATGCCCGTGCTTTGTATGGGCGTAGCGGGTTATTCTGCGTGGCGCGCGACGCGAGGAGGTCGCCTCGGGTGGCAGTGCCGCCGTATGACCTCGTCAGTCGTAATCGCTTTCATCCCGGCGGCTCTGCTTATCCTGCCTGTGCTGGTAAACAGCTATCGACTGACCGGACATCTTCAGCTCACCTGTCAAGGCTCACTGGCGTTATACCACCGTGCCGTCACCGTGGAAGGGTTTGATTCATCTCGTAGTCCGGCCATGGCGGAACTTCGTGAAGCCTTCGAGGAACGGCGAGAGGCGGGCATCGTTCGACAGAGTGAAACGATGCGGGATACGTTTCAGGTTCTTAACGCCCATAGTTCCAAACACGGCGGAACCTGGTCCGATTCCGCAGTCGTGATGGGTGAGGCCGCCCGCGATATGCTATGGGAACACAAGCTCGTCGTGATGCGTCATGGTGCGCGGTATATCTACCGAACCTTATTCATTCCCGACCCTTATTACCGTGTCGTACCCGGCGTGCGTGCCCTGGGTGTTTTCGACACGACGACAGAAACGGCGGCCATGAGCCAATACGTCGGAAAAACGACGTTGAATCGTTATTTCCCCTTCGAGGCATCCCGTCATGTGGACACTGAGCCAACGCGGACATCCCCTTTCATGGCCAAGGTCGCACAATGGTATCGTCACCGCGTTGATCGCGGGTCTCCCGTGCTGAGTCTCGCGGACACACCCTACGAGGCGATCATTTGGCTGTGCGTGGGGGGTGGAATCGTTTCGGTTTTCTGCAGGGATCGCTTTCACTGGCTGATTGTCGGTTTCCCCATTGCGCTTCATGTCATCATCTCCTCCAACCTGGGAGGCGTGATGCCCCGATACGCCGTGCCGCTCCACCCCCTCCTCGCGATATTCGGAGCGTTTGCATTATATGGAATGGGTCAGGTATTCGTCATCGGCGTACGAACGGTTCGCGACTGTTGGTGTCAACTAAGAGCCGGCCAAAAGCGCAGTCGTCTCTCTGCTGTCAGTTTTGAACGGGTTCGATCATGACCACCCGTACTCGACAACCCAGCGCCGTCCGATACACAACGAGCTTTCTGGCCGGTTTCCTCTCTCTCTTTATCGTGGGTGATCGGATCATCGCTCGGCTTCACCTGCCGTATATCCCTGGAAGCACCAACGCCGTTCGCAAGAAGTGGGAATCTCTGCAAGCCCATTACGACACCCCGGATGTGGTCATCCTTGGATCTTCCTACGAAGAGTTCGGGGTGAACCCTCTCATCATAGACGAGTGGGTGACCAAGCAACTGGGCCGCCCGATCACAAGCGTCAACCTGGCGGCACCCGCCACCAGTCTGGCCACTGAGTATCTGGTCGTTCGGGAATTGCTGGGAACCGGTACGAGCCCTACGCTTGCCTACCTCGGTATCACCCCCTTCGCGGTCGACGTGAGACAACGTGATTGGATTGTGAACGGGCTGCGTGCCTTCGGAGATTACCGCGATCTGACGGTAAGTTGGTCGGTTGATGGTGTGACCTTTTACGAAGCGCTCTCCGCCGCTCTGTTTCGGAGCTACCACCAGTGGAACGATCTAAGATTGATGATGGAACACACGGTGCTCTCCGTACCGTGGGAATCGATGAATGCCGCGAGTGTGGGGGGGCGCGGCTGGCACGCTTGGCAGGGGAAAACACGTTCGCAAAGCAGACGGTCCACAAAGGGTCATAGGGACAACAACCCGGAGACCAATCCGTTTCAATGGGACAACGTCAACGGACAACGAGCGCGGGAGATGATCCGGATGCTACGCGATCACGGGGTCGAGGTGCGGCTGCTGGAGCTACCTCACGCCTCGACGGCGCTGGCCAAATCCGACCCCGGGAAGAACCCTCGATACCGGAAGTTTGTAAACCATCTGATCGCAGAGACGGGCGTTTCTCTGGTGTGCCCCCCCGACGGTCTGCTGGACGATCAGGACTTCTTTGACGACGGACATCTTCACACGACCGGAGCCGCGAAGCTATCACGCTGGCTGGCACACGACATCTCCGAGGTACTCTCCCGCAGTGAATCCGCCACCAATAAGATACTCGCCATACGTTCGTGATTTCGCTATTGCCACCGATTAGCCGGTCGATGGCCACTCACTTCACGCCACAAAGGCCGATGCGTGACCGATTGGGCGGTCGCGAATGATGGTCCTGCGCTCACCCCAAGACGGAAGGTTGACCGCCACCTGGCATGCCCGCTTTGATCGGTTCTATCAATCGCGCGAACCGCGTCAACTGGACATTCGTAGAGGGTGTATTATGGGACGTTATGCAAGCGGAACAATCGTTAGTCACACCCTATCCAACGCAGAATCGCTGAACCACCGACATGTGGTTTATCCGTTGTGTGGCAGTTGCCATATCTTGTATTTTCACAAGTTTTTCGGACGTCTTGTTGATTTTGAATGCAGGGGTCAAATCAGCCCTGACGATACTAATAGTGGTGGTTGATTCCACCCGAGGTTGACCGATGGATTGGCGCCTCGCCATGGCCTGCGTTTGCCGCTGAATAACGCCCTGGAGGGGTGATAAGCGTGTGAGCGAGGTGCCGAGCGGGCCGCCGAGGACATCGATGGGTGTTCGGGGTTTTGGTTATCGCTCGATAGTCGGTTACGAATCAGGTGTAACGGGTGGCGACGTCAGCCTGAGGAACAAGCGGTCCCCAAGGACGTGGCGAACATGAGTGCAATTGTAAATGTTGGTAGCATCTACCCGGCCCTTCCTCCGATGTCGATGAAGGTGGCTCCCTCCCCGGCGGTCTCGGCTGAGGCTTCCGCTTCGGTGGCATCGTCAAGTGACTCGGTGGAGATCTCCCGCTTCGGGCAGGCGCTGTCCCAGGCGGCCGCATCTCAGGCGGCCGTGCCCCAGGCTGGCGAGCTGTCTAGTCTGAGTCTGGCGCGGATCCAAGCGTTCCGCAGTGAGATCGAACGCGGCACTTTCGAGACGCAAGCGCGAATCGATGGTACCGTCTCACGACTACTCGACTTCCTCAAATAGTCATCCGCCCACACCGGGACGGAACCGCTTTGGTGCTCAGCTTGTGCGCGGAACGGGCCGGGCGTGTGCCCGGTGTGGCTGCGAGCTGGCGACATGGCATCAGCCTCGGTACTTGCCGCATCCAACGCAACCCAACCGGACACGTGGCATGATGTATCGGACGCGAGGGTCCGGAAGAATCTATGAAGGCGTATCGTAGAGCGCCGGCGAATCGGTTTTCCGACGTCAGTTCTCTTTCGTGGAGACGACATTGTAGACTAAGATCGGCAGACGATCGCTTAGGGGAGCGATGGCCATGAACTTGTCGCCGGTGGGGAGGCGCGAAGCGATGTCCTATATCGATTTACAGAACACACTTTCGGATTGGCCGTACGAGCCGGATAAAATTTCGGTCCGCAAGATTCTGGGTACCGACGGGGCCGTCCGTGTACAGATGCGGGTGGAACTGGGCATCATACAAATGAATGCCGATGGACGCCCCGACGGCAAGCGACCGTTCGGTGTCGAGTCGCTGCTGGCGTATTATCGCAAGCGTCAAACGAAGCACCACGAAGCCAACGGCACGCTGCTCGGCTTCGCCCTGACGCCCCAGGAATGCCACATGCTGCGTCTGGAGGCCTCGCTCTATTACCGTCGGTATGTCGCGTATTTTGTTCTTGAAGAGTTCGACGCCGTCATCGCAGACACGACTCACAGCCTGGAGCTTTTCGACCTGTGTCGTGATTTCGCGTTGGAGCCGGAAGACCGCAACTCGTTGGAAGAGTTCCGACCGTACGTACTGATGATGCACGCCCGTGCGCAGGCCTATGCGGCGATGCAAGAGGGTGAGGCGGCCAGCGCCTTAGCCCACGTGAACCGTGGCATCATGGCGATCGCAACCCACTACGATAACAATGGAAGCTATGAAACGGGCGAGCGCGGCGATGAACTCAAAATCCTTCGCGACCTGGGGCGTGAGTTGAGCCACCGGGTGCCGAAGGATTCAATTCTCGTGACGCGAAAAGCGCTACGCGATGCCATCGAGCAAGAACGTTTCGAAGAAGCCGCTCGCTTGCGCGATGATCTGGAAAAAATCTATCCGAGCAAGAACGTACCGCCCAACGCGGCGTAGCGTTTCCTTGGCGTGATGGAACCGGCGGCGCATCCGGGGAGCCAAGCCCCAACCGCTGGGACTTGGCGGTTCCCGATGTCGCTCGTGTGACCGCTCACGGCCAATCCGCGCCGTGCCGTGCTACGGGCAGATGGGCGTCGCAAAGGGGTACGGATCGTCGAGGAACGAGTGCACCACGTCGCTGATGTCACGGAAATTGGCCAGCCCATCCGGCACCTCCGGATGGATGTCGCACCAGGGCAGGGGAGGCCTGTCCGGCGTTACCAGGAAGCACTTCACCGAAGCACTGATGTCACGGAAGTTGGTCAGCGAGTGAGGCTCTACCAAGTCACCCCACGGCAGCGTTGTCACAATCGTCGGGAGGGATACTGATCCCCCGGTGTAGCCCACTTCGACATGGTAGGTGGTGTTCGGAACCAGATCGATACCGGCAATGATGATATTCTGCCAGTCGTTCGAGTTGGCGATTTGAGGGGTGGCGTACAACGTCCCATCCGTTCCCGCATAGACATCCAGGCACGGGTAGTCCGGCGACGTGATATGCACGAACACATCACCCAGACCCGCCGGGCAACTGATACTCAAATGGCGAGACCCTTCAGCGGTGACGACCGCCTGCGGGGCCGGCGCACAAGGGGCAAACGTCGGTGCCGCACCGCCACCGCCCCACGCAGCCACAAACGCCGACCAGTCGTCACAGTTGACCACGCCGTCTGCGGTGAAATCGAAGATAGCGCAACCGGGACCATAGGGCGCATCGGGTTCGGTGTAGCACAACTCGAACGGCGCAACGTCTTCGGTACCCACGATGCCATCGCCGTTGTGGTCGCCCAGGGTGGCATTGCAGAAGCTGGAGGTGAGTGAGATATCGTCGATATTCCACCCGCAGAACTCCCAGGCCGAATCAGTGGTGCCCATCGTCCATCGGATGTACACCTGCGGCTGACCATCCGCGATCGCGGAAATGTCGATGTCTTGCCAGGTCCAGGCTGTATCGGCTACTTCTACGGCATTCGCCCACACGGTGGTCCAATTGGTGCCGTCGGTGCTGACACGGACGTAGGCATGGTCCCACGCAGGCTGCTCCACGCCGAGCCACCGCCAAAACGACAGACGCACGCCGCTACGCCCGGTGCCATCAATGGCCGTCGTCGTCAGGTTCATTTCACCCAGGTTGGACGGGTAGTCACCGGCGAGGTTGTATCCGTAAACGTTGGTACCGGTGTGACCGCTGGTCGGGTCCGGTCCGCCGTACGCACCGCCACCGCCGAGCGGCGTCCCCCAGGCCCATTGCCCGGACACGGTCCAGTTTGGGTTAACGTCAAGGCTGTCCGAAAAGAAGCTGATATTGTCGGCGACCATGTTCGCAGTAAAAACCGATTCGACGGGTGCCGTGCGGGGATGGACCACTGTCGTTCCTGCGCCGTCTAGAACGGTGAAATAGTACTCCGGCGTCGATAGGCAGTTGGTCGCGGGCAGTGAAGCCAGGAAATCACTCCCGCCGAGCCACACCAACGGGACCTCGGTAAACGGACCGCTACCCCCGTAACGATAATGGAGCTTGGCACTCGCAGCGTCGACGCTCTCGGTCTGCCCGACGATCCGGAGGCTGATCGGCGTATCCAGCCCCGGGGTGAGGGTTTCCGGACGACCGGCTGCGAACTCAAACCGCACCGATGATCGCACCCACTCGGAATCCGTCAGGTGCAGCATGGCCGGAACCAGCTCTTCACACGCGGGGATGATCTCTGCGATCGGCAACTCGAACCCGCCCCCCGCGGAGGAGGCGGGACGCATCTCATACGAATAGGAGAGGATGTCCATCACCGCATAGGTCCAGTCGAGGGAACCGCCGCTGACCGGATAGATGGCCGTGTTGACTGATCCCATCGCGTAGTCTTGCCCGTGGACCCCTTTGATGAGCGACTGCATATCCCCGCCGATCTGGGTGTAGTAGGCTTGATCCTGCGGCGGGGTGGCCGTGTAACCGTACGGCCAGAGTATTAGCTGCGTATAGTTGTGGATGTCGAGTTGGGCGCGGACGTTGGTATGCGCCAAGAAGAAATCCCGCATGACCTGGGTTTCCGGTTCGGAGAAGCCCGCGGTGCCTCGGTATATCTCGCTGTTCGGATCGGAACTCGCACCCGGCAGACCCCAACCTTCGCCCCAGTTTCGGTTGATGTCCACGCCGTAGCTCGGCGAGCCACCGACCAAGCCGTTGTAGCGGCGGTTCTTTCGCCAGAACCGGTCGGTAGACCAGGTGTAGAGGTAACCGTCCACATTGAACACCGGTATGAGAAAGAACTCGACGTTGTCGACAAGGTCCGTCACTTGGGCATCGGTGCCGTAATTCGCCAATAGATGAGTGGCGAAGAAATTGGTAATGTGTGTGGCCACCCACTCCCGCGAGTGCTCCGCACCGAAGTACACCACGCCGGGCTTGTTGGTACCGGTCGCGTCATTGGCGATACGCAGCCCCCAGATGGTGCGTCCCTCCAGTGTCGTGCCAATCTGAATCACGGAAGCCAACGTCGGATAACGTGCGGCCAACTCACCGAGATACCAGACGATCGTGCCGGTTTCGGCGGCCGAGCCATACTGCCGGTAGTCGAGAAAGAAGTCCGCAAACGGGTCCGCAGCCGCGGTGGCTTGCAAGGCGCGATTTCTTTTCAGCGTCACGTGTCGTTCGACCACCTGGGTAGCCACACCCAGATTGTCAACCAAGGCGCGTTGTTCGGGCGTCACGAGGACGTCCATGTTTCCGAGATGGGGTATGCAATTGAGAATACGCCCACCCGTCGCTTCGAGTTGCTGAAGCTGCTGAGGGGTTTTGACGCTCACGCGAATGATCGTGTAGTCGGTCGTGGGTGGCAGGACACCATCAGCCCCTCGGGCGCCCCCCCCCACCAGATAGAGCAAGGATACCGTGATAAGAGAACTACGTAATACCGTCCGCGACATGGAGTACCCCCCTGATCCTACTGTGTTTCCCCTACAGCCCGGCGTGACGCCAGCCGAGCTGCGGCGAGCCAAATGGCCGTGATCCTAGAGCGGCCTGGCCCTCGATGCGTTTCGTTCTGCACGCATCATACCAGATGAAGCCGCAATTTGGAATCCTCACCCCCCGCAGCCGAAGGGCGGTAAACCCCCGTGATGTCGCGTGAATGACCGTTTGTGGGGAGGGGACCCCTATTCGTGTCACCGCAAAACATGCTGCCAACAAGACGTTTCGGCATGCAGTAGTATTGATACGGCCTGCGAACGGAGCTCTCATTCGCGGTCCGTCCCCCACCGTTCGGGAGTACCCGAAGAAGGGGGCATCCGCCGCACTCCGTTTCTGATTCAAGGCCGCCGATACTGTCAAAAGCCTGATGTCCGCAACGTGGCTGGCTTGCCAGAAAGCGCCGGTGTGCCTACAACTAGCCTCTTTCGCTGCGGTGCCGATGGGCCCTGCGCCTTGTCGGACCTGTGCTCCGGCGTTGTCCCGCGAATCCCAGAGTTCCCTTGCAAGGATGAAAGTGTAAGACGTATGAGTGAGACTTCACGTACGGGTATCAGGAACGTAGCGATTATCGCCCACGTGGATCACGGCAAGACCACGCTGGTTGACCAGATGTTGCGGCAATGCGGACAGTTTCGTGAGTCTCAAGTTTCCGGCGATCGGATTCTCGATTCCAATGATATCGAGAAAGAACGCGGGATCACGATCCTCTCGAAGAACATCGCCGTCCGTTATCACGATGTCAAGATCAATCTGATTGATACGCCGGGTCACGCGGATTTCGGCGGCGAGGTGGAACGTGTACTCAAGATGGCCGACGGCTGTCTGCTGCTGGTGGATGCGTTCGAGGGGCCGATGCCGCAAACGCGGTTCGTCTTGCGAAAGGCGTTCGAAGCGGGGTTGCGTCCGGTGGTGGTGATCAACAAGATCGACCGGCCCGATGCCCGACCGGACGCCGTGATGGATGAGGTGTTGGATCTGTTCATCGAGCTTGGTGTGGATGACGATGCGATTGAGTTCCCGACGGTCTACGCCTCGGCCACACTTGGTTATGCTTCGCTCGAAGCCGACACGCGATCGGAAAACATTTTCCCACTCTTCGATGCAATCATTGAACACGTTCCGGCACCGCAGGATGATCCCGCAGGGCCATTGCAGATGTTGGTCACCACGCTTGATTACAACGACTACGTCGGCCGCATCGGAATCGGACGGGTGTTTTCCGGAACCATGCATACCGCCCGGGATGTGACCTCGCTTCATCGTGACGGCACGCGGCGGAAGGAACGTATCGGCGAGCTATACGTGTTTGACGGTTTGGGGCGTACCAAGGTGGATTCCGTCTCGGCGGGTGACTTGTGTGCGGTGGTGGGACTGGAAAAGGTGGACATTGGTGACACCATCGCCGATCTGGAGAACCCCCAACCGTTGCCGATTCTTCGAGTTGATGAGCCCACGCTGCACATGATCTTTCGCGTGAACGACTCGCCGTTTGTCGGGCGCTCGGGAAAGTTTTTGACCTCTCGGCATCTTCGCGACCGGCTCGAACGGGAAATGCAAAGCAACGTCGCGCTACGGGTGGAGCCCGGTCACACACCGGAGGAGTTCCTCGTTTCGGGCCGGGGGATGTTGCACCTCTCCGTTCTGATTGAAACGATGCGTCGTGAAGGGTACGAGTTGGCCGTCGGCAAGCCCAAGGTGATCTTCCGCCAACTGGACGGTAAGAAAACCGAACCCATCGAACAATGCGTCGTGGATGTGCCCGCGGCGCATATCGGCCCGGTGATGGAGCTGATGGGGGCACGGCGCGGCATTTGTACGAATATGGAAACGCGCGGCGAGGGTGCCATGATCGAGTTTACCATCCCCTCGCGAGGACTGATCGGCATGCGGAATCGGATGTTGACCGCCACCAACGGGATGGCCATCATCCATCACAACTTCTACGAATACGAATACTTTCGTGGTGAGATTCCCAGCCGCGCGAACGGCGTCATGCTGGCCAGTGAGCCGGGACAGGTGACAGCCTACGCGATCAACAATCTTGCCGATCGCGGCGACTTTTTTGTCGGACCCGGCTCCGAGGTCTACATGGGGCAGATTGTCGGAGAGCACTGCCGCGACAATGATTTGGAAATCAACATCGTCCGGGCCAAGAAGATGACGAACATTCGGGCCGCCGCGTCCGACAAGACCGTCGTGCTCAAGCCGCCACGCGATATGACGCTGGAAATGGCGCTGGAGTTCATCGAGGATGACGAGCTTGTCGAGATCACACCGGACGGAATCCGGATGCGAAAACGCTACCGCTCGGAAATCGAGCGGCGGCGTATGGCGAGGAAGAAATGATGCGGTGCCGTGGGGCGCGGCGGGCGATTCTCCCAGGCGTTAAGCACGCCCCTTCCATCGACCGATAACAAAGGCATGACGGTGCTCGGCGTGATTCTCGCCCGCGCAGGAAGCAAAGGGCTTCCGGGCAAGTGTGTGCGCACACTCCTCGGCCGCCCGTTGATCGCCTATGCCTTCGATCACGCCCGTGAGAGCCACCGGCTTACGTCCATCCTGATCAGTTCAGACAGCGCAGAAGCGAAAACGCTGGCGAGAGGTGTCGGTATCGAAGTAGTAGACCGACCGGCCGGGCTGGCGACGGATACGGCCACTGTGGACGCGGCTACCCGTCACGCCGTGACGACGTGGGAGGCGGCGCACGGGGCTGAGGTCGATGCGGTCGCGTTGATCTACGGCAACATCCCGGTGCGTGCGCCGGGCGTGATTGATCGTGCGATCGACACGCTCACGCGCACCGGTGCCGACTCGGTGCGCAGCGTGCCGCGTGTCTCCAAGCAACATCCGGATTGGTTGCACCGGCTGGATGGCGACCGCATGGAACAGTTCCGCCCCAATAGCATCTACCGGCGTCAAGACCTCACCCCGCTTTACTATCACGACGGTGCCGCGGTGGCCGTTACACGCGACGCGCTGTTCGATGCGCTGAAGACACCGGACGATCATCAGGCTTTCTTGGGACAGGATCGGCGAGCCATCGTGCAAAGTGCCCAAGACGCCGTAGACGTGGATGATGCGTGGGACCTGCGTGTGGCCGAGGCCATTCTTCTCGCACGGACGGAAGCGAACCATGCCCACACATGATTCAACATCCGAGGACAGGCATGCCGTGAGCGTGGGATCGCGCCGTGTGGGGACCAACGAGCCGACATACGTAATCGCCGAGGCGGGTGTGAACCACAACGGCTCGGTGGAGACGGCGTTGCAGATGGTGGCCGCCGCCGCCGATGCCGGTGCCGACGCCGTCAAGTTTCAGATTTTTACGGCGAGCGAACTAGCCTCGCCCGATGCCCCGACGACCACGCAGCAGCGAGCGCAGGTCGGAGCGCGCCGACAGCGCGATATGCTGGCCGCGCTGGAGTTGAACGACGAGGCCTTGGCTACCATTCGCGATCGTTGCCGCGACCTTTCGGTCGATTTCCTGGCCACACCGTTTGGTGAAGACGATGTCTCGCGGCTGGTGCGGCTCGACCCTCCGGCGATCAAAACCGCTTCGACCGACCTGAACAACCTGCGTCTGCTCAAGAAGGTGGCAGCTACCGGTCTTCCGCTGATCGTGTCGACGGGGGCGGCCACCGGGGCGGAAATCCGTGACGCCGTGGCGTTTCTCGAAACCCACGGTGCGCACGACCGGCTGATCTTGCTGCATTGTGTCAGTGCCTATCCGGCTCCGCCGGACCGTCTGAATCTTCGTGCGATCACGACGATAAAGGACATGTTTGACCTACCGGTCGG
Organism: Planctomycetota bacterium; assembly: GCA_024278775.1. The sequence continues at coordinate 49,612 of JAJRSP010000064.1, forward strand.
CTTTAGCGATCATGCGGATTCCACGGAGACGGGTGCCTGGGCTGTCGCTCACGGAGCGGTCGTCGTCGAAAAACACTTCACGCTCGATAGAACACGGCCTGGGCCGGACCACGCAATGTCTCTCGAACCGCGGCCACTGGCTATGTATATCAAGAGAATCCGCGAAGCAGCTCTGGCCGCGGGTGACGGCTCCGTTGGGATGAGTTCTGTGGAATCGGAGGTTCGTCAGCTCGCACGTAAGCGCATCATCGCGGCGAGAGACATCGCAACCGGCGAGGTGCTGGGCGACGAGATGTTGGCGTTGCAACGCCCCGGCACCGGGATGACTCCGGACGAGCTGTCGGAGCTGATCGGGCGCAGGGCCGCTAGGGATATCCCACGCGGCACGGTCTTCTCTCGGGAGATGGCGCAGTGAGTGCACGCCGTCGATCGCGGCGGGTGGCTGTCGTGACGGGAACCCGCGCCGAGTATGGCCTGCTTCGATCAAGCATAGAGGCGATCTCCGGACGTAAGGGGCTGTCGCTGCAACTGGTCGTGACGGGGATGCACTTGCTTCGCAAGTTCGGACGTACCGTGTCGGAGATCGAACACGACGGCTGGCGGATTGACGCGCGAGTCAAGATGCAGCGGGGTAACGATGATCCGCTGGATCAGGCGCAGGCGCTGGCTCGCGGCGTGGCGGGGATTGCGAGATTTCTCGAATCAGCCAAGAGCGATATCGTGTTGGTGCTGGGTGACCGGATCGAGGCCATGGCCGGCGCGCTGGCCGGCGTCACGACCGGTTGTATCGTCGCACACCTTCACGGTGGTGATCTGGCGACCGGAGATTTCGACGATTCCTTTCGTCACGCTATCACCAAACTCGCCCACCTTCATCTTCCCGCGACGCCATCGGCCGCGGCGCGGATCGTGCGGATGGGGGAATCGAAACACCGCGTCGTGTGCGTCGGGGCACCGGGGCTAGACCGGCTGGCCACGATCAAGCGCGAGACGCGCCGCGCGGAGCGACAAGGCGGCGGCGCGTTGGTGCTGCACCATCCGATCGGTCGCTCGGCCGCTGCGGAGCGGCAAACCATGGAACGGGTGCTGCGGGCTGTGGCCAAAGCCGGATTGAAACGGACGATTATCTACCCCAGCAGCGATCGCGGGCACGAGGGCATCATCGCGGCCATCGAACCGCACCAGCGCCACGCGACCCTCGGCGACGTGTGCGTGCATCCCTCGTTGGACCACGATATCTTCCTTCGCCAGTTGATCCGGGCCGACGTGTTGATTGGCAATTCATCGAGCGGGATCATCGAGGCTGCTTTCGCCGGTACGCCGGTGGTGAATATCGGACCGCGCCAGGACGGACGAGAACGTGACGCGGGAGCCGTCATCGACGCGGCAGATGCGCCGCATGATATTGCGCTCGCCATCCGTCAGGCGCTACGGCTTGGGCCGATAAGGCTACGACGGTCCGTGTACGGCACGGGCCAAGCGGCCGTGAAAGTCGCCGATGCGCTCTGGGGAATCCCGATCGACCCCACTTTCCGCCGCAAACGTAACTCGTATTGACCCGTATCGGACCCGCATCACTAATCCACTCGTGATGTGTAGTCGATAACCAACTGCTAGTGTGCGGCGCGAGCCGTTGTAGCAGTAAACGAGTATCCAGGGGCGACACCATGACCGTTGAGGCGGCCGACCAGACCAAACAAATCGTGGACAAGGCATTGGCGACGCTCGGTGATATCGCGACGCTGCCGGAAGTCACGATTAAGATCATCGAAATCGTGGAGGATCACGATAGCACGGCCCGCGACCTGCACGAAGTGATCAAGAACGATCCCGCGCTGTCGGTGAAGGTGCTCAAGGTCGTCAACTCCGCGTTCTACGGCTTGCCGGGGCAGGTGGCCAGCGTCGACCGCGCGATCATCCTGCTCGGTTTGTCCGCGGTGAAGAACATCGCGATCGCGGCATCTATCGCACGATTGTTCAAGGGCAATCGAATATCCGAAGAGTTTACCGCGTCGGACCTGTGGCGGCATAGCGTCGCCGTGGCGGTGGGGGCTCGCGCGGTGGCCAAGTGTTCTCCGCACCCCGTCATGACGGACGAGATTTTCGTGGCCGGTCTGATCCACGACATCGGTACCCTGGTCGAGCGGCAGGCCTTCCCCGACGAGTTTGCGGATGTGATCGAACGATGTACCGATGGTACGTCGGACTTCCTGGCGGTCGAGCGAGAGCTGATCGGGGCCGATCATCAAGCCTTTGGCGTCGGTCTGACCACAAAATGGAAGTTCCCGCGTCACTTGCGTGCGGCCGTCGGCTTTCATCACAATCCGGAATCACTCAGCGTCGAGCTGCGCAATCTGGCTACGTTGATCCAGGTCGCCGATATCATGGCCTGCCAGGAACGGATCGGTTTTTATCAAACCGCGCAGGCTTTGGAAATCACCGAGGAAATGCTGGACACCCTCGCCGTCACCAGTGAGCAGGTCGAGGAGGTCCGTGAATCGTTGGTGGACCAAGTGGGCGAGGCGGAGGCCTCTCTCGGCGGCGGGTAAAGTCAGCCCGTCGCGCCGGACGTTCCTGCCGTACCCATCACGATTGGGCGTGGCCATTCTTTTTGGCGGCGGGTGCCCCGTTCTTCGGGTACCCCCGAAGGGTGGGGGACGGGCTTCGCATACAAGACTCCGTTCGTTGCCCAAATCGCTACCGCCTCCGTTCTCTTCCCCCACCCTTTGCCTTGGGGCAAAGAATGGGGCACCTCAGCGGGTGTGGCAATTTATTTTTGACAAAGGGGCTCGTAGCCGGAATGTACCCTCCTTCTTGATCGCGGCTGTGAAGGTCCGTCACTGCCGAAAGGGGGTAATGCCAAAAACCTTGGCCACTCCCATCACGAATCGACAGGCTCCCTCGCACCTCGCCTCTCCTTTTAGGCTACGGGGCTGAGGGGCAACTGACCGCCAACGTTTGATTCAGCCACGGATCGAAGGCCCCCGCACCGTTGAGCAGGTCAATCACACCGAGAATATCCGGTGCCTGACACTGACCGCTCCGATCGATGTCACACTGCCACGTGTCCAGGGGCGGCGTCCGTGTGCCGTTGAGGTGGTCGATCAGGTCCAGGATATCACCCGCAGCCGCCACACCATCACCACCGGCATCGGCCGGCAAATGCGCCACGCACGTCTGCGAGCCGCTGCTGAGTATCTCGATGCAGGTCCACGCCTGAGTGGGAATCGGCTCGTTCAACGTCAGCACGGCCGTGTCGCCTGTGAGCGCAACATTCGTAATGGCGGGTGGTGTTGGACCGGCCGGAACCACCGTTACTTGGAAATCATTGGCGACCAGGGCGCTCGGGCCACAGTCCATCGTAAGTTCGATCTGGTCCCAGCCGGTTCTTACCAGGGCGTCCGTCGAGTCGCTCGGATAGCGTGCGTCGATGGCGCAGTTCGGCGGGTTGGAGCTGAGAATAACCGGCGCGTTGCAGGTCTCGCAAGCATCATCCGTGCCGTTGCCGTCGAGATCGCCCAGGCAAACCGTATTCGCTCCGAGGAAGGTGCCGTTGAACTGCAAGCAGATCGACTCCGTGGTGGGTTGGCAAAGGGGGAAGGGGGTGACCTGCGGTGCGCAGCAGGCACCCACCGGATCGGAGCAGGTGGAGACGTTCAACGTGTAGTCGCCGGTTTCGCCACCGCTGCCGGCCACACGAAGAAGGTAGGTGGTGCCGGTAGTCGCTTGAATGGTAACGCTGGCATTGTTGGTCGGACAGGAGTCGTCATTGCAGGCGATTTCGGGTCCGCCACAACCGTCAAAGACGGCTAGAGTCGTGTCGAAAAGGCTATCGCAGAGATCGATCGTCACACGACCATCGCAAACGGATGTCCAATCGTACCACACGTCAACATCGTCCGTGGCGCTACACGAACTATCTGCGGCCGTTCCGGTGGCGCTGGCTGTGGTGCCTGATACGGGCGTTTCGGCGAACACCTCCAAGCTGGAGAGGCACTCATCGTTGACCGGAGGCGGCGCGGGGCAGACAAAAGTGGAACAGTTATTTCCGGAAAACCAAGTGCCTCCGGCTTGAGCGCATGACGGTTCGGTTTCACCGGCCCGACAGGCCCCATCGACACAACAGGCACCGGAATCGCACGTGGCCCGAATGATACCCGTGCCTTGATCCGCGAGAAAACCACCCACTCGAACGGTAAAACACTCGCCCTGAGTCGCGGGGATCTTCAATAGTGATCCCTGCCCGAAAGGCCCGCATTGATCCGTATCGTCATTGCAGGCGAGTGGCGGCACGGTAGGACACCCGTTGCAACCGGCATAGATCGCGGCGTTCGCATCGTAGCCCACGTCGCAGAGGTCAATCGTCAGATCTCCCGTACAGGTGGCCGTGTAGTGATACCAGATGTCGGAGCCGATCAAGACAGAACCCGGCTTCGTGCAGACGAGCGGTTCCGCCGGTCCGTCCGTATCCGCGCCGATATTGCTAAAAACCGTACTTCCACCGGAAAGGACTGAGGCGTTAGTACACAAATCGTTGGACGGCGCGGTGACGTCTTTGGTGACGAGGAACTGTAGCTCCACGCGATTGACGCCTTGGCCGGCAATTCCCGGAAGTACGATTTCGACGAATCCGTCCCACGGCGTGCCGAAAGGACCGAATTCGTTCGTCACATCGAGAGGCGCGACGATTGTCGTCCCATCCTTTGTAGCCGTGAGCGCGGCGGCGACGACGGTGTTCAATCCCGTCCAGTCCAACAAGTCATCGAGCCCGATCGTAAAGCAGGCATCGGTGAGCGCATCGCCGTTGATATCCGTAAATCCGCCTGGAAAAAGATCCAGCCCGCTCGGCATGGAGCTAACGATTGTGATCGTGTAGCTGGAGCTGCTCTCTGTGACTCTGAACTCATCCACCGTCGGCGTGGTACCCAGAATGTATGTTCGAAGCGACTCCGGGACGCCGTCAAACGTGACAATATCATCCGGCTGGATGCTATTGGGATGGGCCAGAATGGTCGCGCACGCCGGGTTGGGGTTTTGGGCCGATACCGGAAGACGAAGCCGGTGGCTCACACTGTACATGGTACCGGTCGGTGATGCGATACCACCGGTTTGAGCGTTGGCCGGCACCTGTCCGCCCAGTGTGACCAGGATCGCAATGAGTGCGACGATGATGACGTCGCGTGGGTGGTGGTCTACTGGCTTATTGTCCCTGTTCATACGCGTCTCCCCCGATCCTGACGACCGATTACGGATGCACCCCGGCCCCGAATGGTCGCGCTTCCGGTTTCGTTCCCTCGCTGTCGACCGCTCGTGGTCGATGATTCCCCTCAACGTCTCGCGTGATGCAATCGATCCCCCCGGATCGGCCGGCCGATAAGCCAAGACTACACACCCCGCCGCTGCCTTATCATAGCCGCTTCAGCCGCTCGGTCCAATGCCGAATCTGCTTGTTTTCTCGCCCGGGTATACGACACTTTTGGCGGCTTGGCCTTGGTGTGGGTACTCCCGGAGGGTGGGGGACAGACTTCGCATGCAAGACCCCGCTCAGCACTGGAATCATGACTGTCTCCGTTGTCGCATGATTCCGCGCCCCATCCGTATTATTATCGCCTCCGTGTTTCGTTCGTCACCCGTCCGCCGTCCCACGGCGTTTGATTCGCGCGAATCGAACAGGCGATGTTGACACGGCGTTCGTGCCGGTTGATCCTGAAGCTATGACTGATGACGGAATCTCAACGTCCGATATGGACCTGAGCGTGAATCTTGCGGGGTTGGCGCTACGTAACCCCGTGATGACCGCGTCGGGCACGTCCGGCTACGGCCCGGAGCATGCCGAGCTGATGGCCCTTTCCAAGCTTGGGGCATTCGTGACCAAGGCGGTCTCGGTGGAGCCGCGAAAAGGCAACCCGCCCGAACGGATTGTCGAGACGTCGGCCGGCATGCTCAATGCGATCGGGCTGGCGAACGATGGACTGGAAGGGTTCGTCGAGAAGAAGGTACCCTTTATCGAGACGATGGGGACGCCGGTGATCGTCAACGTGGTCGGGCACTGTGTGGAAGATTTCCAGACTGTGTGTCGGCGGCTTGATGAGATCGAGTGCATCGCCGGTTTGGAATTGAACGTGTCGTGTCCGAACGTCGCGGACGGGCTGGAGTTCGGGACGGACCCGGTACGGCTTCAGCGGCTGGTCTCGGCCGTGCGCGACTGCGTGTCGCGGGCCAAGCTCATCGTCAAACTCTCGCCCAACGTCACGGACATCACCACCACGGCGCGGGCGGCCATCGACTGCGGGGCCGACGTGCTCTCGGCGATCAACACGGTCGTGGGCATGGCGATCAACGTGGATACTTGGAAGCCGATGCTCGCGAATCGAACCGGTGGGCTGTCCGGCCCGGCCATCAAACCGATCGCGCTGAACATGGTGCATCGGGTCTATCGTGACGTCGCCAAAGAGGCCCGCGTGCCGATCATCGGCATGGGCGGGATTTCCACCTGGCGGGATGCAGTCGAGTTTTTCCTGGCCGGGGCGACGGCCATCGCGGTGGGCACGGCGCTTTTCGTGGAGCCGGCCACCCCGGTTCATATCTGCGACGGGCTTCGCACATACCTCTCCCAGCGCGGAATGAGTTCGGTGCGAGACCTGATCGGCCAGTTGCAGTAGACGTACACGACGCTTCGACACGCCGGGCATGGTGGTCGCCGCGGCGGTACCAGTGGCGTCACGGTTTTTCGAGTTTGAAGATTCTCCCGCGGACGGCATCACCTTGTTGGTTTCGCGCGCCGGTTTCCATCGTGTCAACGGTAAAGCCGTGGCTCCTTGCCAACGTGTCGAAGTGGTCGGCCACACCGCGACGGGGATCCGCGATCAGCGCGGTCCCTCCACAAGCGAGTATCGTCCGCAGGCATGTGAGGATCGGCTCGTGGTCGACGAGTTGATAGAGTACGTCGGCCGCAAAGATGCGTGCATATTTCGGTGTGGGCGGCGGCGCGTGCCAGTCGAGCACGGCGTAATCGTGAATGGCGACATCGTTGAGTTGGGCGTTGTAAGCCGCAAATTGAAGCGACACGGGTTCGTGGTCGCTGACACGAACGCGCCAGCCCGCGCGGGTGGCCGCCAACCCTACCAGACCAAGTCCGGCACCTAGCTCGAGGGCCTCGCGATTTTCTCCCAGGTCATGGGTGAGAATGTACCGGGCAAGCATGATCGCCGCCGGCCATAGTTCCATACCATACGGAGCGAGATCTTGCTCGATAAAGCGTTTGGCGAAATCCGGCTCGTCGAGCAAGTCTGCGGCGTCTTTGAGGGCAGCCAACCTGTAGACCGCGCCGGCCAGCTCGACCTTGCGCGTCTCTAACGGCAAGCCACGAAAATGCCACGCGCCGTTAATCGAAATTAGCTCAGGCGGTTCCGGTTTCACGGCAAGCAATGGTACCTCAGGTACCGGTGATTCCCAAGTCAACAAACGCTACGGACAGAAAAACTCATGACCGTCCGCCACGGGAGTTCCGAGTATCCATCACGGTGCGGAACAGAACCCGCGGCTTGCACACCATCATCATGTCCGCTACTTCACGCCGTGCATCATCGCAGTGACTTTCTTGACGATCAGGAAGCAGACGAACGAGGCACCAAACATGGCCACGGCGATATAAAGGAAGTAGGTATTCGGGTCCAGCTTCTCCCAGTTCTCGCCGGCAAGGCCTGCGGTGAAGTTGCCGAAAAAGCTCGTGAGCAGCCACATACCCATGAGCATGGTGGCGAAACGCCTCGGCGCAAGCTTGCTCACCATGGACAGCCCAACCGGAGAGAGGCATAGCTCACCAAGCGTGCAGAGAATGTAGAACCAGAAGAGCCACCATGAACTGACGCGGAACTTCGCGCTCTTTACATAGATTTCATTGAGCGCCGTTCGAAACTCCGGATCGGCCCCGGCGACAAGAATTTGCTTATAGTCTTTGTCGGCCAGCGCCATTTTCACCACAAGCGCCTGTGTTTCGGCATCATAGCGAAGTTTTTCGGGGTCATATCCTTTGAGGTAATTGGCATCAAAACCGGGAGGCATGTTGTCGATGTGCTCCACCACCTCAAACGATTCCTCACCGGCGGCTTTGGCCTTTTCCTCGGCCACCTTCGTTTTTTTGGCCAACGCGTGTATCTCTATAACAAACGCCCTGGGGGTCGTCGCCCTGAGCATTCGATCGCGGTGATTGTTGTTCAGAACACCGGTGACGTGGAGCGTCGCTTCTCTTTCGTCAAATTTGAGACGCCCGCCATGCGCGATCATGCTCTCTTCAGGAAGTTCGTCAGCGATGTATTTCTCGAAATCTTTTTCCTTGTCCAGACCCGGCGTATCATAGAAGTGAAGCTGCCCACTCTCGTTTGCAACGACTCGGGCGGGAAGTTTCTTCAACGCGGCTTGGCTCGGTTGGTTTTCGTACTTCACCGACCAAATCATCAGCGCAAAGGCCATGCCCTGCATAAACACGCCAATTGACATTTTTCCTGCGATCGAAAGTTTGATTTTTCGTCGAGCCAGAAAGACCCAAAGCCAGGCAAAGATCGGCGCAAAGCACACAATAGCCAAAGCGTTGATGGATTGAAACGATGTCGTGAGCACCGGGTTGATCGCGACGAGTTTCCCCAGGGCACCCTTGAGAACCGTCAGAAAGCCTTCCTCTGCTACGTCAACATACGCTGCCGGATACACGTCCGGCATAGGCGGTGTCTCCGTGAGGTATCGGTTTGTGGTTTGGTCCGCCCACACGTTCATCGCGTTCCCGGCCTGCTCAAAAGCACCCCAGAAAAACACGACAAACACGAAGAGTGCGTATATGGCAAGCACCCGATCACGAGTGGCCATGGCTAGCTTCGACAGAATCCAGGCGGCAAAAAAAGCCGCGACGGCAGCAATTTCCAACGCTACAAAATTGTCGAAACTAACCAGGTCGAGCCGCCAAGCTACAGGAGACCCCACGAGCAGGAATCCCCCGAACAGCGAGAAGACTCCCGGAGAAAGTCTCGCAAAACTCGGAAAGACAGACGGTGCCGACGCGGCTTCCTCCTCTGTCATCGCATGGTCTTCGTCGTGCGCGTCTGAAGGGCCCGTGTCCTCTTCTGGCGCATGATACTCCGCGCCTTCCGGCAGTTCCTTCACCCAGGGTAGGCCAATCATATAGACCAAAAGGCCGAGCACCATACCGACGCCGGCCGCCCCAAATCCCCAGTGATAGCCAAGCCCCGGCGTCTCTCTTAGCGTGCCGCAAACCAGTGGCGAAAGGAACGCACCCAGGTTGATGCCCATGTAAAAGATCGTGTATGCACCATCTCTTCGTGGATCGTTTTGAGGATATAAACGCCCCACCTGAACCGACATGTTCGGCTTGAAAAAGCCATTGCCCATGATCAAAAACCCGAGAGCTGCGTAGAAAATCCACATATCCTCGAACACCATCAAGAAGTGCCCCGCAGACATCATAATGGCACCGATGACGATAGCCCATTTGTTACCCAGGAATTTGTCGGCCATGAAGCCGCCGAGAAGCGGAGTGAGGTACACTAGGCTCGTATACCATTTGTATATGCCCGACGCGTCTTCCTGCGTCATTTTGAAGAAGTCAACCATGTACAACACTAGCAGGGCGCGCATGCCGTAGTAGCTAAACCGCTCCCACATTTCGGTGAAGAAGAGAATGTACAGCCCCTTGGGGTGGCCTAGAAAGGTGCCTTGCTCTTTTGCGTGCGCCACGAGCGGTATCTCCCAGAAAAACAGTCACCTGGCCCCGTCCTGTCGACGCAAGGCCATTATAGTTTTGTGCGTTTGCAACCACGCCGCCCGGCACGCGGACCGCGTGCTGACAACGTAACGCAAAACGCTACGGCTGACCAGTGATTTCCGAAATCGAGGGCCATGTGGCAAAGTGGGAAGGCAGAGCGGTCCGCGGCATGGTGTCGGGCGTGTGGGAGGTGCATCGGTCCGTTTTCTCATAGCGTCGCTGCCATGAGGTGGGACGCACCCCCGAGTATTCGCAGGCGCGATTCCGAGGCGTATGTCCCTCTCTTTTTTGGCGAATCGTCGAGTGTTTGCATGAACGTCGAAATGTGTCGGAGCTGATTCGATGATGTTGGGGTGGCCGTGGTTGTACGGTAAGGTGGGGTGATGACAGAGCCGGAATCTTCAGGCGTCTTGCGTCTTCGGGACTTGGAAGCGACGGTCGGGCGGGCGGAGTTTGTCCACCCTGGGTCGCGGCTGTTGCGTCGTCGTCGGCTGACGGCGCTGGCCGTGGTCATCGTGGTGGGTGGTAGTGTCGGCTTCTCGGCCGCCTACGCCATGTACCTCCACAGCGGTTTTTATCGTCGTTCGCTGGCTGCCCACATCAGCGACCGGCTGGGGCTTGTCGTTGAGATGTCGGACGTGCAACGACTCGGATTTAGCGGCATTGAGTTATTCGATACGCGTGTGTCTTTCGGCGGCGGTCCGCAGGTGTTTCAATGTCGGAGTGCCTCGTGGCGCTTTGCTGACGACGGTTTGACTCACGGATTCGTGCTCGATCTGGTCGACGGCTGGGTCGCGGTCGGCGGCGAGGGCTGGTCACGGTCGCGATACGGCGAGTTGCTTCATCACAGCCTCGGGCAGGATTTTTCAGCGTTGCACCTGGGGCAGATTCGACTTCGGGATGTCGATGTGCGGTTTTCCAGTCCCCTGGGTGAATGGGTAGCCAGCAAGACTCACGGTGTGGTGGACGTCCGGTCGTCCGGGGAGGCCGTCGCCGCGCTCAGCAGTTCAGAACTCAACGGCGTGACGGTAGCCCAATCCGTCAGTATTTCGGCTCGGTTCACTCCAGGTTCCGATCTGAGCTTTTCCGAGGTCCGGCTCACCGTTCCCAGGGCACCGATCGCCGCGCTTGGGTTGGCGGAACCCGCCACGGCGGAACGACCACACGGCACCTTTGTCGGCACGATCCGCTATGCCCAAGACGACCGGGGTGATGAAGTGAGCGTGACGGGGGCGATCACGGATGCCGATCTCGCGGCGTTGACGAAGCTGCCCGGCGGACCGTATCGCGGGCGTGTGACGTTGGACCTTACCGAGGCGCGGCTGACGGCGCGGAAACTTGAGTTCCTCCGGGCGAGCGGCTCGATCAATGATTTTTTTGTGGCCGATCTTTTTCCGTCTTTGGCGGCGGACACCGGATCAGCGACGCTGTCGCTGGCCGTGGATGACGTGCGCATTCGCAATGGAAGGATCGAATACCTCAAGGCTTCCGGTCGGTGCGAAGGGCTTTCTCTTGAAGCGCTTACGGGATTGATCGGCCCGGGACGGGTCACTGGCCAGGTGCGGATCGACATCGCAAACCTTGTGATTGTTGATGACGAAATCATCGCTGCCGATCTCCTGGTGGACGCCGTGAAGCCGGAGGATGCACCGGGTACGATCGACCGGGCGGTGCTTGCTCGTGCGGCCAAGGCGTGGCTCGGGGTCGACGTGGGGATGTGGCTGCCGCCATCGATGGAGTATGAACGGTTTGGGGTTCGGATTGTGATTACGCGTGACGGTCTTCGTGTGGAAGGTTCCCACGGACCCGGCTACCGCACCATTCTGACGGTGCTCGTTTTCGGTCGGCCATTGGCTGTGTTGGCGGCCCCGGATCGGACGTTTCCCGTGCCGGATATTCTTTCCCTTTTGCTGGATCGTGCGCGTGACATCGGTAAGGATGACCTGCAAGGCTGGTGGGACGTGGTGCATCCACAGCGAGAGGATGCGGCCAGCCGTCGCGGCTCAACGGAGTGAACTTCGGCAGATCATCTTACCGCTACCACGGGGGCTATCCCCCGGCCATGCCCCACATCACTCAAGTATGCCGCCGCACTGGTCGCGGTGGGGTCTTCCGATTAGACTGCCCCGGCGGTCCAAGAAGAGATCAACTTCTGATGACGATGATGAATACAACTACGGTCCCGTCGGATGCGGCGCGGCGGTACCTGCGTATGGCCTTCACTTCCGGTGCCGGTCCGATCCGCGTGCGTAAGCTGATTGAACATTTCGGCTCGCTTGAACGCGTGCTCGATGCGTCTGTTTCCCAACTACAACAAGTCAACGGGATCGGCAAGCTAACCGGTGAGGCCATCTTCAAGGCGCGGTCGCAAGAAGTGACGGACCAGGTCGAACGTGAGATTGAACGGGCGGTTGCGCGCGACATACGGATTTTGTGCATCGAGGACGCCGGGTTTCCCAAACCGCTGTTGAACATTCCTGATCCACCGATCGTCCTGTACGTACGCGGCACGCTTCTTCCCACGGACGCGGTGGCGGTGGCGATCGTCGGTACGCGGCGGTGCTCTCACTACGGTCGCGAACAAGCCCAGCGTTTCGGTGAGGCGATAGCCAGAGCCGGTTTTACGGTGGTGTCCGGATTGGCTCGCGGTATCGATTCGTGCGCGCACCGCGGCGCGTTGAAGGGTGACGGGCGAACGATCGCCGTGCTCGGGAACGGACTGGCTTCGAACACCTCGACCGAGCAAGAGACGTTGGCGGAAGACATTGCGCAGTCCGGAGCGATACTGAGCGAACTCCCCCTGGACATACCGCCGGATGCGAAGAACTTTCCGCCTCGCAACCGAATTGTGGCCGGTCTGTCGCTCGGCGTGTTGGTGGTGGAGGCGGGAAAACGAAGCGGAGCGTTGATCACCGCCGACTTGGCGACCGACTACAACCGCGAAGTGTTTGCGGTGCCGGGGCGGGTGGATCGGCCGGAGCTGACAGCCGGCAGTAACGGTCTCATCCGTGACGGCTCGGCGAAGCTTGTCACGGGGTTGCATGATTTGCTCGATGACCTGGCCGAGGTCGGTGACATCATGCGGCGCGGCGTGGTCGAAGAAACGGGGCTCAGCGCGGAGTCCAGAAGCGCGTTTGAATCTGATTCCGGGTTGTCATGCCACGATCGTGCGATTGTGGAGGCGGTCCGGATCGGCTGCCACGATATCGAGTCCATCGGTCACGAAGCGAATCTTGACGCGGGCGTCGTCGTGGCGGCGCTGACCAAGTTACAGATTCAGGGGTACCTGAGGCGGCTTCCCGGCGGTAAGTTCGAGATCCGCGGCACTGGCTGACCGCCCCCTCGCTGTGCTGAATCGATCACACGTTGACCGGGGCGCGATTCCCTACAACAATTACGGCCCTTGACCGTATGGATTGTGGTGCCGTCGAGACGCCGGAATGACAGACATTCAACCATTGTGGACACCTTCTGACGATCGCGTGCGTCAATCGCGCATGCACGAATTCATGCAAGCGAACGCCGCCGCACACGGCTTTGAACCAACGTGGGCTGCGCTGCACGCTTGGTCGGTTGCGCATCGCGATCAGTTTTGGGATGCGTTACGCCATTACGCCGAGGTACGTGCACCTCAACCCGAGCGGGCGGTCTGCGAAGGCTCCGGTATGCGAGGCACCACGTGGTTTCCGGAGATGCGGCTCAACTTCGCCCAACACCTGTTGCGCTTTGCCGACGACCGCATCGCTATCGAAGCGGAGGATGAGCGCGGGCGTACGCGCAGCATCACCTATGCGGAACTGCGGGCGCTGGTGACGCGGTGTGCCGCAGCGATGAGGCTCGCCGGTGTGGTTCGCGGTGACCGGGTGGCCGGGTTCCTTCCAAACATCCCCGAAGCCATCGTGGCGATGCTGGCTGCGGCCAGTCTGGGTGCAGCGTGGTCGTCCTGTTCTCCGGATTTTGGCATCAGCGGTGTCGTGGACCGGTTCGGGCAGATTGAGCCGAAGTTGCTGATCGCAGCCGACGGGTATTCCTACAACGGAAAGCCGATCGACTGTCTCGAACGCATCGCCGTGATCGTGGAAAAGATTCCCAGTATTCAACAGGTGGTGGTCGTGCCGTTTCTCAACGACACGTCCGACGTCAGTTCGCTACAAAGTGCCGTGCTTTGGCATGGTTGGCTGCCCAGCTTTGAATCTCTGGTAGACAGCGGCGCAGGCGACCTGGCTTTTGAGCCGGTGCCGTTCAATCATCCGCTCTACATCATGTATTCTTCCGGAACGACGGGCGTACCCAAGTGCATCGTACATGGTCACGGGGGCACGCTGTTGCAGCACATGAAGGAACTGATGCTGCACTGCGATCTGCGGCGAGACGATCGGATTTTCTACTTCACGACCTGCGGCTGGATGATGTGGAACTGGTTGGTCAGCGCGCTCGGCGTCGGGGCGACCGTGGCGCTCTACGAGGGTGCGCCGTTCTTCCCCGACAAGGATCATCTCTGGCGCATGGCCGAACGACTTCGTATTAGTGTGTTTGGCACGAGTCCCAAGTTCCTCGGCGCGTGCGAAAAAGAAGGGCTCGAACCCGGCAAGCAACACGATCTCTCCGATCTTCGGGCCGTGCTCTCGACGGGCTCGCCGCTGACGATTGAGAACTTTCGCTGGACGTATGACCACGTCAAGGCGGACCTTCAGCTATCGAGCATCTGCGGCGGTACGGATATCATTAGCTGTTTCATGCTGGGGAATCCGTTGCTTCCGGTCTACGCCGGGGAGATTCAGTGCATCGGGCTCGGTATGGATGTGCGTGCTTTCGATGCCGACGGTCAACCCGTGACTGGTGAAAAAGGCGAGCTGGTTTGCTGCGCCCCGTTTCCGTCTCAGCCGGTGGGGTTTTGGAACGATTCCGACGGCACGGCCTACAAGAAAGCCTACTTCGATGTCTACGACGGCGTCTGGCGGCACGGCGACTTCGTAGAGATCACTCCGCGCGGCGGCGTGATCGTGTATGGCCGATCCGACGCGACGCTCAACCCCGGCGGTGTTCGTATCGGCACGGCCGAGATCTACCGGCAGGTGGAATCGCTTGACGAGGTCGTCGACAGCGTGGTGATCGGAAAGCGCACCGAAGACGCCGACGTGGAGGTCTGCCTGTTTGTGGCCCTTCGCGAGGGGCTCACCCTGGACGACGACCTGACCCAACGCATCAAACGGCGCATCGCTGAGGGGGCATCCAAGCGGCACGTGCCCCGCCACCTCGCCCAGGTGTCGGCCGTTCCCTACACGATCAGTGGCAAGAAGGTCGAGTTGGCCGTCTCGCAAATGGTCCACGGGGAGAACGTCCCGAACAGAGACGCGCTCAAAAACCCCGAGGCGCTCGACCAATACGCAGGAATTGTCTAGCGTTCCGTGAATCCATGTGTAGCGGACGCGGGTCGGTCTTCGGTGCGCCACGCCGGCTCCCTGTGGAATCGGAACAGGTTCCGCCGGGTGCATGACAGAATCGGCAACGGGGTGCCCCATTCTTCGGGTACTCCCGAAGGGTGGGGAACGGACTTCGCATTCAAGACTCCGTCCGCCACCCGAATCATTACTGTCTCCGTATGTCGCAAGACTCCGTTACCCATCCGTATCATTATCGTCTCCGTTTCCATCCCCCACCCTTTGCCTTGGGGCAAAGAATGGGGCACCCGCCGATTCCGTCTTGCACCCGCGGCTCAGGGGGTGATTGAGTTTTCCCCCGAGATTCGGCATAATGCCCGCGTGGCAGCCCGCCTCCTCCGGGCGTCACAACTCGCCGGGGAAGGCGTATGCGGCCGGCTCACCTTCCGAGGAAGACAGAGGCTTAAGAAAGCCATGAGTAGTGATTTTTTACCCGTCAAGGGGTACGACCATGTGGAGTTTTATGTGGGCAACGCGAAACAAGCCGCCCACTTCTACGACAAGACCTTCGGGTTCAAACCCATAGCAAAAAAAGGTTTGGAAACGGGGAGTCGTGATCGCGCGAGCTATGTGCTCGCTCAGGGGGCCGTCACATTCGTCCTCACGAGTGCCTACTGTCCGGATACCGATGTGGCACGCCACTGTGCGTTACACGGCGACGGAGTCAAAGCGATCGCGCTGTCGGTGGGCGATGTGGAGTCGGCCGTCCGTGAGACCAAAGCACGCGGGGCGACCATCGTGAAGGAGGCCACGGCAGAGGAAGACGAGCACGGAACGATTATCACGGCCGAGATCAAATACGCCGGTGATACAGTGTTCCGCTTTGTGGATCGCAGCAAGTACCGGGGGGCTTTCGCGCCGGGGTTTGCAGAGATCAGCGCCCACGGTTCGGAACCGGTCGGCTTTGCGGCGATCGATCACATCGTGACGAACGTCTACCTCGGCGAGATGAACTTCTGGGCCAACTGGTACGCGGAGGTGATGGGCTTTACGAACCTGGCTCACTTTACGGACAAGGACATCAGCACGGAATACAGCGCGCTGATGAGTAAGGTCATGGAGAACGGCACCGGCAAGTGCAAGTTCCCCATCAATGAGCCGGCCGAAGGGAAGAAGCGGTCGCAGATTACAGAGTACCTCGATTACTACTACGGTCCCGGCGTGCAACACATCGCGATGAGCACCGGCAATATCTACGATACGGTGCGTGA
Organism: Planctomycetota bacterium; assembly: GCA_024278775.1. The sequence goes on from JAJRSP010000064.1 coordinate 66,039, forward strand.
CCTGCGCGACCGTGACATCGATTTTCTTCGTGTGCCGGACACGTACTATGAAATGATGCGTGAACGCATCCAAGGCGTGGACGAAGATTGGGACCGGCTGCAGGAGCTTGGCATTCTGGTGGATCAGGATGACGATGGGTACCTGTTGCAGATTTTCACACACCCGGTGCAAGACCGCCCCACCCTCTTTTACGAAGTGATCCAGCGTCACGGGAGCCGCGGCTTCGGCATCGGCAACTTCAAGGCGCTGTTTGTGAGCCTGGAAGAAGAGCAGGCGTTACGCGGCAACCTGTAGCAAGATACGCTCGCCCCTGAGCCGCAGGCTTCAGCCTGCGCGGCACTGCGGAACGAGAAACCCTACGTTTGAAATCGGGAGCAAGATCGGCATGATCCACTACCATAGACTCGGAAGTATTCCGCCGAAGCATCACGTCACGCACTACGAAGACGGTAAGCTGCTGATGGAGCAGTGCATGACGCGCGTCGGTTTTGACGGCACCTACAGCATCCTCTATTTCCGTACGCCACCGACGGATGAGTGCCGGGTGAGTACGATGGAACTGCCTGGTTTCTGTCCGATTGAGCCGATCGCCGAGCAGCCGTTGCACCGTCGTCATATTCGTACGCAGGACTTCAAGCACGAGGGAGATTTTCTCACCGGGCGGCGTACGCTTTTGATGAACGACGACGTGCGCGTCAGCGTGTGCAAGCCAAACCAACCCGCTAAAGATTGGTTCTCCAACGCGGATGGTGACGAGTGCTGGTTTGCCTATGACGGAGGTGGCATCGCCGAGACGATCTATGGCCCACTGCCGTTCAAAAAGCACGACTATGTCATCATTCCCAAGGCCACACCCTACCGGTTGCATCCGGAGGGCGACAAGGGAACGTTTCTCGTCTTCGAGTCGAGCAGCTACATCGACGTGCCCAAACAGTTTCGCAACGAGTCGGGCCAGGTCACGATGGACGCGCCGTTCTGCCATCGCGATTTTCGCATGCCGACGGCATTGCTGGAGTTTGATGAGGCCGCGCACGGGAGCGGACCCTATCCCCTGATCGTAAAGTTCAGCAACCGGCTGAGCGTTCACGAGTACGAGCATTTCCCGTGGGACGTGGTCGGTTGGGACGGCTATTCGTTTCCCGTGGCGTTCAACATTCACGACTACCAGCCGCGAACCGGTGCCATTCACCTGCCGCCGACGGCCCATATCACCTTCGCCGGACGCGGGTTCATCATCTGCTCGTTTGTGCCGCGCAAGGTGGACTATCACGAAAGCGGTGATCGCAAAGCGATCCCCTGCCCTTATGGCCACGCCAGCGTCGACTGCGACGAGATTTTGTATTACGTGGAGGGAAACTTCACCTCGCGTAAGGGGATCGAGCGCGAGTCGATCAGCCTGCACCCGATGGGCGTGCCCCACGGTCCGCACCCCGGCACCTATGAGAAAAGCGTCGGCGTCGATCGCACCAATGAACTCGCCGTCATGTGCGACACGTTCAAGCCGCTGCGCCTGACCGGTGTGGCCACGTCCGTGGAGGACAAGGACTACCACTTCACCTGGGTCAAACGGCAGAACGAGGCGATCGAGACGAGCAAGTAAAGCCCTGTGGAACAAGCGTCGAGAATGACATTCGAGACAATATCACAGGCCCGTATGTTCCGCTGATCTGAACCTCCACAACCGTTTGAGCCTCGTAATTCCGGAAAATCCCTACCCGCTCCGTGACGAACAGGGGTGTGAAATGGTATCGGAATCGTCCGCCCCTTCCTCAAAAAAATTGTGGTATCCTGATAGTGGAATAAGGATAGCGGATTTGTTACCATTGGCGTCCGGATTATACGGTGCAGCACATGGAGGGCCATCGGATGTCACGGAAGACGAAATCACGTCGTTCTGCTCCTCTCGCGAGAGTTACATCACCGAGCCGTGTGAACATTTACGACGCACCGCGCCTGCAGAAACGAATGTCGCTGGTGTGCGGCGAATGCGGCGCGAAGGGTAAATACGATGTGGGCACTGTGACGCTCGATCCGACGGCTCTCAAGTCGACCGAAGAGGATGCTATTGACCAAGCCGTGGGATTCACCGGGTATTTTCGGTGCCGA
>JAJRSP010000065.1 GCA_024278775.1 Planctomycetota bacterium
AAATCTGAAATCAAATCCCATTGCTCATCCGTGAGCCGATGTCGAAGCATGATGGACTCCTTTCATTGAACGCCCTAATCATGCTATCGGACCGATGACACCGATTTCATGAGTTTTCAGACAGAGCCTAGATATTGGCGACGGGCCGAGGGGTGCCATGACAGCTTTGCGAATGTGCATGCTGGGGTGTTGCGGCAGCGCTGCGCTTACCTTTGATGATATCCTGTTTGACTTGTATGTTCAGCCGCAGACGAGCAAAGAAGATGTATCGAAAGTTGCGAGAGAACATGGCGTGACTGTTGTGCAAGAAAACCCGGGCGATCAGGCGAAATGATTCAACTAAGCCGAACCCTGTGATGGGGAGTACAGTAATGCGTGAGCGCCAAACACCGGACGCAGGCAATAGTGACTCGCTTATCGTATGGATAGCGTTAATTGAAGTCCGACCCCGCTCCGAATGCACGTGGTTCGATGCCGATGAGAAGGGGGCCGCAACCAACGTACTTGCCCTCGCCAGAGACCAAGACGAGTTCCGACGGAAAGCTGTGATTGCCCTGGATGAGCTCGATTGCGAACTCATCGACTGGCGAGATGTTTTTCCGTTCGCACGCACCCTTGCGGAGTGGGACAAAGTGAAGGATGAATTGGTCGAGGCCGCGCGCAGAGCCTCCGAAACAGGTGAAACCAGTTTCACTACATTCCATACCTATCCAGAAGAGGACAAAGAGTGAATCGGGAAGTAGCTCGATTGCACCGGACGGCGGCGGCCATGCTGGCTTGATACCAAAACCGCAGGCTGCTCAAGAATTACTCAGGAACCAACGGAAGCTGTAGATGTTGGTTCATGCGCGTCATTCAATGGACAGCGACGGCTGCGCCGCGGGCATTAGGTTGCGCACGCTGATTTGCCCGGCGGTGGCGGCGGCCATTTCCTCGACGGCGCGGATGACTTCGTTGGGGGCTTTGGTGAACGTGTCTTCGGGTGTGCCCTGGTCGGCGTACTCACGAATTCTTGCGTTCAACGGGATCGCACCGAGGAAGGGCGCGTCCATTTCGTGGGCGGCTTTTTCCGCTCCGCCGTGGTCGAATATCTCGTCGCGATTGCCGCACTTGGGGCAGAGGTAATAGCTCATGTTCTCGACAATGCCGAGGCAGGGCACGTTGAGTTGGTTGTACATCATGATGGCACGGCGGGCGTCGATGAGTGCGACATCCTGCGGCGTGCAGACTACGACCGACCCGGTCATGGGGATCGACTGTGCGAGGGTCAGCGGGACATCGCCGGTTCCGGGCGGCAGGTCGACGATGAGGTAATCCAGTTCGCCCCACTCCACCTGTTCGAGGAATTGCTTGACGACGCCGTGGACCATAGGCCCACGCCAGATGAGCGGCTTGTCGCGCTCGACCATGAATCCGATGCTCATGACTTTGAGATCGCCCGCTTTGACGGGAAGAATCTTCTCGTCGCGCACGGCTGGCTTAGCCTCTTCCAGACCCAGCATGGTGGGGATGGAAGGCCCGTACACGTCCGCGTCCATGAGGCCTACGCTCGCGCCCTTGCGACTCAAACCCAAGGCCAAGAGGACTGCGGCTGTACTCTTGCCCACGCCGCCCTTACCCGCTCCGACCGCGACGATGTTCTTGACACCGGGCAACCCGTCGCCGGCGGCGCCATGCTTGCGGACGGAGGCGGTGAATTCGATTTCCACGCTTTCCACGCCGGGAATCCGCTCGACAGCAGCCGTCACATCCTTCGTGATTTGCTCGCGCATGGGGCAGGCGGGCGTGGTCAGTTCGACGTGAACGGTGACCCGGGGGCCGTCGATGACGACATCCTTAATCATGTTCAGGGTAACCAAATCCCGATGCAACTCGGGGTCGTTTACGGTGCGAAGTTGTTCGATTACCTGCTCGCGGGTCACTAGGCCCATCGTATTGGAACTCCAAAAGGGTGCTTCGGTGTTTGGGGGCACTATAGTGTCGTGGGCGTGATTCTTCCAGACGGCCCTTCACCCGCCGCCCGGAAGGGATCATAGTGGTGCGACGTTTTTTCGAGTTCCCTACGGGATGAATCCCAGCCTGTCGGGTGCGAATCGATGAGTGTTGAGAAACGCAATCCAAGAAAGCGATGGCGATCTGCCGGTGCTGTGATCGTGGTAGCAGCAGTCGTTCTGGTCGGGTTCGCGCTGTTTTTCGCGGTCAGCCAGCCTCGGACGGTGTCCTTGCTGCACATCGCCGCAGCGCAGAATGAGGCCATCCAGATTCGCTCGTCCGCCACAGGGCAGATTCGTCGGGTGGCAGCCAGGCGACTTGTACGCCTGGTTCAGCACTACGCGGCCGGAGGGCGGGACGATCCGTTCGACGGCGCGCGGCAGCCTCGATGGTTGACTGACTACATCGTTTGGGACGGCGAGCAACTGTTGTGGTGGGGGGCTGCCGGCCCGGGCGGAAAGGTGCTTCCGGTCGCGTCGGAACTTCGCGCCGAGGTGCAGGCACGCGTCGCGCAGAGATTCTCGGCGATGTCCGCCGCTCCGCACGAGCCGCTGGGTTTCGTCAAGGGTGTGGCCGGCGGACAGCCGTTCGTGATCGCCTATCTCGTGAGCGACATTGGCGCGGGGCGAACGGTTCTGGCCGGTGCGTTGATCGATCTCGACCTGCTCCGCAAAGACCTGCTCGAACCCCTGTTCGCCGTGTCGGGCAGGCTGAGCGTGGTGCGCCAGCCGGAGCGTTTGCGGACGTTTTGGTACGAGCCGATTTCCGAGGTGATGCCGCTCGTGGTCACGCCGTCCGAGGAATTCGTCGCGAGTGAGTTTCGGGCCGCCCGAATTCAGCAGATTATCCTGGTCGCTATCGCGGTCGTTTTTTTGATCGTGTTGGCGCTGATGGTCTGGAAGCTCATCACACTGGTGGAGCGGGAACTGCGCCTGAGCGAACTCAAGAGCAATTTTGTGGCGGACGTCTCGCACGAATTGAAGACGCCGCTCGCGTTGATCCGCATGTTCGGCGAGATGCTCAGCGAAGGGCGCGTGCCGTCGGAAGAGAAGAAGCAGGAGTACTACGGGATCATCACGCGCGAGAGCACGCGACTCACCCAGCTTATCGAGAACATCCTCGATTTCTCGCGCATCGAAGCCGGACGCAAGACCTACCATCTGGCCCCAGTGGACATTGGTCAGGTTGTCCGGGCGACGTACGAGAACTACCGGGCAGAGCTGGATCAGAAAGGGTTCACGCACACGCTGCGCGTCGCGGATGATTTGCCGATGGTTTCCGCAGACGCAGACGCCGTGGCACAGGCGATGGTGAACTTGATGAGCAACGCGATCAAATACAGCGCCGAGGAGAAGGAATTCGAAATCGTGGTCAATCCCGAGACGCGGCGCGACAGGCACGGCGTGTTGATTTCCGTCAAGGATCGGGGGATCGGCGTCAGCCCGGAGGATCGGTCGCGGCTTTTTGACGGTTTTTTCAGGGCGACCGACGATCGCGTGCGTCAGGTTCGCGGCACGGGGCTGGGACTTAGCGTGGTACAGCAGATCGTCGGTGCCCACGGCGGGAGTATTGATGTAGAATCGAGGCTGGTCAAAGGTAGTGTGTTTCGCATATTCTTACCGGCGTCATCCGCCGATCTGAAGACCGGCGACGAAAACGATTCCCAGTAACGCTGCATGCGGGAGGGCCTACACGTGGCACGCATTCTGATCGCTGAAGACGAGCCGGACATGGCTATGGGGCTGCGAGACAATCTTCAATTCGAAGGGTTCGAGGTGCTGAGCGCCGCCGACGGTGAGCAAGCCCTGGAGATTGCCAAAACGCAACGGCCTGATCTGATCCTGTTGGACGTTATGATGCCCAAGATGGACGGCTTCGAGGTATGCAAGAGCATCCGAGAATCCGGGTTCAATGTTCCGATTATCATGCTGACGGCCCGGTCGCAGGAAATGGACATCGTGCGCGGTCTCGAACTCGGCGCGGACGACTACATCACCAAGCCGTTCAGCATTCGCGAACTGCTCGCGCGCATCAAGGTGTCGCTGCGACATTCCGGGGCAGCGCCTTCGACGTCGCGCGTATTGAACGTGGGCGAATCGGAGATTGATCTCATTAAGGGTGTCGTGTTGCGCGGGGACCAGAAATTCTCGCTGGGGTACTTCGAGATCGAGTTGCTCAAGATGCTGACCGAGCGAGCGGAGCAGCCGGTCCCCCGTGCGGAGCTTCTTGAGAAGATATGGGGCTTGGACGCGTTCCCGACGAATCGCACGGTGGACAACCACATCGTGTCGCTGCGAAGAAAAATCGAGATCGATGCCAAGGATCCGCAGCACATCATCACGGTTCACACGATCGGCTACAAATTCGTGCCTTGATGACCAAACGACTCCGCCCGCTCCATCTTCCGGTGGTTTCCGCCGTCGTCGCAGCCGTGCAAGTCTGCGTTGGGTGTGCCGCGCCGCGCGCGGGCGAGAAGCCGACCGGGATGGCCAAAGCAGCGGACGCTATCACCCGGCAACTCGATATCACACGAACACGCGAGCGCAACGAGCAGATTACCGAGACGGCGCGCAGCGCACGCACGCGTATCGATCAGATCGACGTGCATGCGTTCAACGCGGCGGTCATGGAGATCAACGTGCTCATCCACGAGTTGCGCGAACGGGTGGTATGCGTCATCGACGACTTCAATACGCGCCTGAATTCCGAGTTGGACGCAGCCGAGATCGATGCGGTCAGCCGCGACACCCGCAAAGTCTTGAACGAGGTTTTCGCAGGCGTGTCGGCCCTTGATATCGAAGCATACAACACCGCCGTCCGCCGCTTGGATACGCTGGTATCGCAAATTTCCGAGCGTACCGAGAGAATCGACATCGACGCCGCAAACGAGTTGATTGGGGAACACAGACTCTTGAGCGCCGAAATGCGCGGCGCCATCGTTGATGTGCGCGCTCTGGTGGACAGCATGAATGAGACGGTGGCTGCTCTTCCCGTGCGCTCCGCCGCCGCAACGATTCAGCAGGTGGAGGAAGCTGCGTCGGAATTGATGCCGGCCATCAACCGCCTGATCAACCTTTCGATCGCGGGGATGGTGTTCGTTCTCCTCGCGATTGTATTGGCTCCGGTGCTGATCCATCGCCGCGAGCGTTCGCACTCCGCCGACCGATAAGTCTCGCGATTCACCCCGCACCGCCTTCCCGCGATTATGGGCTGACACATACGCCGACCATATCGTAGTTCTAAGGAAATGGGAGTCTTCACACGGACGGGGAGAGACTATGAACGCTACGGAAACATCGCCGCTGGAATCGCTCTATTGCGAACGTGACCGCCTGCGGGCCTCGCTGGCACACGCGTTGGAAATGCGTCAACCGCTGGACGACGTCAAGCGGATTGAGAACCGGATTCGCGAACTCTGGGCGCGGATTGAATCGCTTGAACGCGCCGCGCCTTAGAAAGTGTTTAAGAAGCCACTGATTGGCCGATACATGGTTACATGGAACAGAAGGCATATCCCAGCGACGTAACGGACGGCCAGTGGAGACTGATCGAGCCGTTGATCCCGCCGCCCAAGCCGGGCGGACGCCCCCGCGGAGTCGATTTGCGTGAGGTGGTTAACAGTACAGCGCAAAGTAAGCTCAAGCGATCGGGGTGCGCGGATCGACAACTCCTGGGGTCCGTGACCGTTTAGGCGGTGTTCTGGTAGCCCGGTCTCGCGTTCCAGTAGCGGGACCATCGATCGTCCTGAGATAGCCACAACGCACGAAGCGACAGGATCGACTCCACGCCCGGGATACTCCAGAACTGCTCGGTTCCCTTCACGCGATTGT
>JAJRSP010000066.1 GCA_024278775.1 Planctomycetota bacterium
ACACAGTCAGGCGGACGTCGCATGCAAGACTGCGTTCGCCACCCGTAGGGCATGCTATTGCATACCGAAACATCCGCCAATCGTTCGCCGGCCGAACCATTACGGACTCCGTTTTCGTCCCCCACCCTTTGCCTTGGGGCAATGAATGGGGCACCCAGGTGACGTTTTTATCATCGACTCCCCCGAGCCGCAGGGCTCACCCTGCGAGGTGTTTCGCATTCCGTGTGTCGCGCGGCACGGTTTCCCGCGTCGTACGAATCATGCCGCGCCTCGCACGAACTCTCGAAACCGCGCGGGCTGAAGCCAGCTAGTCGTAGAACTTATGAAACGCGGCGCTAGAACGTCACGAGATTGAGACTACCGAAAACGAGCCCCGTGATGAGTTCATTGACGATAGCGTTGGTCAGCCCGGCCGCCAACTGGGTGAAATCGATGCCGCCACAGCCTCCGGCCTGCAGCAGTAGCCCCGCGGCAAAGACCGGATAGGCACGACGCATCAAACGATTCAATCGCACGGTTCTCATCAGGTAGTCACTCCCCGGGGGATTCGCCGTCCCCTTCGGCCCGGACACAGCCTCGAAACGGTCGGGCCATCGCTATTTTCCGGCCACACCTTTTGCCATACCTTTTTCAGCAGCGGCACCGCGCTCGGTCGGAGTTTCGAGAAGAACAAGCTCCTGCGCCACAAGGATGGGTACCGGATCAACGCCGCCCTGCTGCCACCGCTTGGCACTCGCACGAACACCCACATACTTCTCGATCATCGCCTCCGCATCAATGGGCGAATGGGCCGGTATCTCTACATAGGCCACCGTCCGCTCGACCGGTGTCGACACGTCAATCAATCTCAAGCGCTCGGTCGGGGAGCCCTGGGGGTAGAGGGAACTACGCCGCAGCACACCCTCTGCGTCAATCCCACTCGGTGCCGACGGCGCGACCGTACGAATGCCCGCTCGCTCGGCCTGGTACGCGCGGCGTCGAGACGCCGCGGTAGCTTCCAGGCGACGCATCTTACGAACCGTGTCCACCAGGGCCAACATATCCGACAACTGCGTCGCACGGGCCTTGGCATATCGCTGAGCCATCTCGTCTTCGTCCTGGGCAGACAGCGCTTGATAGCGTTTCAGGAAAGGCCGAAGCTGACGTTCCAGAACCGGCTTGGCAAGCTCCGCATTCACTCCGGCATCGATTCTCGCAAGCTCCTCCACTTGCTCGGTCCGTTCCAACTGGGCCAGCGACCCCGAAAACGCCGGGGGGACGGTTGTTCCGGAGTTCTCCGTAGCCCGAGACGCAGATGGTCGGGTCGCCGAAAGCTTGGTCGATGGCACTCCAGCGTTGGCACCCGGTGCCGACGCGTGGTCGTCCGAAGGACCAGCCACCCGGCTCGCGCCGCCGGACCAAGACGCCTTCGTGCCACTTCCCGTCGTGCCAGCCGTTCCGGTGCCGGCCGCCCTGGTATCCGCCTCCAGCTTTCGCAGCTCATCCGGCACACGTTGTACATAGGCCCGGTTAATCCAAAGCGTGGCGTTGGCCGGTGGAACAATACGCAAGAATCCGTCGGCGTTTTTGCCGAGAATCGTCACCTCGCTCCCCTTGCCGAGCAACGTCTGAACGGTGTACTTGTTCTTGTTAAGCAGCGACCCGGTACGGACGCGGACATTCGTACCATTCACAACACCGTGCTTGCCATCGGCCGAGTCCACATAGTCGCCGGAAATCAAACTGAACGCTTCAGCCGGTGGCACAATCTCATACCACTCGCCGCGTTCCGCGAGAACCTGGACCCGTCGTCCGGCCTCGAGCTTGCACACGGTGTAATGGTTGAGGCTGTCGCCACTTCTCACGTACACGTCGTCCGCCGTCGCCTCGCCTTCGAAAAGAATTGGCCGACCATCCGACTGCGCAAGAGCAGCACGCTGACCGCCCCACCCACACGCCACGGCAGCTACGACTAACCAAACGACCCGATCTCTCAATGTTGCGGACATGTTGCGACGTCCTTATGGCTGAAAACCCTGCTCGCCCAGTGGTGAAAACGACACCCACGCCAACGCCAGAGTACCCGGTCAACGCCACCCGGTCAACGCCAAATCACAACCGAGCCTCGTACGCGCACCGCCGATCACCTGATAGACTATGGCGGTCATGCGGTCCACGAACCAACACCAGGTAGAAGCCACCGTCACCAAGCTGAGGGTATCTACGTCACCCGAACAAGCGGCTGTGATTTTCGGAAAAAACACAGACTGCTGCATTCTTGAAAGCTCTCAACAAGACGGAACTTACGCACGATATTCGATTTTCGCATTCGATCCCGTCGAAACCATCTCCATCCCCTTTGACCCATCGCGTGACGCGATCGCAGAGCTAGTGCAACGGGTGAGGCCATCAAAACCGGTTTCCGGCGGCAATCACCCTCTCCCCTTCGCGGGCGGCTGGATTGGCTATCTCGGCTACGAATCCGGACTGGCTACAGAGCATATTTCACCTTCGACGGCCTGGCCGGGCGAGCTGCCCATCATCCGTATGGGTCTCTTTGATTGTGCGGCCGTTTACGACCACGATCACGCACAGTGGTTTGCCGTCTGTGCTGATCTCTCCCATCGGGGCCATACGCGATGCACAACTGCCGGTGTCGAGAAACTCGGAAGGATGCTCGACGCGGCTTCCCACGTTCATGATGTCGCGCCAGCCACGGCACCGGCATGTGAGCCTGCCGCCGAAATCACTCCCGAGGATTACCTGCAGCGGGTCCAGCGCATCCAACGGTACATCGAGGCCGGTGATGTCTATCAGGTGAACCTGACCCAGCGATGGTCGGTCGCGACCCGGGAAAACGCGCTCGATATCTACCTGCGTCTCCGGCGCGAAAGCCCGTCTCCTCATGCGGCGCTTCTTCGATTCGATCGGTACGCTGTCATCTCAGCATCCCCGGAATTGTTCCTGCGATCAGAGGGGAACCACGTCATCACACGCCCCATCAAAGGCACGAGACCACGTGTTGGCCGTTCCGCTCCCGATCGTGCGGCCATGCGGGAGCTGGCTTGCAGTGAAAAGGACCGGGCCGAGTTGAACATGATTATCGATCTCCTTCGTAACGACTTGGGCAAGGTGTGCCTCCCCGGTAGCGTTCGCGTGACCGATGCCAACGCTATCGAAACTCACCCCACGGTGTATCACCGCGTCGCCACGATCGAGGGGCGGCTTACCGCCAGCCACACGTGGCACGATCTCCTCCGCGCGGCGTTTCCCGGAGGGTCCATCACGGGGGCACCAAAAATTCGCGCCATGCAGATTATCGACGAACTTGAAGACGTAGCCCGCACGGCTTACTGTGGTGCCATCGGATGGATCGGACTGGACGGCTCCATGACATGGAACGTCGCCATCCGAACGATCGTGCAGAGCGGCGGGCACGCGCATGTCCACGCCGGTGGTGCCATCGTGGCCGACAGCGTACCCGAAGACGAGTACGATGAGACATTAACGAAGGCGGCCGCGATGTTCCGATCGCTGGGATGTCGAGCACCGTCCCCCATGGGACACGCCACTAAGGAGCCAACATTCACGTGAACCCCGTCGTGTATCTAAACGGTGAGTACGTCCCGCAGGACGAAGCCCGGATCAGCGTCTTTGACGGGGGTTGGCTGCACGGAGCCGGCCTGTTCGAGACGATGCGTGCCGAGCAGGGGAAGGTGTTTCGGCTCAGCGCTCACCTCGATCGAATGCGAAACTCAGCCGCCAGCATCTTACGACCCATCGAGCGTGCCGATCTTCCCGAGGACGCGGTTTTTTCGGAATTGCTTGATCGCAACGGACTCACGCGGGCACGTCTTCGACTCACCGTGACGGCCGGCTCCATGCTGCCCCAAGAAGATACGGACGAAGATGCCCCACCACCACTCACTACGGCGCTTAGTGCGGCCCCGCTCAACGGGTACTCCGATGCGATCTATCGTGACGGCATTACCGTGGCCATCTGCGACTACCGCCAAGCCCGGAGTGACCCGCTGGCCGGGCATAAGACGATATCTTTTTTCTCGCGATTGATGGGACTTCGTGATGCGCAGCGGGCCAATTGCCTGGAGGCGATCTGGTTCAACGTCCACAACCAACTCGCGGAGGGATCCATCAGCAATGTCTTTCTCGTCAAGGACGGTGCCTTGAAGACGCCGCCGCTCGACACCCCCGTGCTGCCGGGCATCGCCCGCGCCGCAATTCTTGAGCTGGCACGACAGTCCGACATGGACATCGCCGAAACCGCCCTGACACTCGACGACCTGCTTTCAGCGGACGAGGTGTTTCTCACGAATGTCATTATGCAGATCGTACCGGTGGTACGCATCGAGAAGCACGACGTCGGCCACAGCCGTGTCGGCCCGATCACCAAGCGGCTTCGCGAAGACTTTGTCAACTTCGTACGCAAGGAATGTCAGGCATGAGTCGCTGCGTACAAACTGCCGCCGCTTCGACCGTCGCTGAGTTCTGCCGGGCGATGGAGGTGATCGCGCCGACGGCATTGGCACAACACTGGGACAACGTCGGTCTGCTGGCCGGTGATCCCGCCGACACGATTACCAAAGCGCTGCTCTGTATCGACCTGACTCCCGAAGTGGTCGACGATGCGATCACGCAGCACGCCCATATCGTCATGGCCTATCATCCGCCGATCTTCAAGCCGATCGCCACGATCCGCGCGGATAGTCACGATACCGACGCGGCTCTCTTTCGCTGTATTCGCCACGGGATCGCGATCTATTCCACGCATACCGCACTCGACGCGGCGGATGGCGGCACCAACGATGTAATCGCCGGGCTCTGCGGGATCGAAGTCACCACGCCGCTGGAGTACGTCGATCGCCCCGGATCACGGGAGTCCAAAGTGGTCACATTCGTTTCCGAGAAGGATGTCGAAGCGGTCGCGGACGCCATGTTTGCGGCCGGCGCCGGTCGCATCGGCGACTACACCCGGTGTAGCTATCGCGTCGACGGCCAGGGCACGTTTTTCGGCGGCGAAACCACCAACCCCACGCTGGGTGAACGCGGACGCATGGAGTTCATCGACGAAGTCCGTATCGAGACGGTCGTGCCGAACGCCACGTTGCCCGATGTCATCACCGCACTCGTCAGCGCACATCCGTATGACGAGCCGGCCTATGACATCTACCCGCTATCGCCGCCCCCGATTCGCGGCATCGGCCGGGTCGGCCGCTTGCCCCAACCGATTACGCTGAAAAAGCTCGCCCAACGACTGAAACGAAAAACCCGTGCGGCAAGCGTCCAAGTCGTCGGCGACACGGAGGGAGAAGTGTTCCGCGCCGTGATCGTGGTCGGTGCGGCCGGGAGCCTACCGTTTAAGAGTGGTGTCGGCGCGGGCGACGTTATCATCACAGGAGAAATCCGCCACCACGACGCCCTCACCATTCGCCGCCACGGATGCAGCGCGATCGCGCTGGGTCATTGGGCGAGCGAGCAACCAACGCTTTCGGTTCTTGCAGACCGGCTATCGACAGCGCTGACAGGTATTGCGGTGTCAGTCAGCCGGGCCGACTCAGATCCGTTCGGCCCGGCGTAGACCAACGGCCACATGGAAAGTGGCCGGCCAACCCGACGTGCGCTACGCCGTGTCGGCGGGCGTAGCTGGAATTCGGAGCGTAAAACAAGCCCCTTTCCCCGGCGATGATTCTACCGAAATCGTAGCGCCGACCATCTGGGCGAGACCGTGCGCGATGGCAAGCCCGAGGCCAACGCCTCCACCGCCGTCCCCCTGCGCCAGCACTCCCTTGGTGGTCCAGAACGGCTCAAAAATACGAGCACGAACAGACTCCTCCATACCCGCACCAGAATCACTAATCGCGACCTCCACGTGGGTCTCCACCAATCGCGCCGTGATCTCCAACGTGCCACGTTCCGGCATCGCCTCGATCGCATTTTGAACGATGTTCGCCAGAATCGTGGTGGTGGCCGCACGGTTGATCGCAATCACCGGCAAGGGTGCCAAATCGACGCGCAATGTGATCCCGGTATCTCGCAATCTCGCCTCGGTATCTTCCACAACCTCATTGAGCACCTCGGTGAGGTCGGCCAAATCCTCTCTGGACGTATCGCCCTCCGCGAAGGCCAGCAACCCATTGACAAGTGACGTCGCCTTGGCCAGCGCATCGCCCACCTGTTCGAGCACCCGCCGATCCACCAATGGGTTCTGCTGCGCACGGGCAAAATCGATACTGGTGACCACGCCACCAAGGATATTGTTGAAGTGATGCGCCATCGCCCCGGCCATCTCACCCAAAGAGACCATCTTTCGATTGTCATCCAGGCGCTGCTGAAGCTCGATCCGCTTAGTGATATCACGAAAGCAGATCGACACACCCAGCCGTTTACCCCCTTCCGACACGACCGGTGCGATCGTACCGGCCAACTCACGACCGCTACCCTGTGCATCGCGATGTTCAAACTCAAACCGGCACGTATCCCCCTTGTGAAGCGCGTCGGCAAGCAAAGACTCCACCAGCGCGCGGGCCGTCTGCGGAATCACCGAGATGACCGGCTGACCAAGCATCAACGATTCCGACGCGCCGAACATACGAGAGGCCACCGCGTTCCATACACGGATCTTCAGGTCTGTGTCGGCCGCCATAAGCGCACTGCCGAGCGTCTCACACAGTTGACGATAATAGGAATCCGCACCGCGATCGGCCATCACAACGTTTGAATCTCCATAGGGTCCCCCTACCTGGTCTATGCGCCGCCCTTCGTCTGATAGGGCACAGGCGTGATGAACAGAAGAGACTCATACGCCTCCCCATCGTGTTCGCTCGACAGATACCGGCTGCCGATCAAAGATTCAATGCGGGCCTCATCACCCGGTCCGATGACAAGACACTGTCCCGTTTCTACGGTCAATCGAGCCACCAACTCCGCAAACACATGGCGATCCAACGACGGCACCTGGCGAATAATCCCGCCATCCCGCGTCCAAGTCATGACCCCCTTGTCATGCCGGACTTCAAACCCCACCTGCAACTCCGTCGAACCGCCGAATTGCGGCTGGAACACATAATCGACAGATATCAGCTTTTCGCCTTCGTTAAAAGTCTTCCCGATAAGCCGTCCTTCGGACGTATAGGTGAAAATCGATTCCCGTTCCGACACGGGACCGGTGGTAATGAGCAACGGAGTCCCGCGCGGGGGTGCTAACATGTTCTTATAGGTCTTGGCGCGCAGCGCTTCGAGCACGGCTAGAATCGCCGGCCAGGAGCCCTCCGGGGCGATTCCGATCCGGATGCCGTTTCGCGCAAAGAGAGCGACACGGACCGCGTCCATCCGCATCTCATCCACGTGGTTCCAAACCTTGCGAGAGTCGCGACCGTGAGCCAGGGGGAGATCAGCACGAAACACATCAAAGGCCAGGTCAACAATTCGCAACCCACCGCCCGTATCAATCCGGACCACATCCACACCGGGCGGAGCAAACAAAGCAGATTCACCCGACTCGGGTATGGCGGACTCGTGCGGAGAACGGTCAGCGGTGAACCTGCTAAACAAGGTGCAGCCAGCCACACACATCACTACCACACAGCACGAGGGTATACAATAGCTACGAAAACGAAACACCATGACAACCGGCTCACTCAACGCGACGCGCTAAGTCTAGGTAGCCACACGAGACGAGTCAACGCACGGCGACCCCGTTCGAGATACGACAAGCTAACGCGTGATCGATCAGCGGGCCGGGTGAAGCCCCCGCGAGGTCGCCTCCTCGGCGGAGCTAAACCAGCGAAGCGTCTCATGCTTCACCTGTCCCACAGAAGCTAACAACGCCTTAGTCGTATCATAGAAAACATCCCCACCTTCCACACTCACCACCGGCGACACCGAACGTGCCCCCACTCCCTCGCTCAGAAAATCCACAATCATCTGCGCCACATTCTTCTGCGCGTGAAACATACGCGTGCCATGGGCTGTCATTTTACCGAGGATACGCTTCGTGGCGTACGAATTGAGATCCGCCAGCTTATCGCACGCCTCGCGTTCATGCGCGGTGGCCATAAGCAGCACGGGACGTGATCCGAACTCTCGCATCGGAATCGTCGAATCCAGACCGAAGTACCCTGTCCCGGGCGTCATGGCGACCACGACATCTACGGAAACATCCTGAATCGCATAGTTGAACGCCACGCTGCACCCGATACTCGCACCCACCAACGCCACACGAGCCTGATCGATATCGCCTCGGGTCGCCAGCCAACCCCTCGCAGCCGCGACGTCTCGGGACATATCCCGAAACACCACCGCGTGCCCGGCCTGGATCGCCGCGCGAATGGAATCCGTCTTCGGAGCGCCGCTGTCTCCGTGCCCGCGAAGGTCAATGGCCAGTGTCGACAAACCCGCCTCGTGCAGCGGAGCGATTAACGGTGCCCAGGATGACCGGTTGGAACCGTACATGTGAAGGAGGATCGCCACCGGAGCCGGATGGGCCGCGTCTCCGGCCGCTACAAAATCACCGACTATCTCGATGCCGTCCGACGTCCGCAGGCGTACCACCTCTACCGTCGCGGGGCCGGCTATCGCTGCTCCACACCACATCATCGTCACACCAACCGCTGCACTACGCCCATGCCATAAGCTCATCACACCGCCCTCATCTGATCCCAACGGAAACCGACCCCGGTCTCCAGAAGGCAGTATCACAACCAGAACACGGGGGTCAATAGAGACGGTCATGTCATTGCCGCGCCTGCCCCACCCACAGAACGGATTGTAAAGACAGGTTGCAAGTGGGTCGGCCGGGTGCGGATGGTGCGCCGGGACCAACACGAAACGATGGCCGGTCTCCGTATCTATAGCTCTCTCAAAGACCAGCCGCCGTCGACGTGGAAGACCTCGCCGGTGGTGAAGGGGAAGTCGCCACGGGCGATGGCCGCGATGGCCCTTCCGACCTCCTCCGGTTGGCCCCAGCGGTTGATGGGGGCCATGCCCTGGGCGATCTTTTTGTTGTAATGCTCTTGCACGTCGTCGGCCGAAGTCATGTCCGTCTTGATGATGCCGGGGCTGATTTCGTAGACGTTGATGCCGAACTCGGCCAGCCGTACCGCGAAGAGCTTCGTAATCATACTCACGCCGGCTTTGCTGATGCAATACTCCCCGTAGTTCTTCGCGACGGTGTAGGATCGCAACGAGGAAATGTTGACGATCGCGCCGCCGTCAATCGTGCCGGATTTCGTGAGGTTGACCATGGCGTTGGCGACGCGCTGGGTCATGAAATAGACGGCGCGCAGGTTGACGCTGAGAATATGGTCGAAGCTCTCCTCCGGGGTATCGAGTATGTCGTGACGCACGGCGGGCGCAATCCCGGCGCAGTTGACGAGAAGATCAACACGCCCGAACCGCTCCAACATAAAGCCGACAAGCAGATCGCGGTGTGATTTGGCCGAGACATCAGCCTGGCATATCTCCGCCTCTGCGCCGCACGCCTCCACCGCCTTACGCGTGGTCTCCGCCGCTTCGAGGTTTTCGTGATAATTGATGAGGACGGTATACCCCACCTTGGCGAGTTCG
>JAJRSP010000067.1 GCA_024278775.1 Planctomycetota bacterium
AGCCAATCTGAGCAACAGCCTGTCCAACCATTAACGACCTCCTTGTCTTGGGATAAGTGTTTCAGCAACCGTAGTTTATCCCACAAGGAGGTCGTAAAAAAGGGGAAAGCTTGAATAATCCGGGATAGCGGCGGATAGAATGGTTGCTGTCGTGACGGCGATCCACCGTAACGTCGCCGCCGCGTGATTCTGGGAAGGATGAACCGATGACACCGTTCCGCCAGGTTCGATCGGCGGGTTGGGTCCTGCTCGGCGTGGTTGCAGCCGGCACCGTCGCCGCGCCCGGTACGCACACCGCAGCCGCACCGGGTGATGATCCCCTGCATTTGGCCCAATGTCTTCCGAGCGGCATCCTTGCAGCGTATGTGACGGTCGGTCCCGAGCGGCCGGGTTCCACCACGAATGCGCAGCAGGCCTCCGCGACCACACCTTCCGTATCGCCGCTTTCGCTACTCGAACAGGCCCAGGCGATGGGGCTCTTCGGCGTCGTGGATGTGTGTACGCGGGAGTGGTTGGATTCCATCACGGCCATCTCTTTGCTGTATCAGTACCCCCACGCCGTGGCGCTGTTTGATATTTCGGCAACTCCGCGTGACGACGGCGGACACAAACTGGCCGGGCTCAGCGCCGCGATCGTCATAGAAACCGGTGGCGACACCAACGCGATAAACCGGCGCGTTCAGCACTTGCTGGACACCTACACAAATGCGGAACAATCCATCCTTACGAAGGAAAAACTCGGAGACCAGATCTGGATGACGTTGCGTGATCGACGACTACCGGAGTGGGTCGTGATCCGTTGGACGATCATCGGCGATCGATACATCATCGCAATCGGATCGGACGCGCTCCATCGTGTGATCGCCACTCTTGATGGAGAAGCGTCAAGCCTGGCCACGGACGATTGGTTTCGCACAGCCGCTCAGACATTGGACGTCTCGTCGGCGTCGTTCTGGTTGTTCGTTCGACTGGATGAGCTTCGCCGGAGCGTAGACCGAAAGCTGGCTCGAAAGGTCGGCGATGTACTTTCCGCCGTACGTTTGGGCGACGTCTCTCGCGGGCTTTGGACCACACGGCGGAGCGGTCGGGCACTGGAGGTGGGAGCCTACATTCGCCGCGGGCTCACCGATGACCATGAGCGTATCGCGGACCGGCGATTCAAGAGCCGGCTGCGCGGCGCGGTCATACCCGACGAGGCCACGCGCTACACGATTATTGATTGCCACCCCGTGCGCGTAGTGCGCGGTATCGCGAGGGCGTATCTGGCCTCGCGCAGCCCCACCGCGGCAGAGAAAAGCCGCGTGTATTGGCGGAATCTACAGGCGACCTCCGGTATCGATATCGAGCGGGATATTCTCAAACGGCTCGGGCACACCGTGGTCATTCATGATGACCCGCCGCATCCGCTGAATCTTCCCTTTGCCCGGACGATCTTGATCCGTGTGGATCGCGAGCCGGATGGGCTTCGTAAGAAGGTGGACGACCTGCTGACGTATGTGCGGGACGTGTTGATACCGCCGGGCTTGTTTCAGCTTCGCCATACGGATGACAACGTGTGGCATGTGATGTATGGGCTCAACGGTCCCGCCTTGACGGTGCTCGATCGCTGGGTGGTGATCGGCTTCACCCCGGCCGCCGTGCGTGAGGTGCGTAAACAGTTACAGCCCAAACAAACCGAACGTTTGTGATAGCCGGAACTCCGGCTACGCCGACTGCGGCTCGTGGGTTGGGCTCGAAGTGACTGGGGTGGCTAGCGAAAGCAGGCCGCGTATGTCGCACACGATGAGATAGAGTGACGGTATGGCCACCAGCGTGAGTACGGTAGCGAAGATGAGCCCGGCCGAGATGGAGACACCCATCGGAATGAGAAACTTCGCCTGGAAGCTCCGCTCGAGAAGCAGCGGAGCGATGCCGAGCACGGTGGTGATCGAGGTGAGGAGGATCGGGCGGAGTCGACCTTTGCCGCCTTCGATGACAGCCTCAAACACATCCTCGCCGGACTCGACGCGACGGTTAATGAACGACACCAGGATCATCGAATCGTTTACGACAATACCGGTGAGCGCGACGAGCCCGATCGTCGAAAGAATCGTCAGCGGATAGCCCATGAGGTAGTGCCCGACGACGGCCCCGATCAGTCCGAACGGGATGACGGACATGACGATCGCCGGCTCGATGTAGCTCTTGAACAACGCAGCCAGGATAGCGTAAATCAGTAACAGCGCCACAAGAAAACCGATCTTAAGCGAACTGAATGACTTCTTGGTTTCTAGCTTTTGCCCACCGAACTCCAGTTTCATCCCCGGGTACTTGTCCATGTAGTCACGAAGCCGTGGGGTAAGGGAGGCGATCACCTGCTCCGTGTTCGTAATGTTTTCGTTGACGTCGGCATTAACCGTTACGGTACGCCGTTGGTTTTTACGTTTGATCGAGGCAAAGCCGGAACCCTCCGTGAGTCGGGCAACCTCCGTGAGCGGCACGAGCGCACCTGAGGGCGTGGCAATACGCATGTTTTCTATGTCATAGATACGCTGCCGGTACTCGGGCGGATACCGTACCATGATCTTAACGTCTTCGCGTTGGCGTTGAATCTTGCGGGCCTCATACCCGTAAAACGCGGCACGCACCTGGGTAGCCAACGATTCCGTTGTCAGCCCGAGCGCTCTTGCTGATTCGAACAGCTCGATCTGCATCTCTCGGCGTCCGGCGTCAAAGTCATCAACGATGTCGGACACTCCCTCGTAGGTGGCCAGTTTCCGCTCGACATCTTCGGCTACCGTCACGAGTTCATCCACGTTGTGACCGCTGATTTCGAGATGGATGGGGGCACCGGAGGGGCCACCCTGAATACTCGAATACTTCAGCTTACGCACTCCGGTGATGTCCTGGGACTGGTCTCGCATGGCTTGGACGATTTCGTCACTGGTGCGAGTCCGCGAGTCTGCGTCTACAATTTCAAGAAAGATCTGACCGAGATGCGCCTGGGGGGGCGTGACGGTGCCGTCATCGCTGGCGTGGACGCCGAGCAGCGTGTAGATGGTCTTGATTTCAGGCTGCTCCAAGGCAATCTTTTCGATGACACGTGTGGCTCTCGCCGTTTCGCTCATCGGCGCACCCACCTCCATGGTGACATTAACAACGATGGTTTCCGAATCCATGTGTTGCAGAAACACAAAGGGCACGTGCCCGCCGAGCACCGCCCCGATGACGGCAATCAGCACGGCCAGCAGCGCCGCCATGGTGACATACCGTTGGCGCACGGCGCGTCTGAGGAGTCGTTCGTACCAGGTGATGAGTCGTCCATGGATGATTTGACTCTGCATGCGGTGTACCACCGAACCGAGGCGAGACAGAGACAACCGCGAGTGGTGCGCCACACCGCGTTCGGGAACGGGGGCTCCGCTCGAGCGCAAGCCGTGAGCGAGATGAGAGGGGAGAATGGTCAGCGCTTCAAACAGCGATACGATCAATGCGACACAAACCACCACCGGGAGTACCCCCATCCAATCCCCGATCTGACCTTCGATGAACATCAGTGGGATGAAGGCCACGATCGTAGTGGTGATCGCGGAAACGACAGGCCACGCCACCTCTTCGGCACCTGTAATCGCGGCCAGCTTAGGTGCGATCCCGCTTTCGAGTTTGGTATAGACATGCTCTGCGACGATGATGGCATCATCCACGAGCAAGCCGAGGACCACAATCAACCCGAACATCGTCATCAGGTTGAGTGTCTGACCGAGCCACTTCATGGCAAGCAAAGACCCGGTGATAGCCAGCACCAACCCCATCAACACCCACAACGCGATGCGCCAATGAAGGAACATCAGCAGAGACAACGCAACCAGTAGGAACCCCCACAGTCCGTTACGCTTGAGCAGAGCGAGTCGTCCGGAAACGAACAGGGATAGGTCCGTGTGAACCTCCAGAGACACGTTGGCGGGGAACGGGTTGCGCCGGGCCTGTTCGTAGATGTCGCCGGCTCGATCGACTCCGGCGATCAGTGTGTCCAATCGCTGCTGGAATCCGCGTGCCAACGGCTGGCCCATTTTCCCGGCGACGAGCGCACGGACATACGACGCGATGGTGAGGGTGTCCTGATTTCCCGTGCGATACACGACCGCGTTGACAGCGGGCTTGCCGCCGAATCTACCAGCCACATCCACGTCCTCAAACCCGTCGATGATTCGTGCCACGTCGCCCACGCGGATCATGCGTCCGGAGGCATCAGCGCGCACGACAATATCCAGCATATCTTCCGGGTTGTCGCGTTCGCCGAGGGTGCGCACCGCGATCGTGGAACCCTTCGTGCGAACCTGTCCGCCGGGCAAGTCCAAATTGCTCTCGCGGATGGCGTAAGCAACATCGAGAAACGAAAGCCCATACTCGACCAGTTTGTCGGGAGCGACTTCAACACTGATTTCATCGAGACGGAGGCCGGTGACCGACACGTCGGTCACGTTGGGCAAGGCGAGTATCTCGTCTTTCAATTCCTCCCCCATCTTCTTGAGCTCACGATCCGACAGGTCGCCGTAGACCGCCACGCTAATCACCGGAAAACGCGGATCGAACTTGCTCACGCGGGTTTCGAGAGCTTCTTCCGGAAAGTCTTCCGTGGGGATGGTGTCGATAGCCGCCTTGATATCATTCACGGCCTGATCGATCGCCGCGAATCCGCTCTCCAACTTGACGAGTATTCTGCTGCTGCCTTCGGTGATGGTGGATAGGATATCCTCGACACCATCAACATCCTTGATCTTTTCCTCAATCTTAAGCGTGATGCCTTTTTCCACTTCCGCGGGCGTCGCACCGGGGTAAGCGGTGGTGATCATCACACGGTTCGGCTCGGAATCCGGAAACATCTTCCTGACGAGTGTCAGCCCGGAATACGAGCCCCCGACAAGTATCACCATCATGAGCAGGTTAATCAGAACCGGGTTGTTGACGCTGAAGCGCGGTAATGACGTCATGGTGTGGAAAGGCTTGGCGTGGGGATGGTGGGATGGGAACTCACTACCTCAGACGCGACGGGCGCGTGGCTACGCACACTCAAGCCATCGATCATCACGTCCAAATGTGAGAGAATAACACGATCGCCGGCCCGTAGCGCCCCGGTGACGACGGCTCGATCGGCGATCGTGCGCTCCGTATCGACGAGCCGAATCGCGGCGTGACCATCACGCAGCACGAACACACGCCCGTTGCGAATGGCACTACGAGGGACGAGCAAGCGGGCGCGCAACGTGGCCCCCTCGACGACAGCCGTCACGAAAGTCCCCGGCACGAGCGGTTGGGGTTGCGTGCGGTTGTTCACTACCACGTAAGCGGCGAACGTACGTGTTCGCGCGTCGATGACCGGCGCGACTCTTGCGATCGTCCCGTGCCACGACGTTCGAGAAAGGCTTTCCGAGGAGAGCTCGCACGGTGATCCCACATGGATGTCGGCGTAGCTGGCGGACGGTAGTTGAAGCGGAATTTCGATGTGGTCCGTATCGACGAGGCTGACCACCACGGTGCCCGGGCTGACGCGATCTCCGGCATCGACGAGAACGGATTCGATCGTTCCGGCGAACGGGGCTTTGATCGTACAACGATCCACATTGAGCTTCGCGATGGCGGCCGAGGCCTGATAGCTCTCGATGGATGCCGTCGCCCGGGCGCGACGCGGTTCGAGCTTCGCCAATTCACGCTGGTATCCAAGCAAGGTTCGCCGCGTAGTCTGGTAAGCCAGATAGGCGAAATCGTACTCTTTCTTTGCCGCCTGATTCTGCTCGAACAGTCGGGTTAAGCGGTTGCGTTCAGCCTCCGTCACACGCAACTCCGCCTCGGAAGATTTGATGAGTTGGCTCAGCTTGTTGTATTCGATACCGATCTCATCCAAAGAAGCCTCTTCGGCCGTGGCGAGTGCTGCGGCCCGCTGGTGAGCCAGGCGGTACTCACGATCGTCTAGTTGGATGAGCGGCTGGCCCGCCGCCACCACAGAACCCGCACGGATATCGCCAACCCGCTCCACGACTGTCGCCGCGAGTTCAGACGCGAGCTTGGCACTGCGCTCCGCGTTGGCCGTGGCGTATCCGACAAAACGCTCCGTGACATCTTCGGGCTGAACGATGATCGACTCGACCAGCGGCGGTAGCTCCCCCACCTCTTTACGTGGCGGCTTCACGCGCAACGCATAGAAAACCGCCGCCACCGACACACCCACCCCGAGAACGACAATCATCGCAAAGATCGCGCGAATCGCCCGGCGTTTCGTCGAGGTAAGGGGAGGCGTGTTGATATCCGTAGGCATACCCTATCTTTCCAGACGTTCAAACGATGCCAGACGCCAGACCATCTCCACTCGGCACCATGTACTCCGCCGATCCGACATCAACCGACCGAATACAACGCACGCCGTACGGCCTGCCAATGGTCGGAAAACCACAATACCCCCGATGGACGCTCGGGTTCGCTAGCCCCCTATTGTAGTAGGCACGGCCCACGCGTGCAGTGGCACAGATTCACAGAGTGAAGTTTTTTGATAAGACCATTGACGCGCGAATCGAACGGTAGCGGCGAATGTGACCGAAGGGAGTCACGTCAAAACTCGTCCGCTCCGCTGAAGCGTTCGGTGCGTAGCCGATGCCGAACCGCTTGTCTTACACGGGCTGGCCGAAAGTATCGCTGCCGAAAGTATCACTGTTGCCCCCCGTATGAGGGATAAAAAAACGGCCCGGCGGGGTGGACCGGGCCTTAGGGAGCCGTCCAATGGGGGATTGGACGGCGAGTCAAACCTTTTTTTGAGGCGTCGTCAAAAGCCCGAAGAGGACCCCATCCGAAACCGCCTCGACAGCCCATGGTAACAAGTTAGCTATTTCTAATAAACCCCCCGGAATCATTTTTTTTGCATTTTGAGATGATGTGTATGCCCAGAAGGTCCACATTTCACACAACGCTAACAATAACGAAAGCCCCTGAAACTTTATAAAAATGCCCAAGAGTTTATTTCATGGTCGCTGACCGGGCGCACGGCCAGTCGAACGGGTGGGCGTATCGGTCATAGCAAGCTGCGAACCCACCATACGCCCGGATGGGCGATTCATAACAGAACACCTTCTCACTGCAGCCACCTCACTGATATCATACACTCAGGTGAGCCGTACCCCATAGTTTGTGACGCAGAGGTCCTCTGTCTCAGACGGCTCCGCGTCCGATATCGGCATCGCATGCTTCCCCGCTCGTGAGATGGCGGAAGCAAGCCGATACACTGGCAAACGGTTATGAGAGATACCCATGAGTGTTACGGTACTTTGTCCAAGGCTAACCTGTCGCGCAGTTCTTCAAGTGCCTGATACGGTGCGGGGCAAGCGTATTCGCTGCGGCGAATGCGGATCGGCGTTTCTGGTCCCTGATGGAAAGCCCTCGAAACCCAATCCGGCAGCGGCCAGTCCCCCACCGGAGAAGGCTTCGGCAGACAAATAGACACACAAGGGCTCAATAGCCCCTGCCCCCCAGCGCTATAAGCCGCCGCCTACGCAGCAAAAAAGAATCGGAGTCACCCCGCAGGCCACCAGCGCCGCAAGGGAATAGCGTTTGTGCGCCGGTCGCCGGATGGCAATAACCGCACAAATCAGCGAGGAAAGCCAGGCCAAGCCGCCAAGCATCTCACACGCGACGGCCGCAGCCAACCAGGTTGGCATCGCGCCATCATTCTTTTCGAGAAACTCCAACTGCGCTTTCTGGACCGCAACCAGAACACCCTTCCCCTGCTCGATCGCCTGCTGAACTTTCTCCGCGACGGCCTGAACCTCGGTAACGTGGGCTGACATCAGCCGGTTGAAGATGATGAACGAAATCAGCATCACCCCGGCCAGCACCACCGCCACGATCGCAAGTCGATTAGAACCCGCCGTTTCCGATGTTGACTTCCAGCCCTCTGTCGGGGTCGATGCCAGGGTGGACGGATGGACCGGAGGTGAGGACTGCATCGCCGTCGCCATCGGCACGTCTTCCGAATTGGTCAGACGCGACTCTGTCGGCGCGACGATCTGGCTATGACAAAACGGGCAGGCAACCGTCTTACCGGCCCACTCGTTGTCGATCTCCACCGGTTGTCCACACGCGCCACACGGAAACTGTATCGCCATAGTTCGGGCATGCTAGCCGCCCGGACCACCCGGGGTCAACCACACGCGTCACCACGCGAAAGGAATATGACCGAATCGGCGGTCGTGAACCATGCTGCCGCCCAATGGGTCTTGCCCCCGTCATGAACACATCATCCTGCGAAAAAACCGACAGAAATTGGCTGGCCGATTTCGCCTGTTCTACAGAGTACTACCAGCCACCATATGCTAGAACAAACGCAAGATTTTGGTGCCGCGCAAACGCTGCGCTCCCTAGCGCGAGACACGCGCGAAAGAGCCGCCTGTCCGCGGCTCGACACCCCCCATCCGAATGATGTCACAGGCCGCGTCCGGTCGATAATCGATGCACTGCCGGTTCCGTTTCGGACCGAATCGAAATCGCCTCTACGGAAAGGGGATCGCAACATGGTCGCATCCAAGAGTGACGCCATCGCCGCCATCATGGAAATGAATCCAACCGCCAACCCGATCTTCCTCTCGGAATTCTCCAAGAGCGACCTGGAGCAATACCTCGACCGTCTGGGACGCGTCATCGACACCGAACACCACCACGACCGGCTGACCAACGACTTCCCCGCGTCGCCGAGCGACTCTACACAAGATACCGCGTCCTCCAACGAAAGCTGGTGGTAGTCTACAGCGGACAGAGGCGAATACCGCGGTCACCTCGTGCGATGGGTTTCCAACAACTCGAGCATCCGCTTCATGGGTTCGTGCAGCGGCGCCACCACCTCCAACGGTTTTTCCAGAATCGGGTGCATCAGTCGTAATCGCCTGGCATGAAGCGCCTGGTACACCAGGAACGGCTCGCTTCGTCCCGACCCCGCAACGTCGAACTCGCTCAGCGCGTTGCCACCGTAGAGCACATCACCGGCCATCGGGTGCCCGATCGACAGCATATGCACACGAAGCTGGTGCGTACGACCCGTTTTAGGAAATAGGTTGACCGTCGTAAACCCGCGGTAGCGCTTTTCAACGCGGTACTCCGTCACCGCCTCCTTAAACATCGCCTGCCTCGGTGGCGAAGCAGCCGTAGGCATCACCATACGCTGCGTCGTCTCCGGATGCGGCGCGAGGGGTTTATTGATGACATCACCGTCGAGCGCGACACATCCCTCGCAAATCGCGAAGTACTCTTTCCGAATGGTGCGCCGTTCAAACTGCATCGAGACGCGCCAATGGGCTTCGTCACACTTGGCGATCAGCATCACACCAGTTGTGTTTTTATCCAGCCGATGAACGATGCCAGGGCGAAAAGGATCACTCCCCTGGCTGAGCGTTTCCGCGTGAAACGCGACCGCGTTGGCGATCGTACCCGTCTGGTAGTTGTTGGCCGGATGACAAACGATGCCGGCAGGCTTATTGATCACAAGCAACCACTCGTCCTCGTAGAGGATGTCGAGCGGAATATCCTGCGGTACGAGTTCACTCGGCGGGGGCGGCGGCAACGAGACTTCGATCACATCGCCGGCAGCCGGTTCGTAACTCGCCTTCGTGGGCATACCGTTGACGACGATCTGCCCCTGCTTGATGTAACGCTGAATCACCGTGCGTGAAATACGCGGGAAACGACCCTGGATATGCTTGTCCAGACGACGACCGACGAGTCGCTTCTTGACCTCGACCCGGTGGACCTCCCAGTCTGAACTTCTCGCATCTTCCGTGGACATGGTATCAAAAGGGAAACCGTTACAACCGCCGGCGGCGACGTGTCGGGAAACGACCTCCAATGGTCTTGGCCGGCGTCTTGGCACCGGTCCCGTCTTGTGGTGCGGCATAAATCGAGGTCGTCGCGCTGGACGGAGGCTTTGGCGGGGTGGCGGCCGGCTCGGCGTCCAACTTCCGAGGCACAAAGCCCTTTACCCGACGCTCGGGCACTTCGCGGTTAATAAGCTTCTCGACATTCGTAATCTCTTTGCCCTGATCCGTCGTCACGAATGTGATCGCGACGCCCCGCTGCCCCATGCGTGCCGTACGCCCGATCCGATGCACGTAGACATCCGGATCAGGGGGAATATCGTAATTGATGATGTGCGTCACCGCACTGACATCAATCCCGCGTGCGGCAAGGTCGGTGGCCACAAGCACCTTGATCTGGTGCTTGCGGAATTGTTCCATGACCCGCTCCCGCCGACGCTGATCCAGATCGCCGTGAATCTCACGAGCATTGATACCCTGGTCATGCAGCTTCATCGCCAGCTTGCGGGCAGCCGCCTTGGTATTCGTAAACACGATGGCCACCTGAGGATCTTCTTGCGTGAGAATCATCCGCAGAAGGTGGAACTTGTCATACCGCTCCACCGACACATACGACTGGTCCACCTCCTCCACGGTCACTTTGTCCTGAGACACATTGACTTCAACGGGGTCGGTCATGTACCGGTGTGACAACCGCTTGATCTCGTCGGTCAACGTGGCCGACACGAAAATCGTCTGATGTACGGCCGTGACCTTCGTCAATATCTCACGTATGTCGTCGCGGAAACCGATATCCAACATCCGGTCAACCTCATCCAGAATCACAAACTTGCAATTCCGAATCTGTAACGCCCCACGGCGCATGAAGTCCATCACGCGTCCCGGCGTACCCACGACGATGTGCGGCTTCTTGCCCAACTGATGAAGCTGCGTCTGAACCCGCGCTCCTCCATAAATGGGCACCACGCGCAGCTCGGCAAACTCCGCGATACGCTGCAACTCGGCCGTCACCTGGACCGCCAGCTCCCGCGTCGGGGCAAGGCAGATGGCCTGTAGGCGACCTGCGGGGTCGAGCTTCTGCATCATCGGCAGGCCGAAGGCGGCCGTCTTGCCGGTACCCGTCCGCGCCTGCCCGAGCACATCCGTACCTCCGAGCGCCACGGGGATCAGCTTGGTCTGAATGTCGCTGGGTTCGACAAACCCCATCTTATGCAGGGCTTTGAGAAAACGGGTTTCCACGCCGAGGTCAGCGAACGCCTGGGGAAGGTCTTGGTGTTTTTGCATACTCGCTCTACGCTGGCAACTGCTTCTGTTGAATTACGATAACGGCATCACGGTCGGACGTTGCCCGTTTTCGGGCATGGGCGGATACGCCATCGCACTGACGTCTGACTGACATACGCCGGCAGGGCAAGTCAGACCCCTGAGTATAGCAACCCACTGGCAACATGTAAACCAATGCCGCGCAATGCCTTAGAGAAACATCGAACGGCACCATTCTATGCCGTTAGCAGGCCTTTGACCCTGATCCACACTTCCTCAGCTCCAGGCATCCCCTTTCGTGAGGTAGAGCGCGAGAAACTGCGAGAAGTCAAATAGCATGTGGGTGACGATGGCCGGAATGATCGAACGGCGCCAGATCGTCAACACGCTAAACGTCACAGAAAGGATCGCCACCGCAACGAGCGCCACCGCAGTCTGATCGACGCCATGCAGCGCTGTGAAAAACGCCGAAGAAACTAACACGGCCAGCGTCCAATTCCCCAGGCCGCGCCGCAACCGCGTCATCAAAAAACCCCGAAAAATCAGCTCCTCATACACACCCACTACCACCGACAGTCCGGCAAAGGAGACCGGAGAGAGCTTCGGTACGAGTGCCGTGATCCGATCCGCATTCTCGTACATCTGGTCGAGCAACGTCGGCTCCACGATCCAGATCGTGGCCATGACCAAATAGATCAACCCGTACACCACCGGAAGGGCACCGATGCCAATCAAGGTGTTGAGCCCCCATCGCTCGGTCGACACACCCACGGACCTCGCCCGCTGACCTCTCGCACGCAGAATCAGCCCGATCAGGAGGATCGAAAAGATGGCACGGATCGTCACCGTCGGCACGAGCAGGGTCCGGCTTATCGAACCCTCGAAATCGCCCTCCGCGCCGTCGGAATGAACCTGCTCGACGGCAACCGCACCCGATTCGTCCCCCCCCGAGACGAGGACGAGGACAGTACCAGACACCAACTCAAAGGCTAACAAACAGAGCAGCAGCACGCCGACATCAGCCCACGCCTTAGACCGAGGCGAATTG
Source organism: Planctomycetota bacterium (assembly GCA_024278775.1). Next base: position 12,139 of record JAJRSP010000067.1, read on the forward strand.
AGCAACAAGAACCGATCGCGATCGGACCAGACGGGGCGGGCCACCGGGATGTTCGCCGGCCGCGCGAAACCGACAGACTCCGTCTCCGGCGTACCCTGGCCAGCAGCGGCAGGCACGTCTGAATCCCCACCAAGCTGGTCGGCGTTCTCTAGATTTCCGTTTTCGTCCATCCGCCTGCTGTACCCGAGAAACCGGTATCGTATGACTTGCCAGACGTTCCAGCCGCACAAGAACCCACGGCTTCCCCTCCGAAGCGTTAGACGATCCCGCCCATCTTGCAGAGTTTTTTCCAGAGCGGCGTAGGAACCGGCATCACCGAAAGGCGCGCCACACGAACCAGATGAAAGTCGGCAAAGGCGGTGTCACTCTTGACGCTCGCCAAGGTCACCGGCGTGGGAGCCGCACGTGACGCCTTCACATCCACAACAACGATCTTGTCGTCATCGAACTCCGGATCGGCATAGGTACCCCGAACGACCTCGGCCACACCCGCGATGTGCTTATCCTTACCGGTATGGTAGATGAACGCGCAATCCCCCCGTTTGATCTGGCGAAGAAACTGCAAGGCTTGGTTATTACGCACGCCATCCCACACGGTACGGCGATCCCTCACGAGATCACTGTAGCTGTAGTCGGTTGGCTCCGTCTTGAACAGCCAGTAGTTCACGCCGGTTGCGCGCTCGGGATGTTGAGCAGTTCCCCGATGGCATGGCCGATTTTTGCCGGCGAATCCACCACCATCACGCCAGCGTTGGTCAACGCTTCCATCTTGGAAGCGGCCGTACCCTCACCGCTGCTGATAATTGCCCCGGCGTGGCCCATACGCTTGCCCGGCGGCGCGGTCTGCCCGGCGATAAACGCCACGACCGGCTTGCCGACGTTACGCTCGATGTACTTGGCCGCCTCCTCTTCATCGGTGCCACCAATCTCGCCGATCAAAATGATCGCATCGGTCGCCTCATCGGCTTCAAACATGCCGAGCAACTCGATGAAGTTAAGCCCCTTAACAGGGTCACCGCCGATACCGATACAAGTGGTCTGGGCCATGCCCAGTGTGGTACACTGCCACACCGCCTCATACGTTAGCGTCCCGCTGCGCGAGATGATTCCCACACTCTTGGCACCCGGCTCCACCGGCTTATGGATGTACCCCGGCATGATGCCGATCTTGCATTCGCCGGGTGTGATAATACCCGGACAGTTTCCGCCAAGAAGCAGCACGCCCTTTTCATCGAGGTAGTGCCGCGCTTTTACCATGTCCGCGGTAGGTACGCCCTCGGTGATGAGCACGACAAGCGAGCAACCGGCATCGGCCGCCTCCATCGCCGCATCCGCCGCAAAGGGTGCCGGCACGAAAACCATCGAGGCGTCGGCACCGGTGGCCGCCACCGCATCGTGGCAGGAATTGAATACCGGCAGACCGTGCTCGGACTTCGTGCCCCCCTTGCCCGGCGACACCCCACCGACCATCTTGGTGCCGTACTCCAAGCAGCCGGCCGTGTGAAACGAGCCGGCCTTGCCCGTGATCCCCTGACAGATCACTTTCGTATCGGCGTTTACTAGAATGCTCATAGTTGCGCGTTTTCCTTTCCGAAACCAGCTTGGCGCCCGCCAAGCAGCCCGGAAGTATCGCGCGCAAACGATGGGTTGTCTACGCCGAACCGACGCCTGTTGCTGCCCGGAGCACTCGGGCTGCCGCCCCCTTACCGTCGATCAAATCACACCGGCAACCCACCACATCGCTATTCGATACCGGCGGGGCAGGCGGCGTGCTGAGCTTCACGTGAGGCCTGATCAGCGGCCGACTCCGCGGCGGAGGCACTGGCCTCCGCTCGTTCCTTGGCTCGCAGGGCATCTTCACGCAACAAACGGGCCTGTTGCTGGGTCTGCGTGAGGTCGTCCATGGCCGATCGGGCCTTGTCGCGAAGTTGCTTGATCTCGTCCAGAAGGACTTCGATCTCGCTACGGGTCTCCGACGCACGCTGCCCGGACTCCGTCGCGTCTGTCAGCGCTTGTTTGGCATGCTTCCACCGCGTAACCACTTCATCCTGCAGAGTGGCCGCAATAGTACGAATCCCACGTTCTATGGTCTCCACTGCCTCAGCCGCACGCTCGGCGTTGTACTCACTGGCCGGGGCATCCCCCCCGGTGTCATCGGTCGGCTCGGCATGGGGTTCGCTGTCAACCTTCGCCTCCGTGGCCTCGGTGGCCGCCACAGCCTCCGGAGCGGTCTCCACAACACCTGCCCCGTCGGACGGCGCAACATCTTCAGCTACGGGTGTAGCAACGACATCGGCTTGGGCCGTTGTCTCGTCAGACGGCGACTCCTGCGCTTCAGTTGACGGCGCGGAGGCCTCGTCGGCTGCGGTCGAATCCGGAGGACGCACCGCTTCCTCCGAAGGATCCGCCGCGTTGACAACCTGTTCCAGTGCATCGGCCGCCTCGACCGCCGCCTCGCCAGCATGGTTGGCCGCGACGGCATCCTCATCGGAGGCGACACCGCTATCAGACGTGGCCTCTGCTTCACATGACTCATCGGAGGCCCCACCGGTATCTGCCTCGGCGATCACTTCATCTGCTGGCGGGATGTCGTCTGCCTCAGGCTGGTCCGGACTCCGCACCTCCCCGGTCTCTCCGGCACCTTCCTGACAAAGCTTGACGGTTTCGTCCATCGCCTCCTCCGCTTCGCTGAGCGCCTGAGTGAGACTCGACGCGGCCGATTCGTCAACCGCGATCGTATCGGATTGATCCGGAGGGGCGGAATCAGCTTGGGCCACCGGTTCGACTTTCAACGAATCCGAATCCACGACCGGCGGCACATTGATCACACCGGCTTCGGCCGCCTCCTGAACGATGTTGTCCGATTCGTCGTTAACTACTGACATCATGATGTCCTTTCTGGTTTCCGGGAACTCGCTGTCGAACAAGTCGATCATCTCCGTCACCACAGGGTGACTCGCATCGTCCAAGATCCGTGACAGCTCCA
>JAJRSP010000068.1 GCA_024278775.1 Planctomycetota bacterium
CTTTCTCCTCAAGGAGACGGATCCACGTGACGTACCTGTCGACCAACTTGGCGAAGAGCTGGCAACAGGCTCGGGCAACACCGGTCAGTTCATACTCCCCTCCCTTGATCGCGACCTGGGTACCTATGAAATAGGCATATCGGCCACAGACACCGGTATTTCCATCGCCAACACGGTCGCAGCGGGACTATCCGACCGCATCGTGACGATTCCGAATAACATCCAGACGGGACGCATCATTCAGATCATCCAGTAGTCCTGAGTCGTCACCGGATCGCGTCGCGCGAACCCTCGCATAACGACCTGTGGCCGCATCGCGATCGTGAGAAGCAAGGGGGCGTGCGTCCGCTTGTGTGTGAGTTCGATGAGCTCTTGAGACGGAGGGCCGTTCACACGCCCCAAACTCACTCCAGAGAGATGCACTCAGGTCCGCAAACGCATACGGCTCCGATAATTACGGCGGCGCGATAGCATCGCGCCATCTACGCGCCTATAGTTGACAGACACTTGTCCCGAGCGATACGATTGGCGTCGGGAAGAGGTCTCGACCCTCGCTGGCGCGGTGCTTGGCGGGGAGGTTGCTAGGGCACTTACTGTTTGGTGGGATGCCGCGGTTTGAGCGGCGGCAGTGCGGGGTTTCGTTCCCACTCGCCGATGGTGTGTTTCCTGACGGACTGGCTTTGTCCCCCTTTGAGGGGATGCGTCAAGAGCCCACATCCGTCATACCGAGGATGTCCTAGGCCATGGTGCCGGCCGCGTACGTATCGCGGTCAGGTGAGAGAGTACATCGCCGACGCGAACGGAACGCAACGGCACACAGCTACTGGGGAGTCGCAACCCGATGAGAGCCCGGATGAATTTGTCTCGTACGACGCGTACATTCCTTTTGGGGGCGTGCGTGGGCGTGGGCGTATTGGTCACCACGTCAAAAGATGCCTCGGCCGAACTCCGAAAATTCGCGGTCATGCTGGCCCACTCTCCGAAGTCTCAGCTTGACGGCACAGGCCAACCGGGACTACCTATCGGCGGTCTCCACTCCGTCGAAGACATCCGAAAGCAATACTTCGACAGGCTCGACCCGGAACTGGACTCCTTCGCGGAGTACTGGGAGGAGATCAGCTACGGTGACGTGACCATCACCGGCGACGCACTTGGGTGGGTCACGCTTCCCTGGGCTTTCGATCCGAATGCGCCGAATGGTGGCGAACGAGCTTCCGCGGCGGATTTCATCGACCTCCACGCCAACCAGATGCTAACATGCACGGCCGGCGTGAACCCGCCTGTACCGGCACCGTTTGCCTACGGAGCCGGTGAAGATTTCTGCGACTGCACCTCCTCGGGGGATATCGAGCCGACACCGATCACATCGGGGCTCTGCGGCGCGTTGATTATCATCGACCGCACCGGGACGGAAGGCACCAACCTCCAAGGCAACCCCCCCCCCGTGCGCGGACCCGGTTTGGATGACCGACCGGTCGCGGGCGTGGCCGTGTGGACCCCTGGCGAACGATTCATCGACCTTGACGATGACAACCGGTGGGATGGTGTGGATGAGGTCACCGACCGCTTCTGCCCCGGACCCAACGGCTGCCAGGTTCCGCTCTGCAGCCGAAGCCGCGTCGAGTGCAAGAGTAACGAAGACTGCCCTGAACTGGGCGAGTTCTGCGTCCCGGCCGACCCCGTGGGGGGCGGTCCCCGAGGCTGCAATACGCCGGGTTGTGGCGATCTCAAGATGCCCTGGATCGACTGGGATGGCAGCGATGACGCGGAAGACATCTCCGGTTGCGTCATTCCGCAATGGCTCAACGGCAGCGGTCAGCCTGTCGGAGCGGTCAGTCTCACAACGAATCTTCTCCGCTGTGGCGATCCGCTAGAGCCGCCGCGTTGCCAGGCCACTGGTACGGAGTGTGAAACGGACGCCGACTGTGACCTCGGGGACTTCTGCCAGTTGTTTGAAAACGGCAGTTGCCCGCTAATCGCCGGTTATTCAGGACAGGTGTGCCCCGCAGGCTACTGCCCGCCCACCAACTGCCGTCTCCCAGACCCCAATGGCACCCTGCCACAACTTCTCCCATGTTGTGCGACGCAGGACCCGGATGACACCACGGAGTGCGCGGAAGGTGAGCCCGGCCTCACCTGTCAAGACCCGAACAGCGACCCGTTCCCGCAGTGCTGTGAGTTTGACGACAGCACGGATACGGGCAACATCGCCGTGGCCGAGCCGTTCGAAGATTTCATGGTCCGATGGAATCCGCAGGCAACCAACTTTAAGGATGCCTGGATCAAGGTAACCGAAGAATACATACGCAATAACTACCCCGGCGATGTGGAAGCACTCGTCGCGCGCACCGGCAACGGCATTTATGACCCACCGGACCTCTTCGTAGATCGCGGCTCCACCAAGATGATGCAGGACGCCGGTTTGAACCAGTTCGGATGGATCACGCCGGAACCCGGCACATTCTACACGAGCGGCCCACCCAACTTTGAGAAGCATTGGTTCCCGGAGTTTTGGACCAGCAGGTACGGCTCGACACCACCGCCGTGGCCGGGAGGCTCCGGCGGATTCATCGCCCCGAACAGCCCCGTGATGCGACCGTTTGACCCGGATGCCCCCCTTCCTCCGATCGTCCAGAATGAGGACGCTGATACGGTGCGCCGATGGTTCCAACCCAATGCCGGTGGTTGGGATGGACTCGGACTCGGCATGGGTGGTGATGTTGCGGACCATAACATTACGTTCAACCTCGGGAGCGACGACTGGTCTGAGTACGGCAGAATTCTCCCGGATGAGGAGTTCGGCTATTACGATGGCTGGGTGGAACACGACGATCTTGCGTCGTCCAAGTATCACCATGCTGGTGACAAACGCCTGGGTGAAATCACCTCCCCGACTACGGATAAGGTGAGCTATCCCGGTGTCTCGAATCCAGATGGTACGATTGCAACCTATACGGCCATCGCCGGTGCGGACTTGGGGCAAAACCGTCCCGACAGGATTGCCGTACGCGACCAACGCACGGTCGCAGCGGGCCCACTGGCCATCAACATCCACGGCGAAAAGGGGTTTGATGCCGGCGATGTATGCATTCTCGAGTGGCTCACATGGCGAACTGACGGCACAAGCCCGACGGTATCCGCCGGGTGGGAGGCCGAAAACGGCCCCTATCACCCCTTCGCCGGTCCAAGCTCGCCTCGAACTGAAGGCCCCAAGGGTTTTGCAGACTACAACCTGGACGGCATGATCGACCAGGGCGAGGTACGCCCGGAGTTATCCGAGAGCTACTCGGTCGACTCGGACCCACGCACCGCGGACGACGGGACCGACACGAACTACCCGTTCAACCGGCGCCGGCTCGTGGAGGATGTTGTCGAAGCGCTAGACCAGAACGTCGACTGGGACGATTTCGTAGATCCCAACGCCAACAAAAGAGGTATTTCTAACACGGTGTCAGGCATCGTCCTGGTTCCCGGAGATTCCTATACGGACATCAACCGATTCCCGAACGCGCCGAGCTTCTACCCGGTCCACACGGAAGACACCGGAACGATTCGTCCGAAATTCCATGACTTGGTCATCTGCCAGACCTGTCGTGATTTCCCTGCAGCCATCGCCTACGCCGCCCACGAGTACTTGCACACATGGGAGGGCTACCCGGACCTGTACGATTACGACGTCTTTGATGACAACGGCGTGATCAACTGCCCCATCGGGATCTGGGATATCATGGAGCGAAACGCGCCCGGTCTCGTCCATCCGACACCGCCTCTCAAAGAAGAGCTTTCCGGGTGGATTCAGTCCGTGGACCTCGCTGAAGTGTTGACGCCTGGTGTGGTGACCACGATCACCCTTCCCCCGGCCGAGAAGGTCCGTGATGAGAGCTACTACTTTTTAGCCAATAGTGAGCGTCCGGGTGAACGTGAATACTTCTGGTCCGCCGGAAGTGGCATGGACGAGGGACGCTTTCCCGGTAAGGGCATGCTGATCCTCCACACGCAGGATTTCACCGCAATCAACAACTCAGAGGCGTTAGCCTCTCAACAACGCACGACTCCTGCCAACTTCCGAATCGTCCAGGCGGACGGGCTGGGAGAACTGGAAGCGTGTAGCAGTAGCGGCAACACGGGTGACCTCGGCGACATGTGGGGCAGCATCCCGGATGGAGCCACGAAGTATAACTTCGACACAACGCCCAGTGCCACGTGGACGTCACAAAACCGCTGGACGGGAATTGATATTTCGGACGTACGTCCGGACAACTTCGGATCGGTCAGCGTCACCTTGTCGCTCACTCCGACGAACATCCCAAGCCTGAAGTTCATCAACCCGCCCGGCGGTGAGACCGTGGGCAGCACCTTTCAGGTACGGTATGAGGCGACGGACGTGTTTGGCGGCACCGACATCGAGTTGTACTACACGACAGACCCCAACGACCTGTCGACCGGCGCATCAAACCGCATTGGCTCGAAAACCAAAGGCGCACCCGGCACCATCCGATCCAGCATCGACTGGAATATCAGCGCTGTTCCCGACGATCGATATTTCATCTTCGCCAAGCTGATTCCCGGAGTTGGCGCTGATGGGCTGGAAAGTCAATTTACGGAACCGCGCATCCGCCGCAACAGTGTCGGCAATGGAACACTCCACGTCCTCGGTGTCGACGTGTCCGCCAGCTCGACCGCCACAGCGCGTTCCGAAACCTGGGTAGTCACCTGTATCGATACGGCAGGGACGGAGTGGGTGGTGTACAGCTCCCTGACGCAACCGGAACCGGACACGTTGATTCCCGGCCCCTTCCCGCACGCCTTCACGTGCCCCGAAAACGGCCCGTGTACCACACCCTATACGTCCATCCACGGCGAGGTAACCTTTGAAATCCGTGAGGGTAGCGTACCGTTTACCAAGGATGACTCGTTCAACTTCACCACCACGGGGCTCACCGCGCCGAGCGCCGCGGTGGAGATTGTCGAAGGTAAAATTTCTCGCGGTCCCCGTGCGGTAATTGTGGCCGACCCACTCACCATCCGCCCCGGCGAAGAGGTCGCCTTCGATGCCTCAGAGTCGACGGACCCGCAGAGCCTGACACTGGCATACAAATGGGATTTCGGAGATGGGTCACCGATCGCCTTCGGCGAAACGGCGACACACGTATACCGCGGCTCGGGCACGTTTACGGTCAAGCTGACCGCCACAAACTCAGACGGGCTCTCTGATGATGAGTTTATCGACATCGTCGTGTTCAACAACAGCCCCAATGCCGAAGTCACGGCCACCGTAACCAGTGGCCGAGCTCCGCTCTCCGTCACTTTTTCAGGGACCGGGTCGAGCGATACGGAGTCCGACGCGAGTGACCTGATCTTCCAATGGGATTTCGGCGACGGTACCACGATCAATGACCAGGGCGATCCGGGCACCTTCCAGTCGGCGACGCACGTCTTCGAGAAAAACGCGAGCGGCGTCCTCTGCACGCCGACGGCTCCGTGTACGTTCACGGTTCGTCTTGACGTCACGGATGAAGGCGGCAAGTCCGATTTCGCAACGGTAGCCATCCTGGTGGGTAACTCCGACCCCATCGCCGTTGTCACCGCAACACCGAGTTCGGGAGACTCTCCACTCGAAGTCTCTTTTGACGCCACGGCCTCCTCTGATCCGGATGACCAGGCGATTACGGTGACGTGGGATTTCGATGATGGTAGTCCCACGAAAACGGGGTTGACGGCCTTGCATACATATGAGCATACCGAGACAGAGGCGAAGCAGTACAACCCCACCGCTACAATTGAAGACGGGTTCGGCGGTGTGGCAACATGGACTACGCTGATCGTCGTAGCGCCCGAGCCCAAGCCGAACGATCCGCCGGTGGCGAGCTTCACCGTCACACCGGCCACGCTCACAGGGCAGCCGGGCGACACCTTCTCCTTTGACGCCAGCGCCACCACCGACCCGCAACCGGAAGATGTGGAAGGCCTTCTCTACAAGTGGGCGTTCGGTGACGGTCTCTTTGGCACTGGTATCAAGGTCACCCACGAATATGTCACGGCCAACACGTTCCAGGTAGAGTTAACCGTAACGGACAGTCGTGGAGAAACCTCCATCGTAACCAAAACCATCACAATCACCCTTCCGGAGAATCGAGACCCCACGGCCATCATCACCACCGGTCCCCGCTCGGGCACGGCCCCGGCATTGCTCACGTTTGATGGTCGTAATTCGTTCGATCCCGACACCGGGCAAACGCTGACTTTCTCATGGACGTTTACTGGGAACGGGGAGCCCCCCGATACACTGGAAGGGTCAGTGGTCAGCCGGACATTCCAAAACCCGGGAACTTTCGACGTGAAGCTGATCGTCACTGATGGAAATGGCGGCGAGGACAGCGCGACAATCACCGTCACCATCACGGAAGCGGCCGATAATTCGATCGGCGGCGGTGGTGGCGATCAGCCTCCGGGACGTGACGTCCCCAACAGTGCCAACCAGCGGCCCACAGGCGGGTCGATCTGCGGTTTTGGCATGATCGGCGGTCTTTTCGGCTCCCTCTTCGGGCTGTCGTTCATGGCGATCACTCGTGGGCGTCGCCGTCTGCAGCGTTAAACGCCCCATTCCTATTGACTCACAGACCCCGGCGTGGATCTCTCAGATTTCCGCCGGGGTCTTCTTTTGCGCCGCGGCAGTTCCGGTATAATGCCCCGCATGGGTTGGTTCTCTGTATCGTCATGGATGGGCACTGCGCAACCACTTCGGATGGTCGCCCAGTTGTCGTCCGCGTCACTGGCGATCCTGGCGCTGGCACCCATCGGCACGCCCCACCGAATAAGCACCGCGTCAGGCGTTTCCCTCCGCATCCAGGCGGCAATCTGGATCATGCCGTCCCACGCGCTAGAACCCAACCCCACGCCCTCGTTCGTAGTGCCGCACCGGCCGGTGGATGTGCGAGCGGTCCCTCCTCAGCGGGAAGCTCTATTTGCCGCAAACGCGACACGTCACCAAGCGCTGCTGACGTCTCACATCGGCGGTCGCTACGGGCCGTAATGCCAACCCGCTCGACTTTGCCGACCGCACGTGTAAACTGACCCGACTTCACACGAACGTAGTCCAACCGACCGAGTTAAGGGATTGATCATGCTCGCAGTAGACCTAGCCTCGGGGCTGTTCCGAAGCGTCAAGAATCTGCCGCGTCGCCTCTTCGGCACGCGCAACGACCGCATTCTGAAACAATACCACCGCCACATAGATCCGATTGGTGCGTTTGATTCCGACTTGCGCGGTCATTTCGACGAAACGCTCGCGCAGCGTTTGAAAGACGCGGGGCTTGACCGGCTCGAAGACGAAGAGCGCATTGCGGAAGAACGCAGGCTGCGGGTGGACTTCAGTCTCGACCTTCGAGAGCGTCTTCAATCACTTCGCGAACGAATCGACCTCCACAGCGCCCCACTGGAAACCTGGTGGCAGTCGCTACCGGCCAAGCAGCAGATGGACGAATACTACCGGAAAGAGTACCGCTCCCGCGACGCCAAAGTCGTCGAACTCCTCGATACCGAGGGGATCAACTACGAAGCCTTTGCCCTGCTCAGGGAAGCATCACGCCGCGCCCAAAACCACCGGCACTTCGACTGCCAGCTCACGGGGGGGCGTGTACTCTATGAAGGGCGTATTGCCGAAATGCGTACCGGCGAGGGCAAGACCATCGTATGCCACCTCGCCGCGATGATGAATTTTCTGCGCGGTCGCAAGGTCCACATCATCACGGTGAACGACTACCTGGTGAAGCGCGATGCCGAATTTGCGGCATCCATCTTCGAACTTCTCGGCATCACGGTCGGCTACATTCAGGCCATGGTTGACCCCGGCGGTCGAGAGGGTATCCGAGCCAGCGCCTACGCCTGTGACATCACCTACGGCACCAACAGCGAGTTCGGGTTCGACTACCTCCGCGACAACATGAAGAACCGCGCAGAAGAACAAGTCCAAGGCGCGCTCGACTATGTCATCGTGGACGAGGTGGACTCCATCCTCATCGACGAAGCCCGAACGCCGCTGATTATTTCCGGACCGACCGGCGACGATGTCTCGCGTTATCCGCGTGCCAACAGAGTGGCGGAAGAGCTCGTGCGACATCAACGGAAGTGGGACCAGAAGCTCATGCCCACCGTCGCCAAGTTCGACGGAAACGCCCACGGCATCCCCAAACTGGACGACGCAATGCGTATTCTGGGATACCGACAGTCTAAAACCAAAGAAACCGTACCGCCCTCGACCGGGGATACGCCGGATGTCGAGACCCCCGCTTTGGGGCCGGACTTCCTCACGGACGACCATGTCGAGGCGATCCAGCAGTATCAGGCCTCCGTCTTGAATATGCCCCAGGACGAATGGTACCGGCGGTTCTTTATCGTCCAAACCGAACGCAAACAAGCCGCGATCACCCATGAAGGTGTCACGATTGCTCAAGACCTCCTCGACATGGGTAGCCTGTACAGCGGTGCCAATATGGAGTGGCCGCACCTGATCGAAAACGCGTTGCGTGCCCACAAGGTTTACCATCGCGATCGTGACTACGTCGTGCAAGATGGGCAGATCGTCATCGTCGACCCGTTCACGGGACGTCTCATGGTCGGGCGGCAGTGGTCGGACGGACTGCATCAAAGCGTGGAAGCAAAGGAATCCGTCAAGGTCAAAGAAGAAACCCAGACGCTCGCGACCATCACCATCCAAAATTTCATCAAACTCTATCGCATGCGTGCGGGCATGACGGGGACGGCCATGACCGAGGCGACGGAGTTCAGCAAAATCTACGGGCTTGAAGTCGTGGAAATACCCACGAACCGCCCCGTCAACCGACTCGACCACAACGATAAGATGTATCGCAGCGTGGAACAAAAATACCTCGCTATCGTAGACGAAATCCACGAAGTACATCGTCGAGGCCGACCCGCCGACCCCTTTCTGTTGGCCGAAGTATTCGAAGCACTCATTCCCATTCTCAAAGCCACCGGCGCGGACACCACCAAAGTCGACGAGGCCTTACGGCAATTCAACCATGCAGAAGTCGGCGACAAAAAAGTCATTCAGTTTATGTGCGAGACGTATGACGAGGTGATGGGCGACATGGTACGCGGGCGACCGATACTCGTGGGCACCACCAGCGTCGAAAACTCCGAAAAAATCTCGCGTCTGCTGGATAGTCGATATGGCATCGACCACGAAGTGCTCAACGCGAAAAACCACGCGCGTGAGGCTGATATCGTCACCAAGGCCGGCCACACCACCCTCCCCCCCGCCGGCCGAGACAAAACGCCGGTCGGCAACGTCACGATCGCCACGAATATGGCCGGTCGTGGCACGGACATCAAACTCGGCACGGGCGTGGTGTACGAAAAATGCCGCGTGCCACAAGACCTTCCCGAGGGCGCCCGCCACTCCGACTTGTACCCCGTCGGCATCAACAAGTGCTGCATCCATTGCAAAGAATATGACCCGGCGACCAACTGCGCTCACTGTTTCAAACCCAAAATCGACCCACGTTTCCCTCAACTCGGGCGAAAGGTCTGCGCGCTAAACTCCCCCTGCGGACTCCACATCATCGGCACGGAGCGGCACGAGGCGCGCCGTATTGACAATCAGCTCCGAGGACGCGCCGGACGGCAGGGAGATCCGGGTTCGTCACGGTTTTCGCTTTCGCTCGAAGACGACCTACTCAAAATGTTCATGCCGGACTGGATGCTCAAGATGATGGAGAAGCTCGGCTTCACCGACGGCGGCAGTCTGGAAGACAAACGACTCACCAAAGGCATCGAACGCGCCCAGCGCAAGGTCGAGGAACGAAACTTTTCCACGCGAAAACATCTGCTCGAATGGGATGAACCGATGGACTACCAACGCAGAGAGTTTTACCTCGCCCGGCAGCGCATCCTCGAAGGGCGAGACCTGCCCGTGTTGATCTTCGACATGATCGACGAGGCCATCGAGAGCCACCTGGATGAAGTGCTCAGCGGCCAATACGACCGAAGGTGCATCGCCCAATGGTGCCACACCCAGCTCGACTTGAACATCGACGAAGACTCGATCGACACGAACGACCTGGAATTTGCGGAAAAGAGTATACGGATTCGCGCTATCGAAGAAGCGCATGACACCATACGCACCTCCTTCGGCGAATATGTCGATCCGGACGAACCCTCCAAAAATTGGGATCTCGGCGGATTGTCAAAATGGGCCGCACGGGCCTTTCACGCCAACCTGTCACAAAACCAACTCCGAAAGATGGAGCCGCGTGACATCGAGGACACGCTCTACACCGCGTCAGAAACTTACTATACCAATTTGGATCTTTCCCCAATCGCCGTCTATCTGGAACCACACTACGCGCTGCGTTGCGTGGCCGATTGGGCGGGGAAAAAGTGTGGCATCCAGGTTACGCTTGACGACCTGCTCGACAACTCCAGGGAGGAGATCGAACAGATGCTCAAGGACCGCGTTCGCGCGGCCTACCATGACCGGGAACTAGCCTACCCGGTAGAAACCTGCCTCGAACGAGCCTTCGGCGAAGACGCCAACGAGTCATTGGCGGCAGAGACCATCTGTTCTTGGACCAACAGCAAGTTCGGCGCGAAGTGGTCACCGGAAGATGTCTCCGGCAAATCGCCAGAAACCTTACGCGACGAGCTCATCGCGCTGGCCACGGAAGCATACGACACCGGTATCGCCAGGGAGGTGGCAGAACAAACCGCCGGCATGGATCGCGACGCGGCCATCGAATGGGCCAAAGGTCGCCTTGGTCCCGCTTGGAACCAACACCGGTTTGATTCGTTCGAAGGCGATCTCACCGACGCGTTGGTCGATCAGGGCCGCGAGATGATTCGCTGGGAGCTGACCCGTCTGGAGCACTACGTGCTGCTGCGTATCCACGATCAGGCCTGGAAGGACCACCTGCTCGAAATGGACCACCTCAAAGACGCGATTTCTCAGCGTCCCCTTGGTGGCGATCAAACCCACCCGCAAAGTCAGTACGCCATCGAGGGCCGTGTGCTGTTTAAGCAAATGTGGGTACGGATTGCCGCGCGAGTGACCGACGTCATCTTTAAGGTCCGCGCGACGCCCGCTCTGAGCACACCCACCCCGGCAACGCAATCGGCACAAGCCATGTCCTTCAGCCACGGCGATGCCACCGGTGCGGGTTTCTCCGGCGCGGATCAGGCGGCCGCCATGCGTGCCCAAGGAGACCAAAAGGTCGAAACCATCCGCCGCGAGGAACCGAAGGTCGGACGAAACGACCCATGCCCATGCGGCAGCGGAAAGAAATACAAACAATGCCACGGGAAAAGATGACGCCCGTAGTTGGCGACACCGCCATTCCGCACCACGTTCGCCGTACACCGCAGACGGCAGGCTGGCAACGCAATTCCCGCAATCTCACGGTTGGCATGGACCCATGTCAAATAATCATTCGATAACGAGAGGGCCGTGCGTCGCAAGTCGTTACTACGGGCAGCCATCGGCATCAACGGGCGTCCCCGGCAGCGTGCCGGGACAGAGATCGTTGAAATCCAGCACCTTATCGCCGTCTTCGTCGAAGATACTCCACTCCACCGGGTCCACGCACATACCAAACGCATCGGGGAGGGTTGCGGCGTTTGCATAAAACAGGTTGATCTGCGCACACTGAAACGCCGGCCCCGGACCGTCGGCACAGGTCGGGCCGCCGCTTCGCGACGCGTCACAAATATAGGCACATACGAGTCCCGTGCTATTCACCGGAGCGTTGTTCAAAACACAACTGTACCCCGTCGCGCAGGTGTTGATGAACGGGCAATCGACCCCCTGAGTGGCCGTGCCCACCGGCAGAGCACACAGAGACGCCTGCGGTCCGATGGTCACATAACACGCCTCACCACTCGGACAGCCGGACGGGCTGACCAACGGGTCGCACACCACCTCACACAACCCTACGTCGGTGCTGTCCACAAGCCCCGACAAGGCCAGGCACCGGGTACCGGGCGAACAGGTATCCGGTGCGGTCAAGCAAAACTCCATGCAAGCGCCGGCCGAACAGAGCAAACCACCCACACAATCATCGGTACCGGTTGCCGGGTCTATCGTGCAAGCACCATCTAACGGCACCGTACCCTCGGCCAGGCATACCGTTCGCAGCAGCGTCGGATTCAACTCGTCCGAAACCAACGTGCATTTCTGCCCGGCCAGACAACCGACTTGGGTAACCGGGTTACAGGAATGATCGGTGACTGGAATCATCGGCCCGGTGTATCCCCCGAGAAATAACCCCATGTCGACGAGGTCCGTATCGCAGTCCCTATCAAAATCACCTAACGGTCGTCCGGTAGAATCGACCGACACTCCTATGGGCGTATTCTTACACACGTCTATGATATCGGGCACGCCGTCAACGTCTGTGTCCGTACCCGCAACGGCCCCCGCCGATCCCGATTGCGCCTCCGCCCCAGCGGGCAGCACGCCCAACGAAACCACCAACGTAAAACCAAACCATAGTCGCAACATCATCCCCCCCCTACCGGACCCACGATCAACTACGCCTACCCTCATCACACCCGGCCGATCACACATGGGCAGCGCTTGCGGGCAGATTACGGAAAACAGCGAACCGGCCTTGCTTTTGATTGTAGCACAGCGACTCACCACCGTTCAACCAGTTCGATAATAAACATAGTGATGCCGCAACAAAAGTTCGTATCGGGATGAAATACCGGACGCCGGTCACTCACACGGTGTCCATCCGAACCGCCGAGCGACGGCTCTTGAACTGCGGTCGCAGCGCTGATATGACTACCCCCGTGAGCCCTCTACGAATCAAAGGAGTTGTACGGTTCGCCGATCGCGTGCGTCGGGAGCTGTCCGGAACCGTCTCGGCAGCACGACAATCGCAGTTGCGCGACGAGGTGGCCGAGGTGATTCGTCAGATCGATCAGATGGTCGTGAACCACGGCACACGCGTGGAAAAGCTACCTTCGCCGACCCGTCGGGCCTACCACTTTCTAGCCAATCTGGACTTCGACGCCTGCGCACTCGTGTCGGCATCAAACCCTACCGAGGCAATAAAACCCTCTACCGGCACCATCAGACTGGTCGGCGTAAGGGCCTATTGGCAGATCATCCTAAGGAGGCTGTCCGAAGCTACAACATCAGCACAACACGAGGACCTCTACGAATCGATCCACTCGGCCAGCCAAAAAAACAATCGCTATCTCAATGAACACGACATAAAGATGAATGAGCTGACCGTCCTGTCTCAAACGATCTGCGGCTGGTTGGATTACTTCGCTATCCGTCAGCACTTCGATATCTATGTGTCGGCCATCGACCGGGCCCAACCCATTTTCAACTCCGCCCTGCAGCAGTCCAAACGTTTTCACGCACCGGGGGTGATTGAGTTCCAACGGGTCTCCGGTCTCTACCGATTGCGGGGTCGCCGCGACGAAACCCGGGTGATCGTTCCGACACCGATGATCGTCTTTTCAAAAGAGCAGTTCACGCTTCTGGCGGAGGCATCGGTGGCCAATGGTGACAAGCAGCCGGTCATGGCCGCAGCGGCAAGCGACGAGTACCAGAGCGTCCAGGCGGAACTGGAGGCACTCGGCGGCGTCGTGGAACAAGCCAGCGGCGTCTATCGCCATCTCGGAGCATCATTCGAACGGATCAACCAGAAGTACTTTGATGGTTCCTTACCCCGGCCACGACTGACGTGGAGCCGATCATTCACCGGCAGAAAGTTTGGGCACTACGATTTTATCCGCGACACAGTGATGATTAGCTGCACTTTGGATCGAGCCAAGGTGCCAGAGTACGCACTCGACTTTGTCCTCTACCACGAGCTACTGCATAAGAAGCTCGGCCTGGACTGGCGAAACGGCCGGGCAGACGCACATACACGCGAGTTCCGTGCGCAAGAGCGAATGTTCGACCACTTCGCCGAGGCGGAGGCCACCCTCATGAAACTCGCCCGCGGCTAATAAAGATGCAGGAAGATTTTTTGTCGTGTACCAGAGCTTTGTCGGTAGCTGCGCGCTTCCAGAAAACGTGTTGCAATCGCTGAACCCCATAATATGCGAACGCCCCGAGCCGCAGGGTTCACCCTGCGCGGTTTCACAAATGCCCTGTGCGCCCAGTACGGTTTCCTCTCTCGCCCGGATCACGCAGCGCCGCGCAATCGGGTGCCCCATTCTTCGGGTACTCCCGAAGGGTGGGGGACGCACTTCCCATACACCGTTCACCACCCGAATCATAACCGTTTCCATTTTCGTCCCCCACCCTTTGCCTTGGGGCAAAGGACGGGGCACCCGCCCGAAGCCGGTAGGGCAGGTCGTTCTTTCGCCTCAAGGCGGAAGGTTGACCTGCCTTTCCATAACGCTTCGCCCTTTCTTTGGGTTTCATTTGCTGCTTCTGCTTCTTTGGGTCTCATTTGTTCGGTAGGTCGGGCTCTGCCTGACACCGGCCAACGGAACGACCGTCGCATCGGGCGATCTGCCTGAGCGAGTACGCTCGCAAACAGGTGCCCGACCTACGTCCTCGAAGATACTGTACAGGCGACTCTCGATGCGCTGACCGAGTCCATATCGGTGCGAGCGCGGGAACTTATCGAGGCGTCCCAGGAACCACTTCAGCAGCTCATACGTCCGGTCGATAACAAGCAGCTCATCCTTCATCATGATTGCGCGCTGCGCCGCCTACGGCGGCGAGATGGGGGGACACCCCCCATACCCCCCGAAAAAGGGTAAAAGAGAAGCTATGAAGTGAGCCAACCGGCCTCCTGTTAGGATGCCCAGATCGTTTTTGGGTTTCCAGACAACCAACAGCAGGAGATTGGCTCATGGACTATTGTGGCATCGATTTGGCGGGTGTGTCCAGCTACA
>JAJRSP010000002.1 GCA_024278775.1 Planctomycetota bacterium
AAAGCCAATCTGAGCAACAGCCTGTCCAACCATTAACGACCTCCTTGTCTTGGGATAAGTGTTTCAGCAACCGTAGTTTATCCCACAAGGAGGTCGTAAAAAAGGGGAAAGCTTGAATAATCCGGGTTAGCGGGGGAATGCGTCGAGTTGATCGAAGAAATCCGGAAAGGTCTTGGCGCAACAGTCCGGGTGTTGGATGACCACCCCCGGTACCCGTAACCCCGCCAACGCGAAGCTCATGGCCATCCGGTGATCGTCGTACGTGTCTATGCTGGCCGGTGTCGGGGCCGTAGGTGGCGTGATCGTAAGTCCGTCTTGACGCGTCTTGATGGTCGCACCCAGTTTAGTCAGTTCGCTCGCCACCGCGGCCAGCCGGTCAGTCTCCTTCACACGAAGGTTGCCCACGTTCCTGATGGACGTATCACCCTTGGCGAACAGCGCCACGACGGCCAGCGTCTGGGCCACATCGGGCATATCGTTCAGGTCCACACTGATCCCCGTCAACCGGGCATCGCCCGCGGGACCGTGTACCGTAAGCGAACCGGCCCGGCGCTCGACCACACACCCCATGCGTTCGAGCAGGTCGACGAAGAAAACGTCTCCCTGAATACTCTCGGTGCCCAGCCCCTCCACCGTCATACGTCCTCCCACGATAGCCGGTATCGCTAGAAAATAGCTCGCGTTGCTGGCGTCCGGTTCAATGTCATAGCATGGGGACTGATACCGCTGCGGCGCACTGACGATGAACCGGGCTCCGTGACTGTCGTACTGCTCGATCACCCCTACGCCGAAACGGTCCATCACGGAGGTGGTCATCTTCAGATAGGGCACGCTGGGCACGGCCCCCGTCACGTCGATCATCACATCATTCATCGCAAACGGAGCGGCCAACAGCACGGCGCTGACCATCTGACTGGAGGCCGGGGAGTCAACGGTCACCGTGCCACCGGCCAGCCCAACGGCGTGAACCACCAGCGGCGGATAGCCGTCCGCGGCTTCGTGTTCGATACGGGCACCGAGCCCGCGCAACGCTTCCACTAGGGCACCGATCGGTCGATGCCGCATGCGTGCCATCCCGTCCAGGTGAAACCGCCCGTATCCCGTGGCGACGATGGCCGAGACAAACCGCATCACCGTGCCCGCGTTACCGCAGTGAATCGCTGCTTCGCTCGCGGGAAGCTGGCCGCCGCACCCGGTGATCTCTGCGGTCTTGGTGTCCTCGTCGATGGTGATGGCGATGCCGAGTGAGCGAAGCGCCTCGATCATCAGTCGGGTGTCGACGGCCAACAGGATGCCGGACAGCACGCTGTGCCCATCGGCCATTGCGGCCGTAATCAACGCCCGGTTGGTGATGCTCTTGGAACCCGGAAGTCGGATGGCTTCGTCGATCGGTCCCGCGAGGGGTTGGCATTGGTATGGTTCCATCGGTTCTAGGATATGCGCTGCAGAACGAGTGGCCAATCCGACGCGCGATTTCTCGGATTCGTGTGTCGCTCGACTGTCGTAACGCCGCGCAAGCTTCAAGCTGCGGTTCGTTTTGGATGTCGTTCGGAGAATCGCAGCGCGGGTTGGATTGACAGGGTGAAACAGCCGTGGTACGATCCGTGGTCCGTTTTGCTTTGTCGTAAGCCCTTGGTTTTCATTGGCTTACAGGGGTTTTGAAGGTTGAGGCAGGCTAGGTTGGTTTGACCTGGCGGGCATCGGTATCGCTATGGACATGATCGTCATATTGAAATCCGGTGCCTCCGAGAGCGAGGAACAATGCGTCGTCGAGCGCATCCGAGAGCTGGGGCTTACGCCGCACTCCTCTCGCGGTGAGTTCCGCACGATCATTGGCGCGATCGGCGACAAGACGCCCCAGGCGCGTGAGCAGCTCGAGCAGCTAGCCGGCGTCGATGAGGTGATGGCGATCACCCAGCCCTACAAGCTCGCTTCTCGTGAGTTTCACGAGGCTGACACGATTTTGGATGTGGCCGGCATTCGTGTGGGCGGTCCGCATGTGAACATCATCGCCGGACCCTGTGCGATCGAAAGCCGTGAGGTGTTGTTCGACGTAGCGGGTGCAGTGAAACGTGCCGGGGCCTCCATTCTTCGTGGCGGTGCCTACAAGCCGCGCACTTCACCCTATTCCTTCAGTGGCATGGGTGAAATCGGTTTGAAGCTGCTTCAAGAGGCGGGTGCCGCGTTTGCCATGCCTACGATCACGGAGGTGGTTGATCCGCGCGACGTGGAGGTGGTCTACAAGTATGCCGACATCTTCCAGATCGGCGCGAGAAACATGCAGAACTACAACCTGCTTCTCGAAGTCGGCAAGACGGACAAGCCGGTCTTTATCAAGCGTGGTTTGGCGGCCTCCGTGACGGAACTGCTGATGTCGGCCGAGTATGTCCTGAGTCAGGGCAATCACCGCGTGATTCTGTGCGAACGCGGGATCCGTACGTTTGCAGACGAGACCCGTTTTACACTGGATGTGTCGGCGATTCCGGTCATTCAGGAGCGATCGCATCTGCCCGTTTTCGTGGATCCATCGCATGCGGCCGGCAAACGCGATCTGGTCCCGGCGTTGGCGTTAGCCGGCATTGCGGCCGGTGCTTCAGGTGCGATTGTCGAAGTTCATAGCTGCCCCGAGCGAGCCCTCTGTGACGGTCCCCAAGCGGTGTTGCCCGACAACTTCGCCAAGCTGATGGGGCAGATCAAGCAGATCGCGGAGATCGTGGGTCATCGCGTCACGCTGTGGGGACGAGAGGATGAGCCCAAGCCCCGACCGGCCGTCGGTGGCTGGGCCGGATAGTGGTTGGGCCGGATAGCGGTTGGGCCGGGTAGCGGTCTCGCCTTGCGTAGATGCGATGTGAATTAATCGTGTGGTGTTGTGATCCGGGAGCTTTGGATACTTGTGAGGCAGAGGTGCAAACGATGAGAACCCCATTCATTGCCGGCAATTGGAAGATGCACAACACGCTGGTCGAGGCGAGAGAACTCGTCACGGAGCTGAAGGAGTCCTCGTCGGGTATCTCCGGCGTGGATGTCCTTTTGTGTCCACCGGCGTACCTGTTGTTCCCCCTGGCGAAGGCGGTGGCCGGGACGAACTTCCTGCTCGGCGCGCAAAACATTCACGAGGAGCCGAAGGGCGCTTTTACCGGTGAACATTCGGTCGCTATGGTCGTGGATACGGGCGCGACGTACGTCATCATCGGGCACAGCGAACGCCGTCACGTGTTTGGCGAAACGAACGAGCGGCTTAATAAGAAGGTTCGGGCCGCGATGTCCGGCGGGCTTCAGGTGATCTACTGTGTAGGTGAAACGCTGCCTGAGCGTGAGGCGGGACAAACCCAAGCCGTCGTGGATCAGCAGATGGACGCGGTGATCGCCTCGGACGTGGACGCCGCCAAGCTGACGATTGCCTATGAGCCGGTGTGGGCCATCGGTACCGGAAAGACGGCCTCTCCGGCACAGGCACAGGAGGTCCACGCGGCGATTCGCAGCAAGCTGACCACCGTTTATGGTGCTGAAACCGCAAATTCGATCCGAATCCAGTACGGCGGTAGCGTGAAGCCGGGCAATGCAGCCTCCCTGCTGGCCGAACCTGATATTGACGGGGCTCTCGTCGGCGGGGCGTGCTTGGTGGCGAAGGACTTTGCAGCTATCATCTCGGCGGCGGTGGAGACGGTTACCGCGGTGTGATTTCTTTGGGATCCCGGATGATCGTGCGGCGTGGGACTGAATCGCCTCGATCGTCTTGGGGCGAGCGGTCGTATTGAATTGATTCGACACGTGGTTCGACTAGGTTTTGATTGAGACATTATTGATGAACATGCTAGCTGGTATGTCGTTGCCGCAGTGGATGCTGTCGGTCTTTCTGATCTTTGTCTGTTTGATCCTGATGCTCGTCGTGTTGGTACAGCGCGGTCGTGGGCAGGGTCTGGCCGGTGCTTTTGGCGGCGGTGGCGGCGGCGGTGGGGCGTTCGGCGCTAAGACGGGCGATGTGTTCACCTGGATCACCGTGGTGATTGCGTCGTTGTTCCTGCTGATCAATGTGGTGGGCAATTTCGTCTTGGATCAAACGCCCGAGGCTCCGAAAACGGCGGACACCACCGTAGTACCGACGACCGATCTGCCAGTGACCGGAGATGATACTGGTGACGTGAAGGCGTCGATCAAGCTGATGGGGAAAAGCGTTGGCACGGACGAGCCCATCAAGATCGAGCTTGAAGGACTTTCCGAGACCACCGGCGCGGCTCCGACGGGCGATGGTGCCGCAGACGCGCCGAAGCCTCAAGAAAAGCCGGAAGGTACGTCCGCCCCGAAGAGTGCCGATGACGTGACGCCTGGCGGCAAGGGATAAACGGCCCCATGATCCGGTCGATGACGGGGTATGGCGCTGCGGAGCTCGGCGAGGATGGCGTGGCCTACTCGGTGGAGGTTCGTACCGTCAACCACCGGTATCTCAAATTGTCGATCAAGCTTCCGGAGCACCTGCAGTTTCTCGAAAGTGATATCGAAAAACTACTTCGTGCCAGGCTCGCGCGGGGAAGTGTGTCCTGTACGCTCCGGACGCGATCTGAGTTTCAGTCGGGGCTTCGATCACTCAACATGGATGCGGTTCAGCGTTATGTCACGCTGCTCTCGTCGGTGGCCATGCCCGACGGTGTGACGCCCACGATTGATCTGGCGATGGTGGCCACACTACCCGGCGTTTGTGAGGGGCCGGAGTTGGATGAGGCGACGAGAAAGATCCATGCGTCCGCCGCCGCCAAGCTGACAGGACTAGCGCTGGATGACGTGATCGAGATGCGCGATCGAGAGGGGCAAGCGCTGCGGGACGACCTGGCGGTGTGTTGTCAGGCGATCCGGCAGGAGTTGGAGGGCGTCGCCGAACGAGCCCCCACGGTGATCGAGGAGTATCACGAGCGTCTGCAGCAGCGTGTGTCGGTGCTGACAAAGGCGGCGCAGCTAGAACTCGATGCGGACAGCCTGATACGGGAAGTAGCGGTATTTGCCGATCGGGCGGATATCAGTGAAGAGATCGCGCGGCTGCGTTCGCATCTGGTTCAGTTTGATAAGATATGCGAGCGGAATGACGCGGCCGGGCGTACGTTGGACTTTTTGACGCAGGAGTTGTTGCGCGAGGCCAATACGATCGCCTCCAAGAGCAATGATGCGGTGATCGCGCGCGGCGTCGTAGAAATCAAGCGATGGATTGATCGGCTCAAAGAGCAGGTTCAAAATGTCGAATAGCGGGTGCAAGCCGGGTTCCCCCGGTCGAGGGAAGCTGATCGTGATCAGTGGACCGTCGGGTGCGGGTAAGACGTCGATCTGTCGGGCGCTGCTGGAGCAGTGGCCCGATACGGTGTGGAGCGTGTCCGTGACGACGCGATCCCCACGCCCGAGCGATGAATCGGGCACGAGCTACGAGTTTGTTACGAGGGAGGAGTTCGACCGTCGTGAGCGAGAAGGGGCTTTTCTCGAAAGCGCCGAATATGTGGGCAACAAATACGGGACGCCCCGGGCCCCCGTGGAGCACGTGCTCGCTGACGGAAAGAACGTGCTGACCGAGGTGGACGTGCAGGGGGGCATTCAGATTGCAGTGAATATGCCGGATTCGATCCGCATTTTTGTGATGCCTCCGAATCCCGAATCGCTTCGGGTGCGGCTGGAGGGGCGAGATGCCGACGCGCGTGAGCAGTTGAGCCAGCGTCTGGCAGAGAGTGACAGGGAGATCACAACAGCGCAGCAAAGCGGCTGTTATCAGTATTTTGTGGTTAACGACGTATTGAAGGATACGATCGAAAACGTCAAGAAAATCCTGGCGAAGGAGAGCGAAACCGAATGATTGAAGCATTGCGTGACGACGACATTATCGACAAGGTGGGGGGACGCTTCAAGTTGGCGGCCTTGGTACAACAGCGGTGGCTGGAGTTGATCCAGGGCTCACGCCCGATGGTTGATCCCAAGGGGTTGACCGAGATGGAAGTGGTGATCCGAGAGATCGAGGAAGGCAAGATTGAGTTCGAAGAACCACAGGAAATAACGGGGGATGACGACTAACGCCCCCCCATCAGCTCCCCCCTCCGATCTCTCCGGCTACGAAGTGGTGGTGGCCGTGACGGGCGGGATCGCCGCGTACAAAACGTGCGAGGTGGTGTCGCGGTTGGTGCAGCGCGGTGCCGGTGTGACCGTGGCTATGACGCGCTCCGCGCGGCAATTCATCGGTCCCGCTACGTTCCAAGCGCTCTCCGGGCGGAGCGTGATTACCGGTTTGTGGCACCCCAAAGACCCCACCGATGTGCAACACATTACCGTGACGAGCCACGCCCACCTGTTCCTGGTGGCACCGGCCACCGCCAACATTCTGGCCAAATTCGCGGGGGGCATCGCCGATGACATTGTATCCACGCTTTTTACCTGTGCGCCGTCGTCCGTGCTTCTCGCCCCGAGCATGAACGATCGTATGTGGAAGCACCCCTTGGTCCAACGTAACCTGGCGACGCTCTCCGAGTTGGGGTGTCATACGATCGGCCCGGGTGAGGGGTGGTTGGCGTGCCGGAGTGTCGGCGCGGGTCGGATGTCCGAAGCACGCGACATCGTGGATCGTGCGGCTGAACTACTCACGGCCCATACGGAAAACGGGTGAAGACCAGTGCTTAGCCGCCGCGTAATGGATGAGTGGGCTGCCGATCGGGTGTGGCATGCCCAAGCCGGAGGCGCGGGCATGAGCCCACGACGCGCCGAAAATATGGCCGCGCTTCGCTTGGCCATGCCACCCTTCCGTCGGCCGATGATAGGGATAGCGCGTAACAGGCTTTAAGTGCCATATGGTGGCACTATTTGATCGAGTCGACAACCCCCATGCGCATGTTGATTACAGCCGGTCCCACGCGTGAATTTTTTGACACGGTACGGTTCATTTCCAACCCCTCAAGCGGAAAAATGGGCTATGCCATTGCCGATTGCGCCGCGCGCCGCGGTCATACCGTCGTGCTGGTGTCGGGACCGGTGTCACTGACGCCGGCGCCGGGCGTAAACGTGGTTCACGTGGAAAGCGCAGAGGAGATGTGCGTGGCCGCTACCAGCGCGTTTGAGCGTTGTGACGCTGCGGTCATGACGGCGGCCGTGTGCGACTATCGTCCCACGCGGCGCATCGATCACAAGCTCAAGAAGCAGCACCGCGTCAGGCCCATCCAGCTTCAACCCACCACGGATATTTGTGCACTACTGGGGCAGTCCAAAGGGGATCGTGTGGTGATCGGATTCGCCATGGAAGATCACGACGAGCACGCCCACGCGGAAGCTAAGCTACATCGGAAGCGCTGCGACGCCATCGTGCTGAACGGTATCGACAACGTGGGCGGCGATAGCGCCAGGATCGAGATTTTCCGTGCCCACACCGGCTGGTCCCGCCCGTTTCGGGGTACAAAGAGCCGAATTGCCGAAAAAATCGTACAACTTTCCGAACAAATCGCAAAAAAGCGCGATAGGTAGGGTGATTCGTCCCGCCCTCCCCGCTACGCTCACACGGTTGCGCCTCCCATCCTTGCAAGTACTTGTCACCGTCTGGCATCTCGCCTCTTGATGGCCGGTTCGCCGCGTTGTATTCACAGGATTATCGCACCAAGTGTCCTACCGAGATTTCCTATGTTCTCCTAAAGATCAAACAGACAATAGGTTATTTCAGCATAGGTATCGTTAATCACAGGGTATTCGGGTTCTCTAATGTCTGTCAGAGTGTCCTTTTATGCTCCAATTCCTCAAGCGCAGGCGATTAGCGGACCGATGAGCAGCTATCGGTTTGCACGCCTCAGGTGCCGTGTGGGTGCGATGGCGTTCATAGCTGAGCAGAAAGGGCGAAGTTATGGGAAATTGACGGTTGACTTCCCTTGGCCGATTCCTACAATTCGCCCGCTGTGGGTACGGGACATGCGTTACTCGGGAGATAGGGACCGAGGCATTTTTCGACCCGGCATGTTTGTCAAAGGTCCGTTTCGACATGGCGCGAAGTCGAGACGACCGTTGGCGTAAGTCGAAAAATGAGAACGTCGCGCGTTGTCGAGCGAGCGTTCTTGCGAAGGCAGACGAAGAGGTAGGCAGTGGGAAGCGGCGGCTGGCGCGCGGCGTTTTTTACTGAGGTTGAATGTTTTTTTCGGGCGCATCGTGGTGTATGCCTTGCCATGGAGGTGGGGTTAAGCGTTTCGGTGTGACTCGGATTTTTAGGTATGAAATTTCTGGTGTTTCGAAGCGACGAGCGTGTAAACGAAAGAAACACGCCAAGTCCTGAGAACTTTTTTCTGGAGGCCATGGTAATGCTAGGTTTGAAACTTTCGTTGAACACAACTCCCCGGTCGCTTCGGGGAGTGGCGCGGTTGGGCACGCTGTGTAGCGCGTTCGCCGTACTCACACTACTGACGGGCTGCCCGCTGAATCCTACGGATCCTTGTGCAAGCACATCCTGCGATGATGGCGATGCATGCACGACGGATACGTGTGACAGCACGAGCGGCTCGGCGGTATGCTCGAATGTCGCCGTGGATTGCGGTACGCAGTCTTGCAATCCGGCCGACGGTACCTGCGTGGACTGTCTCGCCGATGCCGATTGCGATGACGGTGCCTTCTGCAACGGTGCCGAGACCTGCGGTTCGGACAACACCTGCGTGGCTGGTACCGATGCTTGTGACGCCGCCACCCAGACTTGCAACGAAGACACCGATACCTGCGACGACAACTGCACGTCGGATGCCAATTGTCCGGATGATGGCACGTTCTGTAACGGCACCGAGAGCTGCGACACGGCCAGTGGCGTGTGTGTCTCCAGTGGCGATCCCTGTCCCGATGACGGCCTGTTCTGCACCGGCACCGAGAGCTGCGACGAG
>JAJRSP010000069.1 GCA_024278775.1 Planctomycetota bacterium
GGCGATTCGGATGGTGACGGCATTTCGAATGTTAATGACAACTGTCCCGACGTGAAGAATGCGGATCAGACGAATACGGACAGTGACGATCTGGGTGATGCGTGCGACAACTGTGTGAACGCGCCCAACAACAGCCAGCTTGATACCGATAGCGATGGGTTTGGTGACGCGTGTGATAACTGCAAGTTGGCGTTCAATGGGCAGCAAGCGGACCGCGATGGCGACGGCGTGGGCGATGTCTGTGATAACTGCAAAGATAAGACGAATGCGGATCAGGCCGACACGGATTCTGATGGTGAGGGCGATGCCTGCGAGGGCGACGCTGATAGCGATGGTGTACCCAACCTTAGTGATAATTGCTTAGATCTTCCGAACGCGAATCAGGATGACACGGACGGTGACGGTGTGGGAGATCTTTGCGACAACTGTCCGGCTGCGGCCAACCCGATCCAGGGAGATGATTCGGATGGTGATGGGCTTGGTGATCCGTGCGACAACTGCCCCAACGTCAAGAACCCTGCCCACACAATAGCGACAGATTGTAACGCCGATGGTGATACGACTGATCCGGGCGAGGGCGTGGGTGAGCAGTGCGACGTGGACGATGACGGTATCGGCGATGCCTGCGATTGTGACGGCACGGACGACCCAGATAGCGATGGGGTACTTGGTGTTTGCGACAACTGTCCGAGCCAAGCGAACCAGGACCAGGCCGATGGCGATAATGACGGTGTCGGGGATGTGTGCGATAACTGCCCTGCGGTGGCCAATAAGGACCAGACAGACACCGACGGCGACACCGTGGGCGATGCGTGTGACGCTGGCGGTGGTGGTACTCCGGACCCGGTGGTGGTCACCATCACTCCCGGGGACTCGAACGCTTATCCGTGCGATGTGATTACGTTCACGGCCACTTCCACCGGCGGTGAGGGCACGGTTACGATTACCTGGTCGCAGCTTTCACCGCCAAGCCCCACCATTATCGTCGACAACGGCGATGGCACGGCGACCGTGACGGTTCCGGCCGGTCCGCTACAGGCGTTCACGTTCCAGGCCTCGGGCACCGACGGTACTCGAACCGACGGCAAACAGGTGACGGTGACGCGTAAGACTTCGACGAAGACGAGTGGAGCGGCCTTATCACCGGCGCTACCCGGCGTGACGGCGGACACCGTGTTGCTGAGCCTGGAAGACAACGATCCGAATCTGCCGGCCGCATGGACAACAGCTACGTGGACGCAGACCGGGAGTGATCCTGCGGGAACCACGGTGACCCTGACGCCGACTACGGCTGCGGATGCCACGTTTGATGCGCCGAGCGTCACAGCCTCGACGACACTGATGTTTGAGGCGGTAGTGGCCGCGGGTACGGCGGACGAATGTACGCTGACGGCGGAGGTTGAGATACAGTACGCCGAGGTGACGTTTGACTTGCCAGCGACTTTGGCGCTGGGTGAATCCAACGCCCTTACGCTTAATGACTTTGTGACCGTGACCGGAAATCCGAGCGGTTTGACTCTGATCTTCTCGACCAACGGTTCGGTGCCCGCGTCGGTTACTCTCACGTTGGATGCCAATCAGAGTACCGGTATCACTACGTTGTTCGCGACGGCAGGCAATGCCGGAGATACGATTACCGTACATCTGTCGGTGTTCAGTCCTGCGGGCGAACTGGCTACGACATCTGATACGATCGACATCGTGGTTCCGTAGTAAACCGAAAGAGGAGTTTTTCTGATAGAGCAGTATGCGGGGCGGGCCGATGATTCGGTTCGCCCCGTTACGTTATCGTTGTGTCCTCTTTCGCGGAGGGTGTGTCGTTCAGTTTTCGTAGCACCGCGCAGGCAGAGGCCTGCGGAGCGCTTCGGAAAGTGGGGGATTCATCGAACCGTTACACGTTTACCGAAAACGCACTGATACTGACAAAGCTCAGGTGCCGACCACGCGCTGGGTTGGCTGATGCGGCACCATCCCGGCGGGTCGCGTTACGTTTTTACCGCGCGGAGTTGCCAGTGAAGGGCGAGACGGTTGACGAGGGGGATGGCTTCGAGCAGGCGATCGGCGGCGAGGAGCAGTCTGGTGATCAGGCGGTTTCCGGGGACGCGGGTGAGCAGTGGTAGTTTGTCGGGGAAGCCGCAGAGCGTGTACGCCAGGAAGCCGAAGCCACGCGATACCTGAACGGTTAAACCGGCGCGGTGCAGGAGGGGGAGGATGTCGCGGCGGCGAAACCCTTCGTCTTCATCATGGAACTCGTCGCTGGCGGCGTACATGCGTCGTCGGGCGTGGCGGTTGATGAAGGAATCGTTGGACGGTTCCGAAAACGCCATGCGGCCACCCGGTTTGAGCACGCGCGACATTTCCTTTAGCGCGACGGACAAGTCCGGCAGATGGTGAATCGAACCGCGGCATAGTATGGCGTCAAAGCTGGCGTCGGCGAAAGGCAACCGGCCGCCGTCTCCGCAGATTCTCTTGGCGCGGGGTGCTTTTTCTATCCCGGCCGCAAGCATGTCGAAGCTGACGTCGAGACCCACCGCGTGGCAGCCTCGTCGGACGATCTCGGGAAGCATAATGCCGGTGCCGCATCCGAAGTCCAGCACGCGTGATCCTGGCTGAAGGTCGGCCAGGTCACAGAGCCTCTGGTTCCAATAGTGCTGATAGATGCGCGAGTAGGCCGGTGCGTACCGCTTGGCGGTATAGACGTCGGCGAGCCGGGCATGCATGGCGATCTGATCGTGGACGTACTGGTCGTATTTGTGTTGTGAGACGTTGCGCTTGGCGGCCGCTGCGGCGGGGCTGTGGGTGTGCGCGGGGATGAGTGTCATGAGGTCGCGACTCCGGGGAGCGGGGCGGTAGGTGGCGCGGCGGCGTTCCCTTTCGCGCGGCTTCGGGCACGTACGGTTACGGCGAAGTATATCGCGGTGAGCACCGACGCGAGAACGGCTATTGCCAGCCAGATGAAGATGCGTTGGGCCGTGACGAAGAGTGTGGCGTGGTGAGCGGAGACGCCGGAAGTTCGCAGCGCTGCGAACCAGCCGCCTTCCAGGACGCCGAGCGCGCCGGGGGTGATCGTGGCCATGTGGGCAGCTTGGGTTACGGTCCCCGTGGCGGCGAAGAAGGCAGCGGTTAGCCCGGTCAGTCCGACGGAGAGCGCGATGGCCCAGAGTCGTCCGACGACGAATGCATAGCGAAGGACAGTGAGGCCGTAGGCCGTCAGGATGGTCCGCCGGTTGACGTGTGGCATGGTCGCCAGCGGCGTTCGTGTTTGTGATGGTGGTTGTCGGAGGAAGCCGCGAGCCGTTTCGACTAGGCGCACGAGCGAGGGGAACAGCGACACCAATGCTACGGCCCCGAGGACCAAAGCGGCGAGCGCACTCCAAGCGGCCTGTGCGGCGTTGAGGTGGCCGGTGAGCAGTGCGGCCGTGATCGGTACCACGATCAGAAACTGATAGAGGTCGAGCAGGGGATCGACGGCGACGCTTCCGACGGCTCGTTTGGTTGACACGGTGGAGGTGGATCTGACGGCTGCCGCTCGGATGGCCACGCTCACTGCCGGGATGGGTAGAAACTGCGAGCCGAAACGGGACCATGTGACGAAGGTCCAGAGTCGAGCGAGTCGAAAACGCGCTTTGGGTTCGGCGATTCGCAACCATAGACGCCATCGGGTCGCGTAGATCAGGTCCATCATCGCGGTGCAGAGAACGACGAGGGCGACGGCTTCGAACGGGACTTCCCAGATGAGACCGATGTCGTCGAAGTTCATAAACCCGGCTGCGAGGGCGAGCAGGGCGACGATGGCCAGGGTCCAGACGAGGATGAGACGCGGAAGCAGACGCTTTGCTTGGGAGTAGGCCGCGTCGCCTGTCGTGTTTGGATGGTGGTGAACCTTCGTCATGGGTCTTGGTCGTGTGCCGAAACCGTTATGCGGTGTTTTGGGGAGATCGTTTGTCAATCAGGTCGGCGAGTAGTCCAATCGCAAGCACCTGAAGCGCGGCCATCGAAATGATGAGCGTTGGTGCGATGGCCACCACACCGGTCATATATTGAGAGAGCAGGGCCCATGCGCCGGCGAGCAAGAGCAGGGCTGCGGTGGCCGGTCCGAATATCTTCAGCGGTTTGAAGTACATGACGGTGCGAACGATCAAACTCATGAACATGGCGGTGTCACGAATGGGACGGATCGACGACACTCCGACGCGTTTGTAGTAGTCGATCGGGACGTAGCGAACGTCGTAGCCGTGCGTCAGTAGCGATAGTGTGATCGTGGTAGTGAAGCTGAAGCCGTCCGGTAGCAGGTGGATGAATTTCTTGATGAGGCTTCGTTTCATGACGCGCAGTCCGCTGTTGAGGTCGGGGATCTGCGTTTCCGAGAGGTAGCCGGCGAGTTTACGGAGTGCCCATTTGGGCGGTCTCCGAAGCCAGGGCGTGTTGACGTTGAGGCCGATACGGGCACCGACGACCATGTCGACGTCTTCGATCATGTCGATTAGTTCGCTGAGGCGTCCGTTGGGGTAGGTGCCGTCGGCGTCGGTGATGGCGATGATTTCGTACTTGGCGTCGCGCACGGCGCGCTTGAGTGAAAAACCGTAACCTCTGTTTGTACTGTTTTCGATGACTCGTAGCCCTCGAATGTCGGCACAGGCGTTGAGTTCGCTTTTGGAATTGTCGGTCGAACCATCGTTGACGATGATGAGTTCAAACGGACGTTTTGTGGCTTCCAGTATTTCGGAGATCTGTCGAGCGGTATGGCCGATGACCCCCTGTTCGTTGAAGCAGGGGACGATCACCGTGACGCCGGCGAAGCGCGTGGGTGGCCGTTGCATGACCAGTGTCGGGGAAGCTGCTTGTTCTCGACCGGCCTCGCTAGTGGTTGGGGTATCAACCCACGTTTGTGTCATGGTTTTTCTCGCGGTTGCGGTTTGTGATGACGGTATGAAGCCGTTTGAGTAGGACCACCGGGGCGTTGACCATTTTGGTGTTGGTCGTTGATGGCGAAATTGAACCGTGGTTGTCGACGGCGGCCACGAGGGTTGCGTTTCGCCACGCCGGGACTGCCGTGTCAGCGATGCCTACGCCGTAGTCCCATCGTTCTACGTCTCCGTCGAATTGGGTCGGCGTGGCCAGGGCGAGCGTGCCATCGACGGGTGCGGTGCTCACGCGACGGTCCACGATGTCGATTGTCGTGTCCCGCCACCACGGCGGGGCGTTGTCGTCTGCGGATACGCGCAGGCGGCTGCGGAGTGGCTCCGGGAAGAGCAGTCGGAAACGCCAGTACATGGAGGCGGTCATGTGGATTTCCGCTTCGCCGTCGAAAGCGCCCTCGTCGATGAGTTGCGTGATGGCACAGGCGATACGGCTCGTGTTTCGATCTTTGAAGGATTGGAGTTCGTGACGATTGACATAGGCGATCGCCACGATACCGGTGAGGATCACCGGCCAGGCGCGGTGCATGATCTCAGGGCGAAAGCGATACTGTATGAGTCTGTGAAGGGTGGCGGCGAGGCACAGCGCGAAGGGGACGCAGACATAAAGGATATTTCGGCCCACAAACGACGGATAGGGTCGTGGTCCGTTCTTAACACTTACGGGGAAAAAGGCGACCAGAAGATAGGCGGCGATGGCCCAGATCGCGAACGGTCGGCCTCGCCGATCCGTCAGCAGCACATATAACGCTCCCGGCCAGAACGCCAACGCGAGCCAGCCCCATCCGGAGGTTGTCGGGTGGAACAGAAACATCATACGTTGCCACAAAAAGTGTAGGGGGCCCACGGCAAACGGGTCACCGCTGGCGGGGAAGAGGCCGGTTTGCCCTTGGGCTGTTGTTAGGGCGTGCCACTTGAACCAGAAGTCGTTGGCAATTGCGAGATAGATCAGGCCGTGGCCCAGCATAAACAGCAGACCACCGCCGGTCATCGTGAGAAGCACCTTCCACCGCCGCTCCCGCGGGCAGGTGGTGGCTGAGAACACGATTGCGACGAGTCCCACGAGGGACCACGCGGCGAAGATCTTGGCTGAGGCGGCAAGCCCCAATGCGACTCCGGCTGCAACGGCGAGGCCTGACGCTGTGGTGTTTTTCTTGGATCGTACGGCACGGAGTATCAGGTATGAGGCCAGCGTGGCCCCAAAACAGGCGTGAACATCTGGGTAGGTCGTGGTTGACAACACCCGGAAGTAGGGCAGGACCGCGACGATCGAGCCGGCGCACAATCCGACCCACCATCCCCAGACCATGCGACCGACGGCGACTACGAGCAGCACACATGCGATGGAGAGTGCTACGGTGGGGAGTTCGACGGCGAAAACATTGGTACCGAAGGTGGCGATAGAGGCGGCCACCGCCAATATGACCGAGAGCCTGGCGTAGTGGTGGTGAACCCGGGTGATGGTTGTACCGGACACGACGTGTTCGGCTGCGGCGACATATGAGGCGTCGTCGGACCCGAGCCAGGGGGTCGGGTCAAGGACGCGCACCGCAAGCGTGACCGCGACGAGCGCAGCGAGCCAGGCGATCGCCCAGGTCGGTCGACGCGACGCCACCGTGCCTGTGTGGTTCTCTGCCTGTGTTGCCTCGTTCGTACCGATCATATCGTCGCCCGTCGTACCGCGTTCGGGTACGTTCGTTCTCCCCGGGTGTTGGCGGTATCGCGCCGGATTCCGATAATATGTCGGGTCGCGGGGCGTGCGTCTTGAGGTAGCCGCTATCGAAACCGGCGTCATGCACCGGGCGTTGTGATGCGACAGGCCGGGATGCCGGTTATTTGAGCTGGGATGCACTCACCGAACGGTCCGCGATGGATTGGGGCAGGTAATCGCGAATGAGGGTTTCGAGTTCTTGTGGGGTTCGGCACTGTCTTGCCGCTTCGTCGAAGGCACTGCGGGCGTTGGTGATATCGCCCTGAGCCAGCAACAGTCGGCCACGAAGCAGATGGGGGGCAACCACCGCACTACCCTCGGGGAGGTGTGTTGTGATGATTTCGATTCCACGAGCGAGGCGCCGGGCAGGCGAGGCGGTCCCCGGGATACCGACGACAAACACACCGGGAAAGTCGCGGAGGATCATGTCATCCGGCACGCCGGTTGGCGTGGGAAGCTGTTCGCTGCCCTGGTAGAGCCGGTCTTTTATGCCCACGATCCAAACGACATTGCGGGGGTGGTGCCATGATTCATGCACGAGTGATTCCGGTGTGGTCTCCAGCCCTATGGGAAGGAACCTGGCGAAGCCCATACCGTAGCGTCCTTTGCCTCCGGCGACCGGAGCTAACGTGGTGGGTATGGTGTCAGCGGATGCGACCGCAAAGGCATCGTCTGCGGAGGCACGGCTCTTCAAGAAGGACATGAGTCCACGCCAATCTCGTTTGTCGTGTCGATTAAGTAGCGACCACGACACGCTGCCCATGGGGAGGAGTAGTGACGCCAACAAGGCGGCGTAGGCGAGTGAACCGAAGGTTCGTCGGCGTGTCGATAGGGAAACGCGGACGCGCTCCAAGCCGGCGGCGACGAGGACGGCCAGCGGCACGCTTGCCAGTAGCAAGTATTGCGGTTTGGCATGAATCGACGTCATTTTGGCGTAGAGGGCGGCGTAAAGAAACGGGTAGGGGAGTAGCACTGCCAGGATCAAACCGGCGACAGGCTTGTGTCGTACGAGGGTGATGGTATGGATGATGCCTATCACCGTGAGCAGTCCCGCTCCTACGAGGAGCCAGCCCGAGGTGGGCATGGGGCCGTATAGCACGCTGGTCGAGTAGCCTCCCCAGACGGCTTGATAGGCGTCGCTAAGCTGCTCGACGACATGTGGGAGCCAGGCCGTGTGTGGTTTGTCGATGACGTAGCCTACTCCGTCGAGAATGAATCCAAAAATGGGACCGTACACCGCGTAGGCAAAGGTAATGGCTGAAAAGTAGGCCCAGAGCTTTTGTGATGCCCGCGTTCGTGCGTGTTGGTCTGTGGTGCGGCGTTCGAGCCACCACGCCCCAAGCGCGTATGCGCTGCTTGCTACGATCACGACCTGTGGTCCCACCCACCGCGTCAGGATCATGAACGTGGTGGATATCGCAAAGAGCATCCAGGCTATCGGTGTGTGTCGGCGTCGTGCGAAGTCAAGCATGAGCAGGGTGACCAGCGCGGAGAAAATGAAGATCGTATAGGGTCTGGCCTCTTGGGACATCACGACGTGGAGCGGGCACACGGCAAGTAGACCGGCGGCGGTGATTGCGGTGAACGAGCCGGCCATGCGCTTTACGAGAAGTCCGATGAGGGCCACACTCGCCGTGCCGAATAAGGCCGCCGGCAACCGTACCCACCAATCGCTGGCCGCGAGACCGAGTTTGTCGAGTCCGAATCCGATCAGGTAGTCCAGCGGGGGCTGTCCGTGCCCGGCCGCAGCGGATATGAGATGTCTCAACGGCAACTGGTAGGTCGACGTTTGTCTGAGTTCATCGTACCAGAGGCTCTCGAAGCCGAGATGGTAGAGGCGCAGGATGAGGGCGATTGCCGTCACGGCCGCGAGTCCGAACGCGAAGGATCGACTGCTATTGTTCGTGCCCTCGGTGCTGATGAGTGTGTCTCGCTGATGGGTCATGATGGACTGCGGAGTATGATGGGGGGCCGCGACGTGGCCCGCCGTCATTTCCGGCCTCGGATGGTGACGTATGCCGTGTATCGTTTGGGGAAGAAGCTCGGCCAAAAGGTTTCCGTGTCTACATCGAAGTTATCGCGCATCTCATCGAGCACGCGCATGTGGTTGCAGATGTGCTGAAGGTTGATGTTCCATCCCATCGCGCCGAACGCGGCGGTCATGAGGGCGTGGACCCCGGGGACACCGACGACGTAACAGCCACCGGGTTTGAGTACCCGACGAACTTCTGAAAAGGCGCGCTGTTGCATGTCGGGGGGTAGGTGTTCGTGCAGACTGATGGCGATCGCGGCGTCAAGCGAGTTGTCTTCATAGGGTAGCTCGAAGATGCTTCCTTGTTTCAGGAAGAGGTTCAGCCCGAAGGAATCGAAGGATTGTGCGACTTCCGTTGATCGGCCGTGGATGTCGATGCCATGTATTTCAGTGAATTTTTGTGCCAGGTTGATGAAGGCCACACCACTTCCGTAGCCAATATCCAACACACTGTGTCCCACGGGTAGCTCGGCGATGCCGCGTAGGACACGGCTTCGGTACATGCGGCCCAGTACGGGAGTGTGGTAGTACCGCGTCGGGTCGCGTTCAATCTGGCAGTATTCCGATGGGGCGAGCATCTGTAGTTCCATGGCTTATGCTTTCTCGGTTTTGGGGTTTGATGTTGGGAAGACCGATGAGCTCGTTTTTGACAGCGTGATCGACTGAAGGTCCGCGGCAGGATGCGTGCTGATCTTGCCGGCGGTTCGTACGAGCACAATAGTGGCGCGCAGGGCGCACCACCGGCTGATGGGAGTCAGCAAGACGTCCAGGCAGCGTGCCAATGGGAGTAGTCGCGCCAGGGGGACCAGCGGCGCAGGTGGTAATCCGTGGGAGCGGAATCCGCCCGTGAGTAACCAACTGGCCGCCGGAAACGGTTTGAGCGACTCCAGACGAAGTCGTCCGTCGCGGTAGATTGCTGACATGCCTCCCTTTGGACTGGAGAAAAACATCTCCGGTATTGCGGCGTTGCCGTCGAAGGCCTCTTTGGGGTGGGCGAACGGACGTAACGGATCCACATGGCGGTCGGCTCCTTCGTGATGAATGTGCCGGTAGAAGAGATAGCCTAGTGGAGATGTCCAGGGTTCGAGCATGACGATGCGTCCGCCCAGCGCTAACACGCGAGACGCCTCATCGAGAAACTGCAAGGGCCGCGCGATGTGATGGAACACGTCCATCATCACGATATTCCCGGCGGACTCACTCTTGAAGGGAAGCTGACAACCGTCCACGACGGCGTCGAGCCATGGGGTGGGGGTGATGTCCGTGGCGATGATCTCAGGGCAGAAAGCTTTTAAGAAACCCGGACCGGTACCGAGTTCGATGATCGGCCGCTGCGGACCGCATAAGTCGAGAATCGTCTGGAAATAGGACTCGTAGACGCGGCGGAGCGCGGGGTTTTTGGCCCAGGCCGCCCGGTGCGTTTCGAGCATGAGGCGGTCCGGATCCACGCCGCTATCCTTTGATGGCCGAGCCGATTCGGCTACTTCCGTTGTGATTAAGCCCATTTCCGTAACCTGCGCCTACATCCAGAGATCGTATGCCATTTTTTTTCGGTCGTGCCTGGTTATCGGCTAATCATGCTCGTGGCTTGTGAGACGCGATTGTTACCGGGCTGAGGAGGTGAAGTGGCCGTGGAAGATGCCGCACCGCATCTTCAGACAGCGACCGCAAGTACCGATAAACCGGCGGGTGTACGCGAGTTATAGGGCGATGGATGCATCGCGTCGCGTATACCGGAAAACGGTTGACGTGTGATGGTGATACGAAAAATAGTGGTCACGGGCGGGACCGGCTTTCTGGGGCGACAGGTTGTGGAATCGCTTTCCGGCTTCGGTGTGGATGTGGTGTCGTGCAGCCGGGGAGAAGGCGTGGACCTTCGAGACGACGTTGTGTTCGGTGCCTGGCTCTCGCGAGTGAAGCCGGATTGTGTGGTTCACTGTGCGGCCCATGTGGGTGGATTGGGTTACGTCGGTCGGCACGCGATCGATGTTTTTCATGATAACGTCGCCATCGGCACCGGGCTGATGAAAGGGCTTCGTTGCGCCGGTGTGGATCGACTGTTATCCGTAATGCCCAACTGCACCTATCCCGGGGACAAAGAGGTCTATCGGGAGCGCGAATGGTGGGACGGTGCCATGCACGAAAGCGTGTTGATGTATGGTTTGCCTCGTAAGATGTTGTGGGGGCTATGCCAGACATACGGACCGGTGTCTGGGCTTCGGTCGGCGCATTTGATATTACCGAATTTGTACGGTCCCGGTGACCATTTCGATTCCCTTCGTTCCCATGCGTTGGGGGCGCTAGTACGAAAAATCGTAGATGCCGATCGCGACGGTACGTCCAGCGTGGAGCTGTGGGGTACGGGTACGCCGGTTCGCGAATGGATGTACGTTCGAGATGCGGCCGAGGCGATCGCGCGTTTTCTGGACTGCTGTGGTGTGGGGGAGGCAGAAAGCAGCGGTCACGATATCTACAACGTCGGTATTGGAGAGGGTGTTTCGATTGCGGCGCTGGCCGAGGCCATTCGCGACGCCGTGGGTTGGTCCGGTACCTTTACGTTTGACACGACTCGTCCCGATGGTGCGATGCACAAGCTCCTTGATGGCAGGCGTTTTTGCGAGATGACCGGGTGGTTGCCGTCATATTCGTTGAATGAGGGCATCGAAGAGACCGTGGCCTGGTATCAGGCCCAAGCCATAAGTGAGCTTAGTCATGCAGGTTCCTGAGTTTAGCCCCGTACTGCAAAAGGAAGAGTTGTTTTCCGTTATGGAGACGATCGAGGACAATTGGATCACGGAAGGTAAGAAGACCAAAGCATTGGAAGAGGCACTGGCGGAGTTTACCGGGGCACGGCATGTGATCATGATGCCCAACGGTACGCTCGCGATTTTTGCGGCGCTGAAGGTGCTGGGGATTGGTCCGGGTGACGAGGTGATCGTACCGGACTTCACGTTCTTTGGTACGGCGTCTGCGGTGATTCTGACCGGGGCCAAGCCGGTGCTGGTGGATGTGGATGAGTACGATTTCAACATCAGCGTCGCGTCGGCTGAATTGGCGATTACCGACCGTACCCGGGCGATTGTGCCGGTGCATATGTATGGTCAGTCGTGTGATATGCAGGCGGTGACGTCGCTGGCCAAGCGGCACAACCTCTTTGTGGTGGAAGATGCGGCGCAGGGGATGGGCGTGACGTTCGGTGAGAGACACGTAGGGACGCTCGGCGATATCGGTTGTGTGTCGTTCTTTGCAGATAAGACCATGACCACCGGCGAGGGCGGCGCGCTTTTTGTCAACGACGATCGGCTGGCTGAGGAATGTATTTACTTTAAGAATCAGGGACGGTTGCATCGCGGATCTTTTGTGCATGAACGAGTGGGCTACAACTTCCGCATCACCGACCTCCAGGCTGCGATTGGTGTGGCCCAGTTCGACCGTCTTGGTGTGACCATCGAGCGAAAGCTAGCGCTGCGAGATACTTATTATACCCGTTTGCCGGAGTGTCCCGGCGTGCGTTTTGC
Organism: Planctomycetota bacterium; assembly: GCA_024278775.1. The sequence goes on from JAJRSP010000069.1 coordinate 12,181, forward strand.
ACGCGACAATGGGTTTGGAAACGTCGTTCCGTTTCGCGTGAACATCCTCGTGGATGACCCGGAGGGGCTTTCGGCGTATCTCAAGCAGCGGGGCATCCAGACGCGGCGGTTCTTTTACCCCCTACATCTCCAGCCCAGTCTGAATTCGGATAACTGCGTCGTGCCGTTCAAGCCGATCAGCTCGATTCGTCTGTTTGAGCAGGGCTTGATGCTTCCGAGCGGACTCGATCTGAGTGATGAGCAGATTGATTATGTGTGCGCCGCGATACAGTCGTTCCAATGCGAGCGGTACGACGTGCAGACGGGCTTGATGCCGCGTATGGTTCGTGAGTAGATCGGGACGCCTTTTTGCCAACGCTTACGGAACAATCCACCGGTCTTGAACCATCCGTTACTGAATGCGGCATCCGCCGCCGAGAGGTTTCGGAAGTAGCCGCACCACCGGATACGAGCCGCGTGACGCAGCAGGAGCGACGTGGTCTTTCGGATGCGGCGGCATCCCTCGACGGTTGGCGGCGGCGTAATTATTTCTATTGGAAAAAAAAGATCGAGTATCTGCGGTTTGCGATTCCCAAAGGGGAGTCGGTGCTGTTGTTCGGCTGCGAGGATGGTGCGTTGTTGGACGCGTTGGCCCCGTCGCGCGGGGTGGGCGTGGATGCGTCGCAAGACATGATCGCGCTGGCCACTGAACGGTTTCCGAAACACCGGTTTCTCGCGGCCCCGGACCTCCGACCTCCGGGGGATGGGTCTTATAGCTACATCGTGGTGAACGACGTGGCCGGTACCGTTGACGATCTGTTCCTCTTTCTGCAAGGGCTCGTTCCACTGTGTCGACCCGACACGCGCATCGTCATTGTCCAGCACAATTATCTCTGGCGTCTGGTGTTTCGGGTTGCGGAGTGGTTGCGTTTGAAGCGTCGCAGCGCGATTCAGAATTGGCTGAGTTGCGGGGACATGACGACCTTCCTGGCAGGGGCTGGTTTTGAGACCTTGGATGTGCGATGGAAATTGCATTGTCCGAAGTTTTTGTTCGGGTTGGGGCCTGTGGTGAACGCAGCGGCTTCGGTGATGCCCTTCGTGGGGCGGTTGGCCTCTACGGAGTACCTGATGGCGAGACCAGCCGCGGATCCATCAGCGGCGGTGGAAAAGACTGCGACGATTGTACTCACCACTCGGGATGAACGTGACAACATCGAGCCGATACTCAAGGCGATCCCCGATATCGGCGCTGGCACGGAGATCTTGTTTGTCGAGGGTCACTCGACTGATGGAACGCGGGAAGAGATTGAGCGGGTGATCGAGGCGCATCCGGAGCGGGACATTCGTCTTCTGGTTCAAGATGGCGTGGGCCAGGGAGACGCGATTCGGAAGGGTTTTTCGCACGCCCATGGCGACGTCATCATTCTGCTGGAGGCCGACCAGACATCGCCGCCACAGGATGTGCGTAAGGCGTTTGATATTGTGGCGGCGGGTCGAGCCGAGTTTGTAAACGGTACGAGGTTTGTTTATCCGCGTGACAAGGGGGCGATGCCGTGGCCTAACGTCGTCGGCAACTGGGTGTTTGCGATGTGGTTCACCTGGTTTCTGGGGCAGAGAACCTCTGACGTACTATGTGGCATCAAGGCGATCGACCGAAAACAATTTCACCGTCTGAATCAGAACTGGGGGTTTTTAGGTTTGTTTGACCCATTCGGAGATTTCGAGTTGGCGTTTGGGGCGGCGCGGTTGGCGTTGAAGACCTGCGAAGTCCCGACGCGATATGGTTGCCGGGGTTACGGGGAACCTAAATCGCGTGTGTTTCGTCACGGAATGATGTTGTTGCGGATGGCGTTCCGCGCTACGGCGGTGTTCAAATGTCGATAACCACAGCACCGGCACCCCGGCCTGACTACCATGATCGGTTTGCGGCCGTCTATGATACGTTCTACCGACGCCGGGACATCGCGGGTGAGGTCGCCTTGGCGGCGGAGTTGCTCGGTGTGTCTGGTGCCGGAGGTGACGGGGGTCACGTGTTGGACTTCGGGTGCGGTACGGGTTCGCATGTGCTGGAGTTCGTAAGGCAAGGTTTCGTGGCGACGGGGTTCGACGTGTCTGAGTTCATGGTCGCCGAGGCGTTGGAAAAAGCGGCTTGTACGTATGATACGACGGTCGCGTTTGCTCACGGTGATCTCGGTGAGTTCTGCGAGAGCCGGGGGAGCTGTCGTTTTGACGGCGGCGTGAGTTTTTTCAATGTGCTCAACTGTATGGCCTCCGCGAGCGCGATGGTACGTGATCTCCAATTGATACGTGGTCTCCTGGCACCGGGTGCCCGGATGTTGGTCGACGTGTGGAACGGGGCGGCCGTCTTTGTGGATGAGCCGCGTCCGGACGTGCGGCATTTTTCGGATAGCGACGAACCGAACGTGGAGGTGATTCGCATTACGATTCCGACGATCGACCGAGTGGAGCAGCGGTGTACGCTTCAGTACCGGGTGCTGACGCTGAACCGGGGGGACGGGCGATTCAGTGAGTTTGAATCGATCCACAAGCTTCACTTTCTCACGCCGACACAGTACCGACATGTGTTTGAACTGGCTGGTTTTTCGGTAGTGGATGAGTTTCCCAAGGCCAAGCCCGGCACAGCCATCTCCGACACCGATTGGTATATCAGCTATCTGGTGGCGAGTCCGGCCGGCTGACCCGTGCGCGTGACACGGCCCTGGGTGTATGGCCACTCGTTCTGGCAAAGCAGCTCGTAGCGGGCCTATGCCCACATCCCCGGTTACGCCCATTGACTTTCGATAAAGCAAACCGCTTCAGCGCTTCCCTTTGGATGTCCGATATTACCGGAGTGTAGCTTGTGCGGGGTCGGTGTGCGCGGTGATAAGCGATGACGCGAGACTATCGAAACGAGATGCAATCGGCGCTGGGGCTTCTTCGTCTAGAGGAGATCGACTCGGCGGCCAGTGCGTTGAGCGTGGCGCTTCACGAGGGGGGTCACGTATTTGTATTCGGAAATGGCGGTAGTGCGGCCACGGCTTCTCATTTGGTGGTGGACCTGGGGAAACTCGCGCGTGAAACGTCGAATTGTCGGGTGCGCGTAGTGTCGCTCGTTGACAATGTGCCGTGGCTGACGGCCTCGGCCAATGATTTGTGCTTTGAGGAATGTTTCGCGGAGCCGCTTCGGGTGATGGCACGCCCCGGTGATCTGGTGGTGGGTATCAGCGCGTCGGGCGACTCGGAAAACATGGTGCGAGCGTTTGCGGTGGCTCGTGATGCCGGGGCTCAGCGGTTGGCGTTGGTTGGGTTTTCGGGGGGACGCATGGCCGATATGGCGACGCACCGTGTCTGGGTAGAGTCGGATGACTACGGCGTGGTCGAGACGGCGCACGTGTTCGTGGTCCATGCGATGATTCGTGCGGTGCGCGGCGTGATCGAGGGAGATGTCGCAGCTCACGGCGCACCTATCATCACCGCTTCGCGGCGGTACGTTGGCCGGGTGGCGGCTGTGGCGGACGGGCTGGCCGTGACCGGGCGATTGTCCGACGGCGTTAGGGTGGCACCATGACCAAGCTGTCTGTCGAGACCTTTGGTGCGATATCCCGGGCGGAACTACCGGGGCCGGGTAGTGATTCGCTGGATGAAGTGTCTTGGGCGGCGACGATGCTGCGGATTCGACACTTCGAACTGAAGATCAACGAACTCTTTTCACGGGGAGAGGTCCGCGGCACAGCTCATCTTTGTGTGGGGCAAGAGGCGGTCCCTACCGGTGTGTGTGCGTCGCTTCGAGATGATGATTACGTCAGCGCGACGCATCGCGGGCATGGTGCTGCGATCGCGAAGGGGCTGTCGCTCTACAAGTTGTTTGCGGAGATCTTCGGCCGGTGGGATGGTTATGGTCAGGGGCGCGGCGGTTCGCAACATATCGCGTGTCTGGACAGGGGTTTTCTCGGCACCAATGGTATCAGTGGCGGCGGATTGCCTGTGGCGACCGGTGCGGCGTTGGCGTCCGCGCGGTTGGGGCTGGGGCGTGTGGCCGTGGCGTTTTTCGGGGATGGGGTGGCCAACCAAGGCACGTTTCACGAATCGCTCAATATGGCTGGCATCTGGCGACTGCCGATCGTTTTTGTTTGTGAAAATAATCTGTATGCGATGAGCGCTCCGGTGTCATCTTTTGTGGCCGGCGGGGAGATCGCACGGCGCGCAGAATCGTACGGTATTCGCCATGACACGATTGATGGTAACGACGTGGGGGAGGTGTTTCAGGCAGCGCGGCGGTTGGTGGAGCTGGCTCGCGCGGGCGAGGGGCCGGCGCTGCTGGAGTGTCTGACCTATCGACAGCTTGGGCATTCGAAATCGGACAAGCGAACGTACCGTGGACGTGAGGAGGAGGCCGCGTGGCAACAACGCGATCCGATCGTGCGTACGCGGCGGCGGCTTGATGATGCCGGTGTATTGGATGCGGTGGCGTTTGACGCGATGACGTCGCGCATGATCGCGGAGGTGGACCGTGAGGCCGACCGCGCGTTGGCGTGCGAGCCGGCGGATGCTTCGACGCTGTATGACCATATTCTACCCGGCGCTCTCAACCATGACGGTGGAGGTTCATCATGTCCAGAATGAGCTTTCGCGCGGCGGTGCGGCTGGCGATGTCGGAGGCGATGGATCGCGACGTAAGCGTGGTGTTGATGGGTGAGGACATCGGACCATACGGCGGCGCGTTCAAGGTGACGGAGGGGTTGCACGAACGTTTCGGCGCGGATCGCGTGATCGAAACGCCGATCAGCGAAAATGGTTTTGCGGGGGTGGCGGTTGGTGCCGCGATGACGGGGCTTCGGCCGGTGGTGGAGTTCATGTTTATGGATTTCATGGCCCTGGCGATGGATCAGATTTGCAATCACGCGGCCAAGTTCAGCTATATGTATGCGGGGCAGTGCCGGGTGCCGGTGGTGTTTCGTGCGCCGTTCGGCGGCGGCTTCGGGTATGGGGCGTCGCATTCGCAATCACTCGAAGCGTGGTTCACGCACACGCCGGGTCTGAAGGTTGTTGTGCCCTCTACGCCGGCGTCGGCGCGGGGGTTGTTGGATGCGGCCATCCGAGACGACGGTCCGGTGATATTCTTGGAACATAAGGCGCTGTACAACCTGGAGGGGGAGGTGCCGGAGCAGCTTGAGCTTTGGGCGTTGGATCGGGCGCAGGTGGTGCGGTTGGGGCGAGACGTCACGATCGTCGGGTATGGTCGGACGGTGTGGCTGGCGATTGAGGCGGCGAAGCGGCTCGCCGGACGGGCCGATGCGGAGGTGGTGGACCTCCGGTCTCTTTCGCCGCTTGATGTGGCCACGCTGGTAGAGTCGGCAAAGAAAACGCGGCGTGTGGTGGTGGTCGAGGACGATTGTGTGACGGGCGGCGTGGGTGCCGAAGTGGCGGCCGTGATCGCGGAGCGTGTGCGGTTGGATGCGCCGCTTGTGCGTGTGGCTTGTGCCGATGTGCCGATGGCCTGTTGCGAGACGCTCGAGCGGGCGGCGCTGCCTTCGGTAGAAAAAGTGGTGGCCGCCGTATCACGGCAGAGGGAGAAGGGATATGGGCTGGTCGATCGCGGCACCGAAAGTGGATGCCAACGTGAGCCGCGTCAAAGTCGTGAATTGGCTGGCGCGTGAGGGCGATCCGGTGTCGGTGGGGACGCCGCTCGTCGAGGTGGAGACGGAGAAGGCGGTGTTCGTGATCGATTCGGAGGTGGCGGGCGTGCTCCGGCGTGTGGATGTGGTCGCGGGTGAACGTGTGGCCGTCGGTGTCTGCCTGGGTGTGGTTGCGGACGCGGAGGAAGTGCTGGCCAGCCCGACGGCACGAGTGGCGGCTGCGGTTGATTCCGGCTCTGAGGTCGCGGCTTCGGGCGAATACGATGTCGATGATTACTCGGAGGCGCTGCTCGGGTTCTGACCGCCATCGCTGACGATCATGGAAATAGACCTTCTAGATAGCGTCCAGCGGCGCGTCGATCGAACGGGGCGGCTTGCGTTGCGGCGTTCTCTGTCTCGCGAGCAACGGCAAGTTCTCTGCGAGTTCGGAGCCGAGTATTTCGACGGTGCCACGGGGTATGGCGGGTATTTTTACGATGGCCGACATGCGGAGGCCGTCGGTGACATGATCGATCGCTATGCGTTGACTTCAGATTCGGCGGTGCTGGATGTTGGTTGCGCGAAGGGGTTCATGCTATATGAGTTTGTGCGGCGCGGCGTGACAAACGTTGCCGGTTGCGAGATCAGCCGGTACGCCGTAGCGCATGCGCATGAGGGCGTGCGTGAAAACCTTTCCGTCATGGGTGCCGACCAGCTATCGTATGAAGACGGGGCGTTCGATTTTGTCTACTCGATCGACGTGGTTCATAACCTGGCACCGGAGGCCTGTGAGTGTGCCATTCGTGAGATGAGTCGCGTTTCTCGCGGCGCGTGTTTCTTGCAGGTGGCGTCTTACGAGACGCCGCAGCAGGAGCAGGCGTTGCGGGAGTGGGGCGTGACGGTGAAGACATTCCGTCACAAGGATGAGTGGCGGTGCGCATTCGATCGACTCGGCTTTAGCGGTGACTATTCTTTCAAAGTGTTCTGATAAGACTTGATGGCTGATCCGTTTTACATTCCGTATGTGCGAGCCGTGTGGCGTGAGCTGCGCCTTCGCCTTGGGCCTACGGGCCGTATGTGCCTCTATGGGGCCGGCGCGCACACCCGGTGGTTGCTGTCGGTGACGCGCGACCTTGGCGCAGCGTGGGTGACGTGCATCGTCGACGATGATCCGAGCGTGACGGAGATCGAGGGTATCGAGGTTCGTCGAGCCGATTGCAAGCCGGCGTTGGATGTCGAGCTTGTGCTGGTGTCGTCAGATCGGTGGGAGGAAGAGCTGGCCGGGCGTGCGCGGGAGGTGTTTGGTTCGGGTGTGGAGGTGGTTCGTCTCTACGAGTCGCTTCCACCGGGGCCGTACGACAAACAGGATGACCGCGCGGAGGCGTTGGCCCTAGTCAGGCTGATGCGAGACATGCCGCACGCTCACGATGGTCCGGTGGTGGTGGTGTGCGATCAGCCGCGTGGAAGGGAATGGAAGCTGGCTGTCGCGCTGCGGTCAGCCGGGCGGCGTGTCGTGCTGCTCCATCATCGGTCACCGACGATAGACGCGCGGTGTCATTTTGATGAGGTTTTGTCTTTTCGGTCTCCGTGGGAGGCGCTTCGGCTGGCGTGTGCTCTTGCTCCGAGCGTGTGTCACGTCATGGTGAACAGCGATTATCGACTGGCCGAGTTGTTCCTGCGTCACCGTCCGGGGCTCGTGGTGGTGGATTCGTACGACATCATTGCGGGGATGTATTCGGACGAATATTTTGAGACGCACCGAGACTTTGCGACCGAGCGTGAGCGGGAGCGCTACTGCCTGGAGCACGCGGACGGTTTGTGCTGTCGCAGCCGTGAGGTCGATCATCTTTCGGAGGCGTTGGGGTATCGACTCGCTCCGCGTGTGTTCTTTGCGGATGGGTGTGACAACCAATTGGCGTTGGACCCCGTCGAGTGCTTTGATGATGTGCATGTCGTGTACGTGGGCAAGCTCGTACCGGAGGGCGAGCCTGGACCGTTTTTGGACGAGGGGCGTCGGTTGTGGCTGGCCAAGGCGCTCGCGGCGCAGGGCATTCACTTTCACCTGTATCCCGGGTTCGATGACGCTTCCGGAGATATCGAACGCCATTTTTCGGAATATGTTGAGTTAGGCCGTGATACGCCGTTTGTCCATTTGCATCGGTCGGTGGCGGCCGACGCCATGCCGGCCGAACTGGCACGGTACGATTTTGGTTTGTTCGTTTATAACGAGTTGGTGCGTCCCAGCGGGTCGGCGTGTCGTCTGACCGACGCCAAGCTTCGGCTCTGCACAAGTAACAAGTTCTATGATTATCTTGATGCCGGACTACCGATCGTCCACAACGCGGTGGCCGGTTCGCATCTGGCGGAGATTCCGGACCGGTTTTGCGCCGGTGTCGACGTATCGGGTGTGGCGGTAGAGAGATGGGGTGCGTTGCTTCGCCAGAGTGACCGTGACCGCCTGCGGGAAGGTGTGGTGCGCGCACGCGACGTATACGACGTGCGCCAACACGCTCCGCGTTTGATGAGATTCTACGAATCGTTGTGGTCGGCTGAAAGTGCCGGCTCACACGACGGTTCCCCTTGGTTTGAGGATGACGATTATGCAGACGGAAGCGTTGAGTATCGACCGGCTCTCGTTTGAGAAGATCGCGTATTTCCCCGAGCACCTGAGGAAGCTGGTGGCCGGGGAAGAGGCGTATCCGATTCACGTGCAGATTGGCCCGACCAACTTTTGCAACCATGATTGCACCTTCTGTTACGCGGCCCGAACGATGTTCGATGCCAAGGGCGTCGATCGCTCGCGCATCGATGTGGACCGGTTGTTGGAAGTGATGGACGAAATGAAGTCGTTTGGGCTGCGAGCCGCGACGCTCGTGGGGGCCGGTGAACCCACACTACACCCGCAGATTTCCGAGATTATCGAAGGACTGGGGCAGCGCGGTATCGAAGTGGCGATGTTCACCAACGGTTCCTGCATTACGGAGCGGACGGCCAAGGCGATCGCCGATTATTGCACGTTCGTCCGGTTCAGCCTGACCGGAGCGACGCCGGAGGTTCA
>JAJRSP010000070.1 GCA_024278775.1 Planctomycetota bacterium
CCTCATATGCGACCGGAACGCTAACGGCACGCGTGACCTGCACGCACCGCTGACGACTCTGGCGGAGTGGAACGATTTCTTCTGGGAACCGGACGATGTGTGCAACCAACTCTCACGGGAACACTACGCGCCGAGTTCGACCAGCACCTTCTACAGAAGGTATTTCATGCCCATGTGTACCGACGGCTCCACGCCGCCCAAGTGTACGACTGTATGCCCGGACGGTCAACCAATTATCCAATGTACGACGGCACGACGGCACGCGTCCGCTTTTCTATTATGACGCGGGAACGACCGATCGATGGATCATCAAAGTTCAGAACGGTGGCGAAACTTGTAATGGAGATTGTTGGTCGGACGAGGAACGCGCGAGTTTCACAGGTGCCTGGGGCAATCACCCCTTGACCAGGTCGTTTACGGGATTGTACAAGCCGTATCAGGATTCTCCGTTCTCATCCTACAATCGAGTCATCATCGACAAGTGCGTGGGCGATCGTAACTGCGGGTCGTCCATGTTGTCGTCGGTAGAGCAAGTCGACGATCAGGGTACTGCTATGGGGCAGGCCGACGTCTATTTCCACGGCTATCGTGAGCTGAAAGCGATCCTCAAGTATCTCACGATATGGGATGGGGGGAACCGGCTAACGCCGAATAGTCAGATCGCCTTCGCGGCGCATTCGAACGGCTCCAACGGGATGTACATGTACATTGATCGCATCGCGGAGTACATCCGCCATGATCCGTCAGATGGTCAACCGGGGCTCGGGCTTACGAATGCCGATGTCCGCGGACTGGCTGCGAGCTTTGTAAGTCCGTCGGTGGAGGCGGAAAATCTTATCAACCATCCATCACAAACCATCTTCAGTTGGAATGACTACCCTACGCTCGCTTTTGATGACCACATTGTGGCCCCGTTGAGTCACTCCGGCGCCAACCCGGCCAATGGGTTGTGGTATTCGTCCCTATCGTACTTCGACGGATATGAGTTTCGTCGCTTTGACCGTTGGGGTGCCCTGCAGTTCGATGTGGGAACCCCCGCATCGATCGATGATGTCGCCGGGGTCTCTACCATTGACGAGAGTTGTTTTGCGAGACACGGGCTCCTCGGCGGCTTGGGAGACAACCCGGAAGCCTGCCTCGACAGCATGCACGTGCTGATGAATCACATCACTACGCCACTTTTTTTCTCGCCGCAACAGTACGACAAAGTCATTAAAGTCGGAGGTCTTCTCAGCTTCACTCGAATCACGCAATCTTACTTTGATCTCGGATATGTCCCGGATGCGGGTAGCGTTTGCGGCTCGCACGATGAGAATTACATCTGCAGTATGCAGCCCAGTTGTCCCGTGGGTGTTTCCCCGTGCGATCTCACCAGCACCAATAGTGCCGACTATCGAGACCTCGATTTGGCTACCCGCGTCCGTATCATTTCGCGTGCAGCCACGGGACGATCCAGCGGCGTACCGGAAGAAAGTCCGGCCGACGTGGGGGCTTCCGTCGGACACGCGGTGTTCTCTCCCGAGTGGGACGAGCACGCCAGTTGGGAAAAACCGGAGAAAATGGACTATCAAATCTGCGACGGTCCTGGCACGACGAATTGCGCCTGGCGAAGCGCACCGATTTGGGCGGCGCTGAAGTCTTGGCTCGAATACGACGCGACGGTCATCTGCGTGGAACGCGATCTTCCCGGCACTGATCCGAACCTCCCGCTCACGGCCTGGTCGGAGACGACACCGGGTCCACTCCTCGACAGCCGTTGTGGGATCGCACCCTAATCGCTCTACTGTGTGATGTTGCGAAGCGTGAGAGGTATGCCGTTATTGCGTAGTCAGGCCGTGGTATTCCCCGGACACTTATGGAAGTGATGTCTCTCCGGATGTGGAATCCACCTGGATGGTGATGGTGGAGCCGCCGGCTTGTAGGGTGATGGTGGCCGGTGTCGTTTGGTCGGTCTGGCCGAAGATCCCGAAGCCGAGTTTGTCGTCGCCGTCGAGCGAGTAAGCCTGGATGGTGACGCCGGTCATCTCAGAGGCTCGGCCGGTGCCGAACGTGGTCGTATAGGGCCGGTTGTCAGCGGGGTTCGTGATTGGCGTGGCGGGGGTGGATGAGCGGGCGATGGTGTAAGTGGCCGTGGCGGTGTCGAAGGTGACGACGCACGGATCGGAAGCGTGGGTGATCGACTCGACCTGCGCGAAGCCCAGATCGGCCATAAGTAGGTCCGCGGCGGCGCGTAGCCGAGTGGTGTTGGTTCCGTTCATCATGGGGAGGGCGAGTACGGCGGCGATGGCCATCAGCACCAACACGATCAGAAGCTCGACCATGGTGAACGCCGGCGCTTGGGCCTTGAGGCTACATCTCTCGCTACCGACGCATGGGTGGATTGATATACGTTGGTGTTTCAATGGGCGATCACCTTGGAAATGGTCATGATCGGAAGCAGTAACGCAATGGCGATGCCGCCGACGACGGCACCCATGATGGCAATCATGATCGGCTCGATCATCTGTGTGGTTGTTTTGATAGTGCTGCGCAGGTCATTGTCGAGGAAGTCGCACAGTCGGGTCAAGACCGTGCCGAGCTGTCCGGATGTCTCTCCGGCCTTAATCATCTGCACCACCGGTTGAGGTATAAGTTCGCTGCTTTCCAGTGGTCTGCTGAGCGATTCGCCGTGTTGAAGTCGCTCGGCGACCTGGGACCAGAGCCTGGAAAAATGGTAGTTTCCACAGAGGGCCCGCGTGATTCCGACGGCTTCCAGCATGGAGACGCCCGAGTCGACGAGAATGCCCAGCGTTCGCAGACTGGTGGTGACGTAGGAACGCTGCAACATCTTTCCCAGGATCGGTAGGTGGAGACGTAGCCAATGGGATTGAGAACGTGTGGCGTCGGCTTGCATAAACCATATCACCGAGAAGAGCGCGAGCAGTGAACCGATCACCACGTAAGCCCAGTAATCCACGAGCCAGTCGGTGATCGCGACAAGGATGACCGTGGGTAGCGGCAGGCTGGCCTCTTTGCCGGCGTAGATGGTGAGAAAGTTGGGGAGCACGAAGGTCACGAGAAAGACAGTGACAGCAACCGATGCGATCATAAGAATCAGCGGGTAGGTTAGCGCTGACTTGACTTTCTTCTGTAGCTCACGACTTGCAGTGAGGTATTCCGCACATCGCGCTAACATCGGCCCCATCGTTCCCGACACTTCTCCTGCGCGAAGTAGGTTGACGTAGAAGTCGCCGAAGACATTCGGGTGCTGGCCCATCGTGGAAGAAAATGGTTCACCCGATTCCACTCTCTCCTGGATGTCTTTCAGCACGCTATGAAAACGTCCGTGGGGTGTTTGGGTGACGGCTGCGTTGATCGCGTCGGCCAGAGAGACGCCGGTGTCTACCATGATGGAAAGTTGAGAGAAGAAGAATATGACATCTTCTTGACGCACACGTCTGCCGGCAAGCATGGCCGCTTGTTGATCGTCTTCGGTTGGTTTGGTGGACTCGCGCAGTGCGGTAACGAATTTTCCTTCCGCACGAAGTAATCGACTTGCTTCGGCCTTACCTGGGGCGGTGATGTCACCCCGTAAGGCAGTCCCTGATGCGTCACGCGCTGCATATCGAAAAACGGGCATCACTTACTCCCAAGGTCTGCGATTCGTGTCTGGTCTGGTTGGTGTGACGTTGCCTGAGGAATCCGTGGCGGCGGCACCGGCAGGTACTGCGGCCGAACCACCCAGGCTCAAAAGACGCTCCAGTCGTGCAGGATCGGTGGTTTTGGAGAGAGCCGCCTCGTGTCCGATCAGTCCCCGTTGAACCAGTTGCGCGATGGCGGCATCCAGCGTTTGCATTCCTTGCTGAGCGCCCGTTTCGATCATCCCGGAGATGAGGTGGGTGTTGTTATCACGTATCGCGCGAGCGATGGCCGGCGTCATGATCATCAGCTCTACGGCGGGCACCATGCCGCCGTCTCGTTCATTGTGGAATAGGGTTTGGCAGGCGATGGCCCGAAGCGTCAGACTGAGCTGGCTACGTATTTGCTCTTGTCGTTGGGAATCGAACGTGTCCACGATGCGATCGATGGTTTGCGGGGCGCTGTTCGTGTGAAGTGAGGCGAGAACGAGGTGTCCGGTCTCTGCGGCCGTCAGAGTAGCCGTGATGGTTTCCAGGTCTCGCATTTCGCCCACCATGATGATGTCGGGTTTTTGTCGAACGACGTGGCGAAGCGCCGCGGCGAACGAGGGAGAATCGTCGCCGATTTCTCGCTGCTCAATGATTGATTTCCGGTTGGTGAATGCGAACTCGATCGGGTCTTCCAGCGTGATGACGTGGGCGCGTCGGTGGCGGTTCATTTCGTCCAGCAAGGCCGCCAGCGTGGTGCTTTTTCCGGAGCCGGTGGGGCCGGTGATCAGGACAAGCCCACGCGGTAGGTCGGCCAATTCAGTCATTCGTGCAGGTAGCGAGAGCGCTTTGAGGTTGGGGATGTTCGAATCGATGAGGCGCACCGCGACCGCAAGGGAGCGGCGTTGGTAATGAATGTTGATACGACAGCGCCCGACGCGTGCGTGCGAGAAGGAGAAATCCAGGTCGCGGCGTTGGATGAGTCGCTCGCGCTGCCCTTCGTCGAGAAACTCCATGATCATGTCGTTGAGTTCCGCAGCGTGCAGGCGTTTGTCAGTGAGGTTCTGTAGACTCGTGTTGATGTATATGCTGGGTGGGGCTCCGGCCACGAGTAGCAGGTCGGAAGCATCCGCATCGTTTGCCGCGATCAGCCATGAGAAAAGTTGGTTGTTGGGATTCATGCGTTGGTATTCTTTGACACTCGTCAGCTCATCGCGATGGTGGGTTCGTCCAGGTTGTTATCGTTTGTGGCATCGTCCTTATCCCGCAGTCACTCGGAGCACTTCGTCCATGGTGGTTTGTCCTTGGTTGGCGGCTTCCAGTCCGGCTTCGAGCAATGTTTTCATTCCGAGTTCCTTGGCCCTTGCGCGGATGGCACCGAGCGGGATGTCGGAAGCGATGGCGTCTCGAAGTTCGTCGTCGGGCAACAGGAGTTCATAGATACCGATGCGTCCCTTCAAACCGGTTTGGTGGCAATTCGGGCAGCCCCGCCCCGCATAATGGTGTTCCATCTGGATGCCCAACCGTTCCATTGCACGAATGGAAGACGCGCTGGGTGTCACCGTTTCCTTACAATCCGGGCAGATTGTTCGAACCAGCCGCTGGGCCACGACGGCGACAAGTGACGCGCTGATGAGGTAGGGCTCTACGCCCAGGTTGTGAAGTCGCGTGACGGCGCTGGCGGAGTCATTGGTGTGCAGCGTGGATAGCACGAGGTGTCCGGTGAGGGCCGCCTGGATGGCGATGCGAGCTGTTTCCGGGTCACGGATCTCACCGAGCATGATCACATCCGGGTCCTGTCGCAACAGGGAGCGAAGCACATTGGCGAACCCCAGGCCTATTTTTTCGTGAACTTGAAACTGGTTGACGCTTGGAATCTGGAATTCCACAGGGTCTTCCACGGTGCAGATATTGATTGCGGTATCGTTAATCTCATTCAGGACCGCGTAGAGCGTGGTCGTTTTTCCGCTGCCCGTGGGGCCGGTCACCAGGATGATACCGTGCGGTTTTTTTACTTCTGCGGCGAAGGCTTCATACACAGATGGTGCCATGCCTAGATGCGCAAGACTGACCAGGGTGTTACGCGTATCAATCACTCGAATGACGACTTTCTCTCCGAATTTGTTCGGGA
>JAJRSP010000071.1 GCA_024278775.1 Planctomycetota bacterium
CCTAACTTCGACTCAGTCTTCAACATGCCGCCGTCAGAGTGGAGCCAAGCGTTTCGATGATGGCTGGCCGGAAAAGACGATGCAATCGTCAACACCTGCTAGCCGTCGCATTTGTTGGTGCCACCGACAGGCGGAAATTTCTTTGGGTTGGCCACGCGAGCCCGGTGGTACGAATCAATCTCAGCACGCCAATTTTGGCTCTCGCCGATGCTACCGCCGATACGACCAAGCTCCGCGGGGACCAACTCAAAGCATTCCGTCAGCGTCTCACCGGCCTTCAGATAGCGGTTCAATCGGTGTGTCATCTCAAACCGGGTATCATTGCGGTTATCCCCCTCGTTTTCCACATACCATACGGCCGCCTTGAGATATTCAACGTAGTAGCCATGCTCTTCTGACACTTCAAGCACGAGACGATTTTTACCCGTGCTGGTGTCCACTCGAACATTCACGTCGAACACCGCTTCTTCTTCCGGTTCCTCGCCGGGAAGCTCAAACTGCCAGATCATACGTTGCTGGTCGCGGACGGCGGCCATGTCTTTTTTCGCCACCGTCGAAAGTTGCATATCGTCTTCGGTCTTAGGTGCCGAGGAACGCATCGCAAACGCTACGGCCAGTATTCCAGCCAATACGACAAGGATGACGAGGCGAGGTTTCATTTGATTAAGACTCCATGTAAGGCCACACGAGGGCGTTATCGGCCTGAAAACGGGACGGAAGAGAGTCCGCACACCGGCCCCATGGCACACCGCCCACCAACACTATAGGACGTATCTGAAGACCGATCGATTCCCGATCAAAAAACACAGGCCACGACCACCAAGAGTGTACAACCCTGTCCGAACGACGACAACAGGCTGCGTCATCGCTCATGGACATTCGGAAGGGAGACCGTCAGTCCCGTTTAACCCGGAGAATGAGAGCGGTCGATAGAGACGTACCCGCGGCCCCATTTTTTGGGCGATACGAGCGATAATACCATCGAAAAATGGCCAGGGCTTGCAGAACCGAGCCCAAACGCGATCATGGGGGCCTATGTGGTTCAACAGCGGGCGGCTATCGTGTACGATAGCGGCCTGTGCCCCTGAGGGCATGGCGAAAGACAACCGAGCGAATTCGACGCCCGTATGGAGGCGCGTACGGATTCCAGACCAGACTACCGAGCAGAGATTATGAAAGCAGAACGACGTCACGAACTTCGTGAAAATGACTTGGTCCACGCGTTGCAATCAACGGCCGATTACCTCAAAGACAACGGTGGTCGCGTCAGCTTTTTCGTCGTGGTTGCCATCGTCCTGATCGGTGCCGGTGCGTTCGCGATGAAGTCGCGTGCTTCCGCGATGGACGACGTGTGGCGTCAACGCAGCGAACTATCCTTTGACACTTTGGAGGAGGGACGTCAATCGCTGGATCGGCTGCGTGATCTCACAGCCGGTGTCTCCGATCCCAGATTCATTATGGACAGCCTGATGGACCAGGGACGACAGGCGTTGCAATTGGCTCAGCTCGCGCCGGATCCTCCGGATCCCGACTTGAACGAACGGGCCCGTGAGGCCTTCCAATCATTGCGTGAACGTTTTTCGGATAACCGCGTGGCCGAGGGCATTGCCCTGCTCGGTCTGGCCACCGTTGAGGAAAACGCGTTCGTGATCGATGGATTGTCCACCCACAAGAAAAACGCGCACGATTATCTCACCGAAGTCATCCGCGATAGCCGTTTCAACGGACTTCCGACCCAAGCATTAGCCATTCAACGGCGTGAAACGCTCGACCAGACGTTTACCAAGTTTACGTTGGCCTCCTCACCTGTTGAGGAAGAGTCCGCCGAGAAGGATGGAGCAGCGGCCGACACAGCCGAAGGCGCTCATGCAGCCCCCACCAAGACGGACACACCATAATCACGTGGCGCTGCCCGCCGGCGGTCACTTGTCCTGCCGCTTCATACTTCGATTGGCCCCTACGCTCGCTGCGTCGCTATGCCTAGTGGTGTGCCTTTGCGCTTCCGGCTGCGCCGCCCCGCTCGGTCGCGCACGAATCACGGGTTTTGATCCACGAGACATCAACAGGCTCAACACCATCGAGGAAATGGCGCGCCTCTCTCGGCACACTATCCGACTCAGCGCGGCGATCAACGAAACCGTAAGTTTTTGTATCGCGATTGATCACTTGTCCGCTGCGGTCGTGTCGCCCCGGCTGTCGATCGGTCCCATCGAGTCCCTTACCGGCCGGCTCGACGTCAGTGCGTTCGAGTTGTTCCGCCTGCACAGCGTCCGCCCGCCACCGCTGCCCGGTTGGCACATCCGACTGATTCCACCGAATGAGCGCGTGGACGCCCCGTTGGATGTGCTGGTGCCGATTGATGCCCCTCTCGGCGGGCTGCCCCGTCAATTGGAACCGGCACGCACGTATTATTTCTGGGTGGATGTCACCATTTCCAAGGTAACCAATGACGGCATCTACTCCACCTCGCTCAACCTCTATTCGGGGGGACAACGGGTAGCGAGTCAACCCATCGAACTCACCGTGTTGCCGTTGGTGCTGCCGGACGAATCTGACGTGATGTTTCTCGGTGAGCTTGACCACCGTACGCTTTTTCGTCACAGCGTGGGAACCGCTTCGACTCCGTTCGCGTTGGGCATGGATGATTGGCGTTACGATACACACCGCGATGAGCTGAATGAAACTCTGGCCTACACCGTGAGACTACTCGAAGCGCATGGTGTTACACCGATCCTCCACAAGCTGGCCCCCATCGCCAGAATGAACGCACGCGACGGGCTATCCCTCGACTGGAGTCAGTATGACGCCATCGTCGAGCCGATCATGGAAGGTCGTATCTTTCCCAATCATGTCGGCGCGGGCGCGTGGCCCATTCCGCCCGTACCACAGGCGGAACGGCTCATTGCCTCGACCCTTCGGCGTGATACGATCGAACGCACACAGCGGCTGGTACGCGGCTATCTATCGAAGTGCGCAAGCCACTTCGCCAAGAAAGGCTGGCTAACGAGAAACTACTGGGTACCGCCTACGGCAAGCCCCATGAGACAAGACGGCTTAGATCAACTTGGTGTCATGGCGGCCACCGCTCGACGCGCCCATCCCGGTCTCCGAGTCGTCTCGCGCGGATGCCCTCAAGACCTCATACCGTATGGATGGTCGGGGGCGGTCCACCCCAACCCGGACGCCCCCATCGACATCTGGATGCCATCGGCACGGTTCTACGACCCAACGGCCATGGCCGAACAACGGAGACGGAATAGACGCACCTGGGTGTCACATGATGACCCACCCTACATGGGCACCACACACATTTCCGCCCCATCGAGCTATGTTCGCTCCTTGGGCTGGACGCTCACCAGATTGGACGCGGAGGCGATCGATCTTGGCTGCGTGAACCACTGGCCGGACGCCGCGGGCAGCCCCACACCCGCCTCCTGTGTCGCGTATGACCCCTATGTGTTGCTCTACCCGGGACGAGCTTTTGGGCTGAGGCATCCCATACCATCCGTGCGTCTCAAGCGACTAAGAAGTGCGGCCCAGGACGTAGCTTTTCGGCATCTGCTGCGTGAGCGTAATCTCGATCACGTGGCCCAAACGCTGGGGTCGACACTCGTCACCTACGCGGGGTCAACAGCCTACCGATCTCACTACGCCGACGGCCGTGACATCGGCTGGGTTGACGACCCGGCTCAGTATGATCGAGCACGCAGAATCATGATCGACGCCATCTTGGCATCCACGAACACCCCCTCCACGCCCA
>JAJRSP010000072.1 GCA_024278775.1 Planctomycetota bacterium
ATCACTTCTCAGGTCTATCATGGTTCTTCTCTCTCGTGGTCAGTGCCATGCGCTAATGTTCATTACCTTTGTACAGGCTCGCGACGTATTCGCCATAGCCGTTGTAGAGCAGCGTGTCATGCACCGTTTGGCTTCCGATCATCTGTTCCTTCGCCTGCGACCAGCGAGGGTGCGGCTTTTTCGGATTGACATTGGAGTAAAACCCATATTCGTTTGCCGCATAATCATTCCAAAAAGTGTGCGGCTGCTTGTCAAGAAACTCGATCTTGACGATCGACTTCGGTCCTTTGTATCCGTATTTCCAAGGTGCCACCATGCGGAACGGCGCACCATGCTGCCGGGGGATGTCGTGTCCATACAGCCCGGTGGCGACAAAGGTCAATTCGTTGGCGGCCTCCTCGATCGTCAGTCCCTCGTGATAGGGCCATTTCCAACCGCTTGCCGGTCCCTGGCCCGCCGCCTCCGTGGGTCGAAGAAAACTGACAAAGCGAACGAACTTGGCACCGGCCAGCGGCTCCACCAGTTTCATCAGCGCCGCAAACGGGAACCCGGACCACGGCACGACCATCGCCCAGCGTTCGACGCATCGATGCCGATAGAGCCGCTCTTCGCACGGCATCTTTCGGATCAAGTCATCAATGGCGATAGTGGTGGGCTTGTGGACCATGCCGCCTATCTCGATCGTCCAGGGGCGAACCGTGAGCCGCTGCGCCTCCCGCCAGCAACGTTCCTTGTTAAGCCCGAATTCGTAGAAGTTGTTGTAGCGAGCCGCGACCAACTCCGGCGTGGTCGGCCGATCCACCGTATATCGAGAGTTGCGCGTGCCCGGCTGAAACGCACTCCCCGAAATCGGTCGAAGCGTCGCCGAGAGCAGATCGTCCGGGGAGCCGTTCGACCCCTTTAGCTTTCTCGAAGATTCATCCGCCGTAGACGGCGAGCAAGAAGAGAGCCCGACTGCGCCGATGCCCACAAGACCGACCCGTTTGATGAACTCGCGCCGGTTCCGATAGACCGTTTCCGGGGTCGCCACTCCTCGATCGACGTCCCACATCCTCGGAGTACCGAAACGTGCCATGAAACCCATCCTATGCCGTCACCCTGAATCCGTTTGAAGCCCAGCGATCGCCACGACAGGAAGGACGACCCATGCTATAATCGCCGCCCATACCCGTCAAGCTAACGCCTCGTGTGACGGGTATGCGAGGGTGAGGGACAGGGTGTCGTGACCGGGTAACTTGTCGACATCTTGCGACCCTCCCGTCCTCAAGGGTTCACGTGTCTTCGGAAGCTTTTGACTGATAGACATTCATGCCACGAAACGACACCGAAATCCAAACACGAGCCCGATGGCCGCAAATCCTCGTAACCGCCGTTCTTTACCTGGTTACCGCCCGGTTGAGCCTGCTTCTTGCTTTTGAAGGTGGTACAGCCTCCCCAGTGTGGCCGCCGTCCGGTATCGCCTTGGCCGCGGTTCTCATATGGGGACGCCGTGTGTGGCCGGGCATTTTGATCGGCACCTTTGCCGCCAACTGGAGCGCTCTCACGAATTTCGATTAACACGTGCTATCGAACATACCCGCCATCATCACGGCCATCTGCACCGCCATAGGCAACACGTTAGAGGCACTGGCCGGCGCTTTTCTGTTTCGTCGCTACATCGGACTATCCACCAGACTCGATCGGGCTCGCGACGCTTTCGCCTTTGCTTCGATTGCGGTGGTCATGTGCCTTATCGCTTGCACGATCGGACCGTTGATCGCGCGTCTCACCGGCGTGGCCCGATGGGACACTTTTGGCACAGCTTGGTTTACCTGGTGGCTGGGTGATGTCGCGGGCGTACTTACCGTGACACCGCTTTTCTTCCACTGGCGAGTCGAACCCCGGTCCAGTCGATCGGGCAAAGCGATCGCCGAGTCGGCGTTGCTCTTCTCTCTGCTCGCTTCAGCTTGTTTTTTTATCTTCGGCGGGTATTTTCGCGTCACCCTCGGTGATTCCGTCGAATACCTGATCATTCCCATCCTCCTATGGATTGTGTTCCGCTGTACGCAACGCCGGGCTGCCATAGCCGTCGCCGGCGTGGCGGGGGCGGCCGTCTGGGGGACCACCAACGGATACGGACCCTTCGTGGCCGACTCGCTGAATACATCCCTACTTCTCGTCCAGGGGTTCGTTGGTGCCCTGTCCGTCACGCTTCTCGTTGTGGCCAGCACGGTCTCCGAGCGCCACCAGGCCGAAGCCGAGCTCCGCAACGCTCAACACCGGCAAGACCTCATCCTACAAACCGTACCGATGGCACTGTACACGACTGACCCCAGCCGGCGCGGCGCAACATGGATCAGCCCTCATGTGGAATCGATCTGCGGCTTCCCCGCCGATCAGTTTATCAACACCCCCGGGCTGTGGGCTGATCGGATTCACCCGGACGATCGGGCCAAGACGCTTGAAGACGCCAACGCCGTGCTCAGGGGACAAACGCATCAGATGGAATATCGCTGGCGGTGTGCCGATGGGGAATACCGTTGGTTCCATGACCACCGCACCTTGATCCAGGGCGACGGGAGCAAACCGACCAAAGTCGTAGGAACCTGGCTTGATATCACAAACAGAAAAGTCGCCGAGATTGCCCTCAAAACAAGCGAAATAAAAATCGCGGCCATTCTGGAACACAGCCCCGCGCTCATCTCTCTCAAAGATGCGGACGGTCGATATCTACTGGCCAACAAGAAGCTGACGGAACTCACCGGTGTGCCTCTGGAAAAAATACTTGGTAAGACGGACGCCGACCTGTTTGCACCGGAATTTGCAGACGTCTTCCACGAGAGCGACCAGGCTGTGTTGAAAGGAACCACACCGGTGGAACGCGAGCAAGTCATCCCCCACCGGGATGGGCTACGCACCTACATCACGCTCAAGTTTCTGGTGTGGGATGAACTGACCCACGCGCCGATTGTGTGTGCCATCGCGACGGACATTACCGAACGCAAGCGGACCGAAGAAACATTGGAAGCCAAGAACGCCGAACTCTCAGCGCTGGCCCAAGAACTCAGCACGCTGTTGGAGCACGCGCGGGACTTCGTCTACCGGCACAACCCCGAGGGCGTCCTTGATTACGTCTCCCCGTCGATCAAGCAGATCACCGGATATTCCGTGGAGGAGTGGAAGAACCACCGCAAGACCTATCTCACCGACAGTCCGCTCAACGAGCAAGTCGTCGACCTATCGGCGAAATCGCTACACGCCGAAACGGATGTACCACCCTACCTCATCGAAATCTACCACAAACGCGGCCACCGTATCACACTGGAGGTCAATGAACGCTCCTACACGGAACACGGTAAGGTCGCCGGTATGATCGGTGTGGCACGCGATGTCACGGAACGCATCCGCGTGGGAGATGACTTGAAACGTGCTAAAAACGCCGCCGAAGCCGCCAGTCGGGCCAAGGGTGTTTTTCTGGCCAACCTCAGTCACGAGCTACGTACCCCCATCATGGCCATCATGGGGGCGGCGGAGTTGGCGGCGTCCTCATCCGACAACACCACCGCGATCGAATCATACCGGAACATCGCGTTACGTAACGGGCAGCTTCTGCTCGCACTGATCAACGACTTACTCGACGTCGCCCGGATGGAGGCGGGGAAAATCGACATCGTCCGCCGCAAGTGTTCCCTGGTCGAGATCATCACCAACGTACATGCCGCCACCGCATCACTGCCGGACGCCTCCAACATCGAGTTGCGATTTGAATACCAAACCGACATCCCGGAGATGATCGAAACCGACCCCACACGGCTCACTCAGGCGATCATCAACCTGGTCGGTAACGCCCTCAAGTTCACGCTCCGAGGCTATGCCCATGTGTCGATCGCGGTCCATCGTGACAAACCCGACCCGCGTCTCGCCATTCGCGTCGAAGACACCGGCCAAGGCATTCCCTCGGAGGCCCACGCGCGGATTTTTGAAAACTTCGCACAGATCGGGACGCAAACGGACAACGCCATCAGCGGCGTGGGGCTCGGACTGCCGCTCGCCAAGGGCATCTCCGAACAACTCGGCGGATACCTTCACGTCGAGAGCCAGGTCGGACTCGGCAGCATCTTCACGCTGGCGATCGCCACCGGTGATCTGTCATCCGCCACTTGGATCAAGCCCAGCCAGCCGACCAACCACATCGCCGACAATCACCCCGAACCGCCGGCACAACACCTGAAACTGCGGGCCCACATACTCCTCGCCGAGGATTTTCGCGATACGCGAGAGTTGCTACGCATCGCCTTGGAGTCTGCCGGAGCCTCGGTTGTCGCGGTCGATAACGGAAGAGAAGCGGTAGACGCGGCAGCCGAACGCCAGTTTGATCTCATCCTCCTTGATATTCGCATGCCCGTCATGGACGGCAGAGAGGCCGTACGCCAGATTCGATTGAAGGGATCGCTCGCCCCGATGATCGCGCTGACCGCCTCCACCAACCCCGGAGAGTTCGAAAAGTTGATAGCCGAGGGGTTCGACGATGTGTGGCCCAAGCCACTCACCATCGCAGACCTGATGTCCAGGATCGCCGGATATACCGACTCCGTGCCCGACTCAGACGAGTCAACCACTCCCAAACGGATACCACCTGCCGCCACACCGCACCTCCCCAGTGCGGCAACCCGAGCCAAGCTCGCTCAGATCCGTGCGGCGTTCATCAAGGCACTTCCAGAACGCGTGGACGGGCTACGCGCCGCCGCCACGCGCGCGGATCGCTCGGAACTCCGCGAGCGACTCCACCAACTCGTGGGGTCGGCGGGATTGCACGAGCTGCCGGACATTTCGACTGAGGCGGCTCGCCTGCTCCAACTCGCCAAAAGCGGAGCCCTTGACCACCACCCACAGCGGTTTGACCACTTGGCTGAACTCACCGACACCGCCTGTGGCTCCATCTGACGGACATCCCTTCCGATGGGTGGGGAACGGGTGTCGCGTGCAAGACTTCGCCCGACTATCCTCGTGCCTCTGAGCATCTGTGATTTATTTTCAGCATGTTCCGCGGTGACACGAAAAATGGCCTCCCCCCGGTTAAGGCCAGGGGAACCTCATCCCGTACGTCAGCGCCGCCCATGGTGCCCGACACCTCAATACGCTTGACCGGACACATTCGCCTCGACATACTGGATTGACTGGAATACACTCCAGGGGTGACCCTTGCGCATGGGAGATGTGGACGGGGTATCTCGGGCTCGGCAGGCAAACCGTGCCCATGGGAAGGCTAGAAAGGATGACCCGCGTGCGAGAGACGGAACAACTGGAAACTCATCTGCCGGAACAGACCACCAGACAGGCCCTTTCCGCCTCGCGGGCGGCGGTCTTGGGGCTGGTGTTGGCTGCGTGTACCGCTGTCTCCGGCTGTAGCGCCTTCAACCCGGCTTTTTTGAACACCTTCGACCCTGCCGGTTCAGGCCAATTTCAGACGATCGATAACGCCGGTGGGCATGTCGTCGTCCAGGTGGTCAACCATGCCGATATCGACGACGAACTCATGAGTTATCTAAAGTCGCTCGGACTTGACCCCACGGGCGACGACCCTCGATTCCGGAATGTCCACCCAAGGATTCGCATGCGTTTGCGAATCACCTTCGTCGATGGCACCTTCCAGGTCATCGAGTTTATCACGGGATCCCCCGACCTGGTGGACCCCGCTTTTGACGGCACGTCGACACCCGACCTCAACCAAAATGACTTCGACAATGCGGTGGTCCTATGCGACGTCGCCTCCGTACAACTGGAACCCAACACCAACATCGAAGTGTTTATCCCGGTCAACATCACCGAGTTTGAACGTGTTGAGACCTCCGGTGAGGGCGGTCAGATCACCCTGCCTCCGGTCGAACGGGAGCAAACGCCGCCCGGCTTTCGGGCGCTTCAGATTGATGATCGTGATGCGGACGGAAACATCACCCTGCAACGCAATATCGATGTGCGAGACGTGCCCACGCCGATCACGGGGCTGACCTGTGGCACGGTGGTCACTCTCTCCATCAACGGCACGCTGGCGGTGCCGTTCCTTAGAACGGTATCGAGTGAACCGAGCTTCCTTCGGGGTGATACATCCACAATCGCCCAGATCGGCGGGAGCTTTGAATTCCGTGTAGCGGCTCAGTAATCAAAGCCTCAGTGCCGGGACGCGGTCGCGGCACCAAGAGGTGGATAGAAGTCCTGAAAAAGAGAGGCACCAGCGTGGCTGCGTTTTTCCGGAAAACTTTGTTTCGACATCTGACACTGGTAGTGGTAGGACTGGCCATGCTGCCCGTCACCACGGCCTGTAGTTCGACGGCGACACTCTTCAACTCTGCTTTTCTCAACACGTTTGTGGGCGGACAGGTTCCGGTCACACCGGGACCGGTGGCGGCCTTTGTCCTCGTGCGCGGGGTCAACAACACGAATCAGACGGTCGAGTTCATCGTCACCGTAGAGCGTGAAGCGCTCCGTCCCGATGCGAACGGCGGATTCGAGCGGGACGAGTCTGGAAACTTCATCACGGACACCGTCCGTCAGACGGTGCGACTTCTCACTCAGCCCACCGGTCTCGCTTCCGACCTTGGGGTCTTGTTCGACTGTAGCCTGGAGCCGGTCACGGTGGTCGGCCTGGGAGAAAACCTGCTCCCGGACGAACCGGCTATCTTCGTCGGCGGGCAGGGGGCCGGTGCCCAGACCGGCTTCGGCGTCATCGCCCCGAGCCTCAACCCCTTGCGGCTGGACATCGGAAACTTCAACTGCGGCGACACGATCATTTTCCAGGCGTTTACCGCTTCCGGCGTGGCTGGTGGCGTAGTCGTGCAATCGTTCTTACTCCCCGGCTCCGAACAACCGGGACAGTTCGTCGGGCCGAGCACTTTTGAAAACCTCGCCACGTTCCTGGATTCTCAGGCAGCCACCAGCGGACCATAACCGACACAAAAACCCGGCCGGCTTCTTCACCCTCCGGCCATTCCGGAGACATAACCGATGAATGTTACCCAACGGCGAATGGCAAAAACCCTGGCGATGGTTGCAGCCCTGAGCGGCGGATCTCTCTTTGTGACATGCGTGGGTCGAGTCCGGACAGCCGCGATAGACGGTGCCACGAGTTTCCTCTTCAGTGAGCTTAACCAGGCCGGTGCAGATTTCATCTCCAACCTCACACAAACGGAGACTAATCCGTAGGGAGCTGCCTCCCGCTCTTTGATCATGACATCGAACGGGCTTCGCAGATCGTGGCGTGCCGGTTCATCCACCGATCGCCGTGCCTCTCGCCGGGACCGCAGATTTGACACATCGGCCTCTTGTCGCGACCTTATTCGGAGTGGCAGCCCTGACCCGGACGCGCTGAGTTTGATGACCGAACGATACACGACCGACACGCATGCGGGACAAGACCATCGCCGCCTCACGCAACTGGCCGTCCGCGAAACCGCCATCGTCGTGGGAATCGAAGCGGAAGAGGCGAACGCCAAGCGGCTGGCCGATCTCGGATTCGTGCCCGGTGTCAGGGTCCAGATGATCCGAAGGGGTTCGCCTTGTATCGTGCTCCTGGATGGTGTTCGCATCGGGTTGGGCAAGGGGCACCAACGGGCTATTTGGACGGCACCCGCCGCGGGCGCTAGAACCACCGATACCTGATCTATGGCGCTCCACAGCACCAATCCCCAACCGTCCGATCGTCCTGACGCCGAGATACCCGTGATCTCCGGCACGTCCGGGGACGGATTCGCTCGTTCGCTCGACGTTCTTGAGAAACCAAGACGTGTCGCACTAGTCGGCAACCCCAACACGGGAAAAACCACGCTCTTCAACCAGCTTACCGGGTTCCGCCACCGCGTCGGAAACTATCCCGGAGTCACCGTGGACAAACGCACGGGGTTTATTCGCGGCGGCGCGAGCGCCCCCCCCATCGAACTGATCGATCTGCCCGGCACCTACAGCCTCGCTGCCGGCGCTCGCGACGAAGCCGTCGTCTTGGATGTGCTACTGGGGCAAGAGTCCGCGCTCCCCCGACCCGACATTGTCTTGTGCGTGGTCGACGCCTCCAACCTCGGGCGCAACCTCTTCCTGACCACTCAGATTCTGGAGCTTGGTCGCCCCGTGGTGGTGGCACTGAACATGATGGACGTGGCCGAGCGCCACGGCATCCAAGTGGACGTCGAAGCCTTCGCCCACGATCTCGGTGTGCCGGTCGTACCGATCGTAGCCAACAAAGGGCTGGGCATACAAGAAGTCATCGCAGCGATCGTCGAGGCGTTGCATCGTGGGGTCAAAAGCCGTTGCACCGATTTCCCCCAGTGCGTCTGCGCCGAATTGGATGGTCTCTGCGAAACGCTGGCCGGCGGCGGCGCGTGCCCCGACCCGGAAGCCACGCGCGTTCAAGCCATGCAAACGCTTCTCGGACCCGGCGGCTACCATGAAAGTCGTATGATTGAACGATGTGGCAGGGGATTCGCAGACGAGCTGGCGGAGCGTCGCCAACGCATTGTGCAATCCGGCGAGAACGTCGTCGAACTCGAAGCCCGCGTTCGTTATGCCTGGATTGATCGCGTGCTCAGCCACACCGTGATCCGACCGGACCAACGAAAAATTTCTGCCACCGATCGCATCGATCGCATCGCCACTCATCCGGTGGCCGGGCTGATCGTTCTGATTGGCATCATGGCAACATGCTTTCAGGCGATCTACACTTGGGCCGGCCCGCTCATGTACGCGGTGGACGGCGTATTCACTATCATTGGTGAGTCCATCGCCCAATGGATGCCGGAAGGTGCCCTGCAAAGCCTCATCGTAAACGGCGCGGTCGCGGGTGTCGGCGGAGTGATGGTGTTCCTACCACAAATCCTCATCCTCTTTCTCTTCATCGCCATTCTCGAGGACTGCGGCTACATGGCCCGCGCGGCGTTTCTTCTCGATCGCTGGATGCGACTTTTCGGGCTGGGCGGACAATCTTTTTTCCCTCTGCTTTCGTCATTCGCCTGCGCTGTCCCCGGGGTGATGGCCACCCGAACCATCAAAGATCGCCGTGACCGGTTTGTCACGATGCTGATCGCACCACTCATGAGCTGCAGCGCACGCCTCCCGGTCTACGTGCTCATGATTGCCGCCTTCGTACCGGACAAGCCCATACTCGGGCAGTGGCTCAACCTGCAAGCCGTGACGCTGTTGGGCATGTATGTGCTGGGCGTGGGCGTGGCGATTCCTGCGGCCATCATACTCAAGAAAACCGTCTTCAAGGGCGGACCGACACAATCGTTTCTCATGGAGTTGCCGACCTACAAAAGACCCTCTCTGCGAACGGCCTTCCACCGCATGTATGAACAGGGGCACGCTTTCGTCGTCAACGCGGGCACGGTGATCGTAGCCGTCTCGATCATCATCTGGGCGCTGGCCTACTACCCACGCTCGACAGCGATCGCCGCCGACATGCAACAAAAACGAACACAGATCCACGAGGCATACGACGCCGAACTCGATAAGATTGCCGCAACCGTACCGTCAGTCGCCAGCGTTCACGAACTCATGACCGACCCGCTCGTCTCCAAAGCCTTCGCTGAAATCGAGACGATGGAGGACGACTTATCCCGTCAAATAAGGAAAAAGGGCACCGCGTGGACACCACAAACTCTGGCCGACGTTCAGCACGGTTTTGATGAGGTGCTTCTCAATGCCATGGATCAGCGTGGCGAGGCCGGACACGCCGCACTGGCCCTATTCCGCGCCGAGACGAAGCGCGACGACGATCTCCGCCGGGTGGATCACGAACAATCCGGGGCCTATTTGCGTCACAGCGCGCTCGGACACATGGGGCGACTCATCGAGCCGATCGTCAAGCCGCTCGGGTGGGATTGGCGCATCGGCATGGCCGCCATCGCCTCGTTCCCGGCCAGGGAAATTGTCGTCGCCACCATGGGTACGATCTACAACCTCGGCACCGACCAGGACGAAATGTCACACGGTTTGCGACAGAAGCTCCAAGCAGCTCAATGGCCCGACGGTCGCCCGGTCTTCAATTTTCCCGTCGCCATGTCGATCATGGTCTTCTTCGCCCTGTGTTGCCAGTGTGCGGCCACTCTCGCCGCCATCCGCCGGGAGACGGCATCCTGGCGTTGGCCAATACTCACATTTAGCTACATGACCACCCTGGCATACGTTGCGGCGGCCATCACCTACCAGGTCGCATCCAGAGTAAGCTGAGATCAGCATGCAGAAAGTCCCATCAACTCGCCCGGATACCGACTGATGCAAGACCTTATCGCACTCGTCATCGTGATCTTCACCGCGTGGTGGCTCGTTCGACATTTCACCCGCGTAGCGAAAACGGGCCAATGCGGTTCTGGCTGTGATTGTGCCCAAGATGCCACCCGAAAAACCTCTGCGGACGACCGTGGGCTCAAAAAGACACCGATCATCGAGCCCGAGAATATCGGTAGACCTGCGATTTCCGCCAATGACCGCCACGAAACCTGAACCGTCCACGGATGGAGTCGGCCTCACAGCGATGCGAAACGGTCAAGTCCGCAAGCCGCGCAGTCCGATAATGCTCCGGTCGGACGGGAATCAGCGTGTAGGCTGAGGCTGGTGCTCTGTGAAAATGTCCTCAGAAGTCAATGAACGGCGAAATACACAGCAGCGGCGACGTGCGCCGGGAGCGATTTCGCATCTCGTGGCCACATTTGCCGCAGGAGACAAAACCCCGCCGTCGACGAAGGTGGCTCCCGGTCCGATCCAGGTCGTCCTGGAAACCACAGACGAACACGGCACATTAGCGGCGTGGGTTCACGACGATTGGTTCACCACGCTGCTTCAGCGTTACGGCGATGAATTCGTCACACTTCGCATCGCACCCACACCGGGCGCGCTGCTTCATCCTTGCGTCTTGTATGAGGCTGAAATGGTACGGCGCGTCGTGCCGCATTGGCGCGTCGTCGCCACGGCTTACCTCGACGATGTTCAGACCGAGGAAGATATGGCCACAATCGCCGCCGGGCCCTATCACGAAATCCAGTTCTTCGACCAAGCCAGAAATCACCCGCCTCCCCCGGATCAGGTTTCCCCACCACTCTCCATGGAGAGACTATTCGCCCGGCTTCGGGAAAAGCAGGAAAGATCATCCGGACGAACGCCGATCCTGGTGCGTCTCCCCGGTGGAATCGGGCATCCCGCCCGGACACCCTCCTCGCAAGCGTGCGCAATCCGGCTTGAGAACCGGAATCCGGCCCGCCCCTCCGGCGCGAACGTTTCTTCCTGACTCATTTCTTTCCGGATGATTCATTTCTTTCCGGATGATGTCGTCACTTGGCCCAGTTGACGTTACACTCGGCGCATGCCGTTGATTATCCAGAAGTTTGGCGGGACGAGTCTAGCCGGTGCGGAGAAGATTCACCGGGCGGCCCGCCGCGCCATCCGGGCCAAGCTCGACGGTCATCATGTCGTTCTCGTGGTGTCGGCCATGGGAACATCGACGGACGAGCTCTTATCGCTGTCGCGGGAAGTCTCATCCGACCCACCCAAGCGCGAACTCGATATGCTGCTCACTACCGGAGAGCAGGTTTCAATCGCCCTCGTCGCCATGGCAATCAATGCGGCCGGACACGAAGCGATCAGCCTGACCGCGGCACAGCTCGGCCTACTCACCGACGGCGTTCACATGCGTGCCCGCATCCGGCGCATCAGCCGAGACCGCATCGACAAGGAACTTAGCGCCGAAAAAATTGTAATCGTCGCCGGTTTTCAGGGGATCGACGCCGGGGGCGAGATCACCACAATGGGGCGGGGTGCCTCCGACACTACAGCCGCGGCGCTGGCAGCCGTGCTCGGTGCTCAGGTGTGCGAAATCTACACCGATGTCGACGGGGTCTATTCCGCAGACCCGCGGCTCGTGCCCACGGCGCAAAAAATTGATAAAATGTCTTACGATGTCATACTGGAAATGGCCGCAACCGGTGCCGGGGTGATGCACGCGCGGGCGGTCGAATTCGGCAAAAAGTTCAGCGTCCCCATCCACGTACGAAGCTCGATGACCGACGTCAAAGGAACCCTCATCATGCACGAAACACCCGATATGGAAGCGATCGCCGTCCAAGGCGTGACGTTGACGGAGGACCTGGCCGTGGTGTCGCTCAACGCCGTCCCCAACACCGCCGGCGTCGCGGCCAGTATCTTTGCCGAAGTCGCCCGGCACCAGATCCTGGTCGACGACATCGTGCAGATTATTTACGACGGCGGTCAATTCGCCAACATCAGTTTCTCGACCGGCGCGGCCTCGGCCCAAGAGGCCCGGTCCATCTGCGAACAGTTCATCCAAGACGCCGGCATCGGCACGGTTGATATTGACGAAGGCGTCAGCAAAGTCAGCGCCATCGGCGTCGGTATGCGCTCTCACGCGGGTATCGCCTCTACCATGTTCGACGCCTTGGCCAGAGCCGAGGTCAACATCGAAAACATCTCGACAAGCGAGCTGGTCATCAGTTGCATCGTCCGCCGGGAGGACGGACTAAAAGCCCTACGGTTCATCCACGAAGCGTTCGATCTGGACAATAGAAACGGAGCCAACGGCGCAACATAACGCCAAAGCCACACCCGATGTTCCCGCTGCGCAAACGAAAACCCCCGTCGTCGGTTCGCGTGCGTTTCCCCTGGCATCGCGTGCTGATCCCCACGGTCCTCGCCGCTGCGTTTGTGATCAACGCCGTCTGCCACGCCCCGCGGCATCCGCCCACCTCGGCCACCGCACCAGCCAGTGTCGGCCCGGCCGCCATCATCGATTGGAACCGGTACCATGACAAAACCTTCACCGTCACGCGCGTGATCGACGGCGACACATTCGACATCGACGTGCCTGACAGCGGCAGCGCGACCACCCGGATTCGACTCTGGGGCGTGGACACACCGGAACTCGCCCACTTCGGCAAGCCCGTCATGCACTACGGGCCGGAAGCCGCGGTTTTTGCGAAGGTAACGCTAACCGGGCGCTCCGTTCACATCGTACTCTCGCCCAAGCAAACGCGCGGCAAATTCGGACGGCTGCTTGCGTATGTCTATCTGGAACGTGGCGGAAGCATGTTCAACGAGATGCTGCTCGAACAGGGATACGCCTACGCCGATCTGAGGTTTCCGCACCACTACTTCGACCAATTCGCAGCCGCGGACCGCCGCGCCCGTCGCGCCGGCGTCGGCATGTGGTCCGGCATCACGCTTGAACAAATGCCCGCATGGAAACAACGCTTCGAGAAGAAGCGAGAGGAAGATCGCAAACCGTAGGATTCCGTGCTTTCTGCACCCCGTCCTCCTCACGCCGTGGTTACCCGAAGAACGAGACATCCGGCACGATCTACAGGCTACGCCTCCGCGCCAGGCTCTTTGATTTCGTCGAGGTAGTTCTGGAATTCACTCATGTGGTATGACACAAAGCAAAACGCATGGTGCAGCGCCAAGTATTCCAGATCGGTCTTGTCGTCTTCGGCCTCGTGACGCAACTCGTTCAACTTTGCTAGGATCGGTTCGGCTTTCATCGGGTGTTCCTGTTGTCAATGGGAACGCGCGTGCATCGCGTTCTTGGGAGGGGATGATACCGAACGATGATGGAAACGTACAGACTGACGCTTCTTACTAACCGACCGCAGGGGCCGTGTGACGTTCGATGAGCGACATCAGCGCCGCCGCCTCAAACGGCTTGGCCAGGAAGCCGTCAAAGCCCGACTGCAACAACGATTGCCCGTGCCCCTCAGTCAGATCGCTGCCCGTCCCGATCAAACAGGTTCCGCCAAGGTCGCTGCTGGAGCGAAAAGACCGTACCACCGCGGCCGGGTCCACATCGGGCAGGGACACGTCCATGACCACCACCTGCGGCTCCCGATCTCGGGCAATGGCCCCCGCCTCGATCGCCGTCTCGGCCGTCAACACCTCAAAACCGTCGTTCTTTTCGAGCGTCGTCCGAATCGCCTCGCACAAACCCGCATCACCATCCAGCACGAGCACACGTAACGCCCCGGCATCAAGCCCGTTAAGGGGAATGCCGTTCACCCGCATAAACTTGATGAGCTGGTCAATCGGAATGCGGCGGTCTTTGCTGCCGGGAATGCGGTAGCCGTGAAGGTGCCCCGAATCGAACCACTTCGACACCGTCCGCGGCGCGACGCTGCAAATCTTGGCCACGTCGCCCGTGGTCAATACCGTCTTGCTTTGTCCGCCATTTGGCAATGCTCGTCCTCATTGGTGCTACACGCTCAAGACGCGTAACACAGACCGATGGTACCGCGCCAACGTCCGAAAACGTGACGGCACCACCGGTTCATCGGCAAGCCAACGGACCAACTTTTCTTAAACAAAACCGTGGACAGGAACGAACCCCGCCAGCAGCCGCCGGCGCTACCGGCTAAAGCCGCACGGGGTTATTGAGTGCTGGGGCTACTGGGGGAGCACCAAGACCTGACCCACCCGAAGCGCCGTCGGCTCACTACCGACTACACTCCGGTTGAGCTCGTACAACTCCTTCCACCGACTCGCGTCACCAAGCTGGGACTTGGCAATCCGGTAGAAGCTATCCCCCGATCGCACGGTATACGTCCGAGTGCCGGAGGCCACCTTCCCACGGGTCTGATGAGCGGACCGCGCGGCCTTGGGCGAGCCATCCGCCTTCGGCATGGGCGGCAAGTTGACGATTTCGCCTATTTTAAGGCGGTTCGGGTCGGCCAACTGCTTGTTGGCATCAATCAACAGACGTGTGTGCTTCTCGCTGCCATAGTACTGTACGGCCAGCGAAGAAAGCGAATCTCCAGGCTGCACCCGATGCTTCTCCACCGCGATAGACGACGGAGCCACAGCCGTCAACGCAAGCGGTTTGCTTGCCGATCGCAGTGTTGAGCCGGGCGACTTCGCACCCCGCGAGGCTACCGGGGGCAGTTTGAGAACCGACCGCGCGACCTGCTCCCTTCCCGATTTCCCACGGATCGGATTCGCACGCCCCACGGAACGCTGTGCATGGGTTGCACCGGCCCGCGGAGACGCAGAGCCGCGGTCACGGCGATTCCCACCACGGGGTGCTCGTTGAGCAAGCTTCTGATCTGCAGCGTTTTTTCGGCTTGCAGGTTTTTTGGCCACGTTATTCCGATGGGCGCTCTTCCGATTGGCATTCAGTCTCGCCGCCTTGGCCGCACCACCCGATCGTGCGGCGTTTTTCTGCCCGGCCACCCGACCGGTTTTGCCAGCGGCACCAGGCTGCGTGAGCCGCTGTGGTGCGTGCTTCGTCCCCTGCGCCAAGGTCCCACGACTCCGACCCGATGGGGAGGTCGTTCGGGGAGACTGGCTGACCGGGCTGGTCCTGGCCTGCGCAGCGGCACGCTCCCCCTGACCGCCTAGGAGAATAGGCTGCTGGACACGGTCGCGATACATGTAGTATCCACCCGCGACCGAAACGACCACCATCGCCACGACAATACCGAGTTTGACATCTGTGCGCATGGTACACCCTCTCCGTAGCTATCAGGCCGAGGCCAAAAGGCGAAATGCGCAGCGTCCGTGCCGCATGCGGTCCAGCGCCACACCGAGCGCTTTCGCCATCCATCATGCCCAACAAAACGGAACAGCCAAGCTCGCCGTTCTCTCGAAGCACTCGTGCGGAATGTACGACGCTCCACGCCCATCGTCAAGTAAAACGAGGTTACCCCGACCGCATAATCACACGAAGAAAAATCGGACAAACGCGCAAGATACGGGCCGACGATCTCAAATGAAACCGCCGGCCCGTCAACTATTCACAATACAACAATCTAATCAACAACACACATTGTAATCACAGGCCCTGCGTCGCCCTACGCTCTTGAGAGTGCGGCACGGTCTCTGGACACCTCCGATCGCCCTTTGATGATCTGATAGCCCGCCACCGCGGCAATCACCGCGGCCAGCAGTAGTTGCGTCGGACCGTTATCCACTTCCGCAAGAACCGTGGCGATCATGATCATCGCGCCAATTACCCAAACCACCGTCCGCAACAATTCCGGTTTGTACAGCAACGGCGTGGCAATCCCGATCGAACTATAGGTACCCACAACGACACCGATCAGCAGCGCAAAACTGAAACCATGTACGCCCGAACCGCCCCACACATAGAGCACGAACACGACCAAAAACGTCGTCAACGACGTCAGCAACGTCCGCGATAGGGTCTGGTTAATGCTGCTGTTGATGATGTTCGCCGAAAGCGACGCCACCTTGCCTTTGTTCTCACGAATACGGTCAAACACCACAATCGTGTCGTTCAAACTATACCCGATGACCGTCATGATCGCCGCAACCATGGGGAGGTCCATCTTGAAGCTATCCACAAGCAGGGCCGTCCCGAAAACCGTGTCGGACACATAGTAGCTCAGCGCCATACAGCCGAGCGTGATCGACACGTCGTGGACCAGCGCCACAATGGCAGCCAAACCATAGTCCTTCGTGCCGAAACGCAGCCAGAGGTATGACACGATCGCACCCAGCGCCAAAATGATCGAGAAGATCGCCCGGTTCTTCGCCTGACCGGCGATCTGCGGGGCAAACTGAACAACTTTGGAAAGCGATTTTTCGCTGCCGAGTGCCGCCTTAACCAGATTAAGCTCCGTACGGGCCACGTCGTCGTGCCACTGCCCCTCGTCGTCATCGTACATCAATGATTCGTCGATCGCCGCCACCACAAAGTGCTTGTAGCCGGTCGTACCATCCGGGCGAACCTCTCCGGCTCCGAGCGGAAAGACCGCAGAATCGCGTTGCCCGAACTCCTCAAACTCCGCCTGCAATCCGACTTCAAGCAAACGCCGCTCAAGCTCTGAAACAGGCACGGCCGCTTCAAAATCTTCCAGCACGATATCAATGGCTACGCCGCCACGAAACGCCCGCACATCAAAGTTGGCGTCGCCGCCGATCACGTCGGACAGGTAATGGTCGTCCGACTCGATCACAAAGAAATCCTCATTGAGCAGCTTATCATCGTGTACGAGATTGAAGTTCAACGCCCGCTGCACCGAAAGTTTGTCTCCAAACGTCGCTACCAACGCCGCCTGCACCAGCGCTCGGTTGGTTTCGGTGGTCACGACCTCATACGAATGACCGCTCGTTTCCGCATCTTCCACATCACCCACGCGCTGGACACGCGCCCCCCGAAGACGGTCCGCCGCCTGCGCCACGCGCCGAACCGCCCGATCACGAGCCGCAATAAAGGTGTCCAGCGTGAACTCGCCCGGCTTGGCGACAAAAGTCACCGTATGGCCGGAAGATAACACGCCGCCCCGCTCCAGCTTGTCCTCGATCGTACCAAACATCAGCGTGCCAAGCTGAGTCCCCGTGAGCTCTTTTGACTCCAGCCGGAACGTACCCGGACGGTCACCCGAGAGCGCCTCGGCCCGGGCCAATCCCTCACCCGAATGAACGAGCCACTGCACGGCGGAGACGTCCTCTCCTGCGGTCGCCGTGATCGCACGACCCACCTCCTCGTCGGTCATCTCTACGCCGGGGCGCAGATCAATCTGTACGCTTGTCCCGCCGAGAAACTCGATGTCGTAAATCGCTTCTTTGTTGGTCGTACTCAAAAAGGCAAACAGGGCAATACCAAGCCCCACCGTCACCGTGGAGAACGTCCAAAACGTACCGCGTTTGGCCACCCAGTCGATGTTCGGCTTCCCCACCCAGTTCCTGTTGCGAAGGCCGGAGAGCCACCCCGCCGACACCATCGAGTTAAAAATCAACCGTGTAACAAAAAGCGACGTGAACATACTCGTGGTGATACCAATACCAAGCACGATGGCGAAACCCTTGACCTCTTCACTACCGACAAAGCCGAGAATAATACAGGTAAGCAACGTGGTCAGATTGGCGTCGATAATCGTAGAAAACGCTTTGTCATATCCGATGTTGAGCGCCTTCTTAAAGATGATCCCACGTTCGCGTTCCTCGCGAATACGCTCAAAAATCAGCACGTTCGCGTCGATGGCCATACCAACGGTCAGGATCAAACCGGCAATGCCCGGTAGCGTAAACGTCGCCTGCATCAGCGCCATCGCCGCCAACACGAAAAGCAGGTTGAGGGCCAAAGCCAGGTTGGCGACCCCACCACCGATGAGGCCGTAGTAGATCAGCACGAAAATCGCCACGCAAACGGCTCCGGTCATCGCCGCGTTCACACCCTTCTCGCGGTTGGTTTTTCCGAGCGATGGTCCGATCGTCTGCTCGGCGAGAGGGGTTTCCTTCACTCGTGCCGGCAGAGACCCGGCATCGAGAACACGAACCAGGTCGGAGACACGCTCCGGCGTAAAGCTCCCGCTGATCTGACAGCGATCCGTAATACGCTCTCGGATGTTGGCGTGCGACATGGCCTTGTTGTCGAGCATGATGCACAAACTGCGATTGATGTTGTTTTCCGTCAGCGTACCAAACTGCCGACCGCCGCGAGAATCCAACGCAAAAGAGACCACATTCTGCCCGGTCATCGGGTTACGGTCAGCGTAGGCAGACGTGAGCTTCCATTGCTTGCCACCTTCTCCCCCGTGAAGCATCGAATACTCAGCCCCGTTGTGAGCCAGTACATAATATTTCCCGGCATACTCCTCCACGATCGGCATACCCGGTGCCATCTTTTCTGTCTCAAAGTTATCCAGGTTCTTCAGACGCAAGAACTCCAGCACATCGTCAATCTCAAACCAGCTAAAACTGTCACCGGCCTTTGGTCTCGGACCGTACTTAGCCAACTGCTCCGCGTAACGCGTGATCGGCTGCCGCAAGGTGGGATTCGACGGGTCGGTCGTCTGCGACGGGGAAGCCGGATCGCGATCCGCCAGAATCCGAAACTCCAGCACACCCGCACCACGCAGCCGCCGTTTCAGATCAGACGGGTCTTCCAGGTCCGCCTTGTCCGCAGCCCAGGCGTCGTACGCTTCAATCGCGGAAGTCAGCGCCTGACCAT
Source organism: Planctomycetota bacterium (assembly GCA_024278775.1). The sequence goes on from JAJRSP010000072.1 coordinate 18,935, forward strand.
TTTCCTCCGAGTTATAACCAGCTCGCTCGGTAAGAAACTTGGCTAACTCAGTCTCACGCCGCTTGACATCAGGAAGCATCAACACATCACTGAAGCGCCCCAACTCCAGGTTAGTATCCAACAGCGCGCTCATGGCTTCTTCGTACGCGCTGGATGCGGCCGCCATCGCATCCGCATCATTGCTCGAACGCGCCTTCGAGTTGGCGTCGTATGCCTCCTTAAGCGTGTCGAGCAAGGCCTTTCGATCACTCACTCCACGTACCAACTCGGCGAGCTTCGCGTCACGATCGGGGGGAGCGGCGGCCAACGCCTGCTCCGTCTCACGCCGACGAATGTTGATACTCGCCAGACGAGCTTTGGCATCCTGCCACTTCTGACGCCGCTCAAACGCCTCCTTGGGGGGACGCGGCATACGAATCTCAAGCCGGGTATTACCCACCGGACGCCACTCCAGATTCAACTGTCCCTGCGGGTCCACTCGTTCCTTGAGGATGTTCATCACCTTCTCAGAAAGACCGCGTTTCTGCGAGTCTTCCAATCCCGTGGTGTCAATCTCAAAGAGCAAGCTCGTGCCACCCACCAGGTCAATACCACCCTTGAGTGTCGTGCTGGGTGGATAGAGGATGGCGATGGAAAGCCCCACCATCAGGACTAACGCGATCCATTTTTGTACTCGATTCGGATCATTCATTGATGCAATTCTCCAAACATATGGGCACCGTCACGCGGCACCAACGTAGTAAATGTGTCAAAACCGGATCAGGGTTGCCCTCGAATCCGAAAAACGCCGCCCCCATCCTCTTCCTATCGGACTATCGGGCTCCAAGCCGTTGTCGGTGATACTACTCGGGATACGGATACTACTCGGAACAAGCAGCGCCATGTCGCGCTGGAAATGAATCTACGCCTGTGGCGGCGCATTCGATTGGACGCAGGGTGCCACTGTCCGGAGCATGCCTGAGAAACAGTGCGACCGCCGAGCCAGAAGGTCCTGACGCGCCGGCTTGTGATGCACATGAACGCGCCACGAGTCGCCGACCGGTACGGGCCACGGCGCGGTCTTACTCAATGTCGTCGCTCGCAAACATCGCTCGAGGAGCTCCAGCGATTCCACACGCGGAGTCAGCCCGACGGGAGGCGACGCGGTCGTGGACGGCTCACCACCCTCATCCGATTCGTCGTCCGCCTTCGACACCGGCGGGACGGGGAGACGCCCATCGGGATCATCCGAATCCGCAGGCAATCGAGGATCCGATGGCCCGGGAAGCTCGTCCGCCGTCCGAATAGGCGGTCCCCCGAAGGGCAACTCATCGGTCGCTAGGACATCGGCCGCAGCCTCAGCGGGCGCGGACCAAGCGTACGTGGGTGCCACCGACGCAAAAAGCAGTGCCGGAATCAGGATGACGCTAAACATTCTTCTCATCGTGCGTGGCAATTATAGCGCCGAATTCGGTGGCCGCAATCCGAGGTGACGCATACCGGACATTTGAACGCGAAAAACACGCTCCAAAGACCGATATACTCGCTCTACGTCCGAGAATAACCATGCGAAAATAGGTAATAAACAACATTACGCCCGATAATATCGTCCTTTTTTATTCCGTATCGCCAATTGTAGGAATTAGTACCAAGAAAAAAATAATCATGGAATTGAGTTTGTGCGGTCGTATAATACCACGGCGGAATGGATTTCGTGGTTATTTTAAGCAGAGACACACAGTGGAACGAGGACAGACCAAACAACGCGTGGAAGAGCTTCTTTTCTGCCTGTACCAGCGCCCCATTCACCCGGAGCTGTTCAAGATATACAAGGCCAAGCGGATTGAGCAGAGCCGCTACCAGGCCGAGATATGGATCGTGGGGCTTGCGCATGTGGTCATCATTCAGTCTGGAAACCAGATCCTGACGGAGTTGATCACGGAGGACAATGAGCTACTGCCCAAATCCGGGATCGCCACCTCCTTCCGTTTTCGTGGGGAACGCGATCACGCGCAGGCATTCAACGATGGGCTCAAGTACATCCTGTCCACTCAGGTCGAACGGCTCACGCCGCAACTGTTTCCGGCCACGCATCGTGACTACGTTCATCATGCTCAAAATCGCGGTCTGTTCGTCTCTTTTGACAACGAAATGCACGACGGGCTGGCCCCGTTTAGCTTCGTCGACTTCGACGCCCGGGACCACGAGCTGCACATTCACGCGTTTCACGCGTTTCCGGAAGAAATGACGCTTCTGAAGACCCAATCGATCTTTGAAGTCGGCAAACCGCGTATCGCCCAGCACGACTAGCGGTTCCTCCGTCGCGGCGTTTTCGCTTCACGCCGGGGCCCTCCTGTCCGGGCGGGCGGACAGCCGCTCTGAGGTGCGTCCGGTCTTCCTGCGCCGGTCATCAACCCCCTCTTCCCCGGTCATCGGCCCCCTCTTCCCCAAACATGAAATGAAGGCACTGCTCCATTCGAACGGTGCAGCAACCACCAAAATCTCCGATAAGAAAGCAGACGAGGATCATACGAACCGCCCGGTGACTCGACACACGGAATCAATATGGACAACAACGGCCGCTCTCGACAGGTTACCACGAGACGCGATTTCCTCGCGGTATTTGCGGGAATCGCCGGTGTGCCGCTCGTGAGGCGTTTCACCGCCCACGCCGAGGTGCCGCGTCTGGATCTGGCACCGGGGCAGTCGGCCGCGCGGGTGACTCTTGCCCGATCTCGCATGACGCTCGACGTACCCAAAGTTCACCGCGCCCTCACCCGCGAGCTGCTCGAGTCGTCCCTCATGCGGCTCACAGAAACTCACTCGCCACGGGATGCCTGGCATGTAGTACTTAAGCCCACCGACATCATCGGACTGAAGTTCAATCAATCCGGACAACGCATGATTGGCACGACCAATGCTATGGCCGAAGTCATTGTCGGGTCCTTGGTCGATGCCGGCTGGAGTGCCTCACAAATCGTCTGTCTGGAAGCCCCCGAAGCCACCACAGCCCGACTCGGCACACGCCGCGCAACGCCGGGATTTGACCGCATGCCCACGGGATTCGCCAGCGGCGAAGATCAATTCGCCTCGGTACTGCACCAGGTGACCGCCCTGATTAGCATCCCGTTTCTGAAAACCCACAACATCTGCACGCTGACGTGCGCCTTAAAAAACCTGTCGCACGCCATGGTGAAGCACCCGGCCCAATTCCATGGCACCCACTGCTCGCCTTACATCTCGGATATCGTGAATACACCGATCATTCGCGACAAACTACGGCTTACTGTTGTGGATGCCCTCCGAGTGGTTCACGCCGAGGGGCCGGTCGCAACCTCGCACAACATGACCAATGCCGGCGCGCTGATCGTGGCGACGGATCTGGTGGCAGCCGACGCCGTCGGACTGGCGTTGCTAAACGATATTCGCCAGAAACAAGACCTACCCCCCATAGCCACCTCCCCAGAGAATGTGCCGTACCTGGTGGCCGCCCACACCTCAGGACTCGGTATCGCGGCCCCCCACGGCATCGATTTGCTAAGAATTAGTGTGTAGCTGACATATCGACCTTTTTCGACACACTCCTGAGTCATTTCCTCCATTCGTTGACACCCTGCCAGAGTCCGAGTATACTTTTGTAGCCGAAGTGGAAGAGTGGAGTCCTGGAAAGTTTTGGTTTTGCGCCTGCTTCCCGGGGGATGATTGAGGTTGTTTCGCTTATCGATGTGTTATCGCTTGTCGATGTGTTATTCTGCGAAGCTATAATCGCAATTTTCCGTACTTGTTTCCAACCTCTTGTCCCATCTCCTCCCTTCGTTGGACTGCCGTTGCGGGTCGGCGCCGAGTTTCGGGCGCACACGGGGCGTGCAGGCTAATCCGGATGGACGGGTCGAACGGCAAAAATCGACTTGGTTGACCGGTTGTTTGTTTATTAGTTTCGTTTGACAGTAGTGTGTTCGTTTAATGTGGGTGTCGCCGCTAGGGTTCTTCGTACATCTGGTACGTAGCCTGGGGAGCTTTGGTTCGCTTCAGCTCGGCGGAAGGAGCACCTTCGTTTGCGCCACTTGGCATGCGCGGCGGCGGGATATTCGTTCCGTCTGATCCGGTCGCTGTCCCGTGGTGACCAATGCCAAAGCAGAGGAGTATCGAAAATGAAAAGAAAGTTACATGCGTTTACGCTGATTGAGTTGCTGGTCGTTATCGCGATCATCGCGCTGCTCATCTCTATCTTGCTGCCTAGCCTGTCGCGTGCTCGTGAGTTGAGCAAGCGTCTGGTTTGTGCCGCCAATGTGAAGGGTATCGGTACGTCGGCGAAGATTTACGCCAACGACAACTACGAACGTTGGATGATCCCGCCGTTCAAGAACAGCGCCTATTCTCAGGGTGGCAGTGGAATCGATTACCTCAACGGTGACGGCGACACCGGTACCGGTCGGTTTGATGAGAACTCGACCACGGAAACCGCCCGTGACCCGGGTGAGGTGGGAAACGATCGGCAGAATGAGACCACTTCCGAAACCGGAGGAGACACGAACGCCAGTAGCGCCCTGTCCACGACCCGTTCCTACTGGATCATGGTGCGTTCCGGTGACATCACTGTAAGTCAGTTCATCTGCCCGAGTTCCGGTGATCAGGCGGACCCGACACAGGACCTCAACCTGTTCTATGACTTCTATGCCTACGAGAACATCAGCTACGGATATCAGGTGCCATTTGGCCCGCGTGATTCGCAACCTCGTGAGGGTGCTGACAACCGGATTATTTTCGCAGCCGACAAAGGTCCGTTCTACTTCAGTGGTACTGACCCCACAGATGCGTTCAATACGGCCGGTCGAGAAGGCAAGCCGATTTCGCTGGCGGATTCGCCCCAAGCCTGGCGTCCGTTCAACTCCAACAACCATGGTGGCAATGGCAACGGTGAGGGCCAGAACTGTCTCTACGGCGATGGCCATGCCTCATTCCAGCGTAAGCCTGCTGCGGGCATCGACAACGATAACATCTACACGCTCATGGTCGATGACCAGTGGGAGGATCCGCTCGCATTCAACCTAATCCACGGTGAATCGGCGCAGATTTCGGCCGCCGATAATCCGTATCCCGGACGGTGGGCGTTGGGCTCGGGTGATGAGCAGGCCTATTCCTCCACTGACTCGCTGATCTACCCGTAACACGAAACCCCGTGTCGCGGAAGTGATGCAAGCATG
>JAJRSP010000073.1 GCA_024278775.1 Planctomycetota bacterium
ATCAAAGAGGGCGTGTCCAAAGAAGACGCTGACAAAATCAAGAGCGAGATCGAAGAAGCAGGCGGTGCCATTACGATTGAGTAGTGGGCGGTTGAGTAGCGAATAATTGAGTAGTGAACGGGTGAGTCGTGGATCGGCGTGTGGTCGGCCGGGCGAGTGGGGGACGGGCGTCTCCTGTGAGCGAGGCGACCTGGTAGGTTCCGGTTGGGTTACGATTGATCGGCTGCGGGCCGGTTTGCGGCGCGGCTGCGTCCGAGCCTACGGTCGGTTATTGGGATTGAGGTAGTCCGTCAGGTTCACTAACGAATCATCTAAGTTTTCATGTCTGTCGCCAGGCGGGAACGACCGGGTCGGTGGGACCCCCGGTGCCTCGGAAGCCTTGGCGACTGATGGAGTGTCCCTCCGACAAACAGGCGTACGAGATTCCCGGGCCGTGGCGGCTACGGTGGGTCGGTGCGCGGACCGCTTACCTGTGAGGGTTGGGTAGATGACAGCTGTTCTTCCCGTGCGCAATTATTCTCGCGTCGGCGATGCCTTGGAGGTGCCAAACCTCACGGGTGTGCAATCCACGGCATACGCGAGATTCCTCCAAGAGTCAGTTCCGTCCGAAGAACGTGAGCCGCACGGTCTGGAGGCGTTGCTCTCCGAGATGTTCCCGATCGAGAGTTACGATGGGAACCTGGCGCTCCAATACATCAACTACGAGCTGGGCAAACCTCGCTACACGCCGGATGAATGCCGGGAACTCCGGTTGACATACGGCATGCCGTTTCGGGTGCGGTTGCGCCTGACTCGGAAGGACAGCGACGAAATCCAGGAGGATTTGATCTACCTGGGTGATATGCCGGTGATGATCGGCGGCGGTGAGTTCATTGTGAACGGGGCCGAACGTGTGATCGTTTCTCAGCTTCACCGCTCTCCCGGTGTCGATTTCATCAAGGCCCAGGTGGAAGGTGACCGGGCGTTGTATTCGTGCCGCATCATTCCGGAGCGTGGCAGTTGGATCGAGATCGAAGTTACGAAAAAAGACGTGTTGGTCGTGCGAATCGACCAGTCGAGCAAGCTGCCGGCGACCACGTTCCTCCGGGCGATGGACGAGCACTATTCGGCCGATGAAGCGATTGTTTCCGAGTTCTTCAAGACGAAGAATGTCAGGGTGTCGCAGCTTAAGCCGGAAATGTACGTGGTATCGACCATTGTGGATGAGGAGACGGAGGAGGTTCTGGTTCGTGCGGGCTGCCAGGTTGGTGATGCGGTGGAGCGGCTGCAGGACTCGTCCCTGAAGACGCTCGAAGTCATCAAGGATGTTTCCGACCCGCTGATCCTCAACACGTTGTCGGAGGATACGGCCCGGACGTATGAAGAGGCGCTACTCAAAATATACACGCGTTTGCGTCCGGGGAACCCGCCCGCGATCGACAAAGCCAAAAAACTGTTCGCCGAGAAGTTCTACGATGGAAACCGCTATCGCCTCGGTAAGGTCGGTCGGTTCCGTCTCAACCGCAAGTTTGAGATCCCCGGTGACGGCGGCTCTATGGTGTTGACGGTGGAGGATGTGCTGCACTGCCTGAAATATGTGCTGAAACTTCGCAGTGCGGAGGCGGCCGTGGCGGTTGATGATATCGACCACCTGGGCAACCGGCGTTTGCGTACGCTGGACGAGCTCTGTGCCGATGAACTTCGCAAGGGTTTCTTGAAGTTGCGCCGCACGGTGCAGGAGCGCATGAGCCTGAAAGATCCCGAAACGATCAGCCGGGTGGCCGAGCTTATCAACAGCAAGTCAATCAGCTCTTCGATTGAGCTCTTTTTCGGTCGTGGTGAGCTTTCGCAGGTGGTTGATCAGACGAATCCGCTATCGCAGCTTACGCATGAGCGTCGGTTGTCGGCGTTAGGTCCGGGCGGTCTCAACCGTAAACGAGCGGGTTTTGAGGTTCGTGACGTTCACATCAGCCACTACGGGCGTATCTGTCCGATCGAAACGCCGGAAGGTACCAATATCGGCTTGATCGCGTCGTTGGCGATTTACAGTCAGGTGGACGATTACGGTTTTCTGATCACGCCCTATCGGAAAGTTCAATCGGGCGGAAAGATCGTGTCGCACCGCTTCATGCGTGCCGACGAAGAAATGCGTGAGGTGCTCGGTCCGCCGGAGGTGGTGGTGCCGGGGGCCGATCGGATCTACGACGGGCCGGTGATTGTCCGGGCGCACGGCGATCTGCGCCGCATGGATTCGACGGAGGTCAGCTATGTGGATATCTCGCCGAAGCAGACGGTCGGCGTTTCGGCCGCGCTGATTCCGTTTCTTGAGCATGACGACGCCAACCGTGCGTTGATGGGTTCGAACATGCAGCGTCAGGCCGTGCCCCTGCTGATTACCGACCCACCGCTGGTGGGGACGGGTATGGAGCGGTCGGTGGCCCAGAGCAGCGGCATGGTGGTTCGGAGCCGTCGTACGGGCAAGGTTACGTACGTGGACGCGTCGCGGATTATCATCGACGACACGGACGAGTATGTGCTTCGCAAGTACCGGGGGCTGAACGAGCGTACCTGTATGAATCAAAAGCCGTTGGTTCGTATGGGGCAACGGGTGCGCAAGGGTGAGATTATCGCCGACGGTCCCGCGACGAAAAACGGTGAGCTTGCACTTGGTAAGAACCTTCTCGTCGCCTTCATGACATATGACGGCAATAACTTTGAAGATGCCATCGTGTTGAGCAGCCGTTTGGTGACGACGGACGCACTGACGAGTATTCATATTGACTCTTACGATGTGGAATGTCGGGAGACCAAACTCGGCCGCGAGGAGTTCACGAACGATATCCCCAACGTATCTGAAAAAGCGCTGGCGAATTTGGATGAGACCGGGGTGGTTCGGATAGGTACTCGTGTTCGGCAGCGAGATATCCTTGTGGGCAAGGTGAGTCCGAAGTCTAAGAGCGAGTTGAGCCCGGAAGAGAAATTGCTCCATGCGATCTTTGGGCGCGCGGGTGAGGACGTGAAAAATGATTCGCTCGAAATGCCCACCGGCGAGGAAGGCTTTGTCATCGGTGCGAAGCGGTTTAGTCGTCGTCTGCACATGAGTGACGAACAGCGGCAGACGCTCGCCGCGGAGATTGAGGCGTTCATTGCGAGTGAGAACGCCAAGGTCATCGCTTGTTTCAAGCAGATGTGTGATGAGATCGAGGGGGTGATGGAATCACCCATGGTCGACCCGAACACGAGACAAAAGGTCGGTTATAGTAACCTGGACGAGGTCATTCTCGAACAGATCGATATCTTTGCCGAGCACGTGCGGGCTCGTGATCTCAAGTGGGTTCGACCGGCCTCGAAACGCGAAGAGGCGATGGTGATCGTGGATCGTTTCTGGCCACGTGTCGAGGAGATTCAGGAGGAGTGTGATCGCAAAGCCGCACAGATGAAGCGTGGTGATGAGCTTGCCTCCGGCGTCTTGGAGATGGTCAAGGTGTACGTGGCAACGAAGCGGCCGATATCGGTGGGTGACAAAATGGCCGGTCGTCACGGGAACAAGGGGGTTATTTCACGCATCGTTCCGGAAGAGGATATGCCGTTTTTGGATGATGGGACGCCGATTGATATCATGCTCAATCCCCTTGGCGTTCCCTCCCGTATGAACATCGGTCAGATTCTGGAGACACACTTGGGCTGGTCTGCCAAGGTTTGTGGCTTCCAAGCGATTACGCCGGTTTTCGACGGTGCCAAAGAGGCCGATATTGATGCGGCGCTTGACGAGGCGAACCAGGTGGCCCGGTCTCGAGCCGAAGACGCGGCCGAAATCGCTTCGGCGGGGTATGAGGACAAACGCTTCGTTGAACTTCCTCGTGGCGGCAAGGTCCGCCTGCGCGATGGTCGTACGGGGGAATATTTGGACCAGCAGGTGACCGTCGGCTACATCTATATGCTCAAACTGCACCACTTGGTGGACGACAAGATTCACGCGCGGGCGACTGGTCCGTACAGCTTGATTACCCAGCAGCCGCTCGGCGGAAAGGCCCGAACCGGCGGTCAGCGGTTCGGCGAGATGGAGGTCTGGGGCCTGGAAGCGTACGGCGCGGCCTATGTGCTGCAGGAATTGTTGACCGTGAAGAGTGACGACGTGGAGGGGCGGACGAAGATCTATGAAACCATGGTGAAGGGCAAGAACACGCTGGAGGCCGGTACACCGGTTTCGTTCGACGTGTTGTGCAACGAAATCCGTGGGTTGTGTCTGAACATCCAGTTGGAAAAGCGACAGATGGGATAGGGTTCGGCTGGGATGGTTCATGGGACTGCCGGTTGGGCTTCGGCTATCGGCACCCCGGGTTGGTGGTTTTTTGTGGTAAGTATGAGACGCGCTCCGGTGGGTGTGTTTTTCGAAATGATGATTGAGGGATAGACCGCAAGATGCTCGACAACATCTATGATCGTGTGAACGACTACAGTCAGGTGGCGATTACGTTGGCTTCTCCCAACGATATCCGTAGCTGGTCGTTCGGTGAGGTCAAGAAACCCGAGACGATCAACTACCGGACCTATCGGCCCGAGAAGGATGGTCTTTTTTGCGAGCGGATCTTTGGTCCGGAGCGGGACTGGGAATGCGCCTGCGGAAAGTACAAAGGTACTAAGCACAAGGGCATCATCTGCGACCGGTGCGGGGTTAAAGTGACACACTCGCGGGTGCGTCGCAAGCGGATGGGGCACATCAACCTGGCCGCGCCCGTGGTGCACATCTGGTTTTTTAAGGCGATGCCTTCTCGTCTGGGGGCGCTTCTCGACGTGAAGACCGCCGCGCTGGAGAAGGTGGTCTACTTTCAAGACTACATCGTGGTGGATCCCGGTGATACGCCGCTCAAAGAGGGGCAGCTTCTCACGGAAGAGGAGTATCGTTCGTCTCAGGAGCAGTTTGGTAGATCTTTTGTGGCCATGATGGGCGCTGAAGCGGTGCGTGAGTTGTTATCTCGTCAGGACCTGGAGGCGCTCTCCTCTGATCTGCGCGAAGAACTCGTCACCACAGGCAGCAAGCAGCGTGAAAAGGACTTGGCCAAGCGCCTGAAGATTGTCGAGGCACTGCGGCACTCTCCCAATGATCCCATGTGGATGGTCTTGGATGTCATCCCCGTGATTCCACCTGACCTTCGGCCGTTGGTACTCCTGGATAGCGGTAACTTTGCGACGAGCGATCTGAACGATCTATACCGGCGCATCATCAACCGAAACAGTCGGCTCAAGAAGCTGGTTGATCTCAACGCGCCTGAGGTGATCATCCAAAATGAAAAACGCATGCTGCAACAGGCGGTAGATGCGCTTTTTGATAACGGGCGTTGCCGTCGTCCGGTGTTGGGGTCGAGCAACCGTCCGTTGAAATCCATGACGGATATGATCAAGGGCAAGCAGGGGCGTTTCCGCGAGAACCTGCTTGGCAAGCGCGTCGATTACTCGGCGCGGTCTGTGGTGGTCGTCGGCCCCAGCTTAAAGCTGCACCAGTGCGGTTTACCCAAGAAAATAGCGCTGGAGCTGTTTCAGCCGTTCATCATCCGAAAGCTGAAGGATCGCGGGCTGGCCGACACGATCAAGTCGGCGAAGAAAATGCTGGAGCGCCGTGACCAGGCGATCTGGGATATCCTGGAGGAGGTCATCTATCAGCATCCGGTGATGCTCAACCGCGCTCCCACATTGCACCGTATGGGCATTCAGGCGTTCGAGCCGGTGCTGGTGGAAGGTAACGCGATTAAGCTTCATCCGCTGGTGTGTCGCGGTTTTAACGCGGACTTCGACGGCGATCAGATGGCGGTTCACCTTCCGCTATCGATTGAGGCTCAAGTCGAAGCGCATGTGCTGATGATGTCTACTAATAACATTTTCAGCCCGGCCAACGGCAGCCCGATCATGTCGCCGACACAGGACGTGGTGATGGGCGCGTTCTACCTGACGACGGGACATGTGACGCCGTCAGTGGAGCCCGAAAAACTACCCCGTTTTCGTGATGCGTTCGAGGCGATGATGGCTCACGACGAGAAGCGGATTGGCATGCATGATCCCATTATCGTGCGAATGAAGCGAGACACCATCGTCAAGGATTTGAAAGCCGGGGTGGAGGAGATGCCGGCCAATCGGTGTGTCCAGACCACCGTGGGGCGGTTGATTTTTGACGACATTCTTCCCGGCGAGATGCCGTTCTACAACTGCGCATTGTCCCAAAAGGGGTTGATGCAGGTCGTGGCGGATTGCCACGAATTGCTCGGTCGCGGGGCGACGATTGATCTGCTCGACAATATCAAAAATATCGGCTTCAAGTATAGCACGCTGGCGGGTCTTTCGATCGGCGTGACGGACATGCGCGTGCCGCAGGACAAGGAAGAGTTGATCGGTGTCGCGCAGAAACGCGTGGACGAAGTGGACCGGGCCTACGACGAGGACACGCTGACGCGGTTGGAGCGGTACAACCAGGTGATTGATATCTGGATTCACGCACGCGAGCAGGTGACGGCGTCGATGATGCGCGAGCTCAAGGAGGACTATCGACTCGATAATGGGGCGTATAGTCTGGCCGGAGAGACCGGTGCTTCTCCCTACCTGAATCCGATCTTCCTGATGACACAATCCGGTGCCCGTGGCAGCGTGGATCAGATCCGTCAGCTTGCGGGCATGCGAGCTCTGATGGCCAAGCCCTCGGGGGAGATCATTGAGACGCCGATCAAGGCGAATTTTCGTGAGGGATTGTCCGTGCTGGAATACTTCAGCTCGACGCACGGTGCTCGTAAGGGCCTGGCCGACACGGCACTGAAGACGGCGGACTCCGGATATCTGACGCGTAAACTCGCCGACGTCGCTCAGAATGTCATCATTAATGATTACGACTGCGGTACCATTCATGCGGTCACGAAGTCTGCGATTTACAAGGGCGAGGAGGTCGACATTCCGCTACGCGACGCGATCATCGGTCGAATCGCTCGTGACGATATTCGTAACCCGGTCACGGATAGTTTGATCGTGGCTGAGAACCAGTTGATCACGAAAGATGTCGCGGCCGGGATCGAAGAGCTTGGTTTGGACAAGATTCGCGTCCGGAGTCCCATGACGTGTGAGTGCGTTCGCGGTGTTTGTGCCTTGTGTTATGGGATGGATATGTCGACGGGGCGCCTCGTGGAAGCGGGCATGGCCGTGGGGATTATCGCGGCGCAGTCGATCGGCGAGCCGGGGACTCAATTGACGATGCGAACCTTCCACACGGGTGGTGTGGCGCAAAAGGCGGCCTCCGAGAGTGTGATCAAGGCGTCACAAAAGGGGTTCGTGCAGTATCACGAGTTGACTCCGGTTGAGGTTCCCCGACCGGATGGTTCGACTCAAATCGTCGCCCTGAAACGTAACGGCGAGGTTCGCGTGGTGGACGATAAGGGGCGAGAGTTGACCCACGATAAGGTGCCCTATGGTTCTATTCTTCATGTGAAGGACGGTGCCAAGGTCACCAAGGGTACGATGCTGTGCCAGTGGGATCCACACCTGACGCCCATTCTTGCGGAAGTCGGTGGTGTCGTGCGTTTTCAGGATATCGCCGAGGGAGAGACGGTTCGTCTGGAGCAAGAGGGGGGCAGCGCCAAGTATGTCGTGGTGGAGCATAAGGGCGAAAAACACCCGCAGATTGTGATTGAGGACAAAGAGGGTAACGTTCTGGATTATCACTACCTTCCTGCTAAGGCTCGTATTGAGGTGTCAGAGGGGCAAGTAGTGGTCCCGGGTATCGAGCTGGCGCGTCAGCCGAGAGCCATGGGCGGAACCCAGGACATCACCGGCGGTCTGCCACGTGTGACGGAGATTTTCGAGGCGCGGCGTCCCAAGGAGGCGTCGGTCATGGCCGAAATCTCCGGGGCTGTCGAGATTCGCCCGGACAAACGCCGGGGCAAGATGACGATTGTGGTGCGTAGTGAGTCCGGTATGGAAAAAGAGCATCACGTTCCCCAGGATAAGCATTTGCTGGTTCACGCCGGCGATACCGTGGAGGCCGGTGAACCGTTGATCGACGGACCCATGATTCCCCACGATATCCTGCGTATCAAGGGCGAAGAATCGCTTCAGAACTATTTGCTGGCTGAGGTGCAAGCGGTCTATCGAAGCCAGAACGTGGGAATCAACGACAAGCATTTGGAAATTATTACCTCGCAGATGCTTCGCAAAGTGAAGATCGAGCAGCCGGGTGATTCCCGGTTTTTGCCCGGTGAGGTGATCGATAAGTTCGTGTTCCGGCAGGAGAACAATCGGCTCGCCAAGAGCGTGGCGATCTCCAATCCGGGTGACACGGACCTCGAAATCGGCGATGTGGTGACGAAATCGGAGCTCAACGACATTAATGCGGAGTCTGAGGCCAAGGGCGGCGAGCCTGCCAAGGGCAAAAAACCCAAGCCGGCAACAGCCACCACCATGCTGTTGGGCATCACGAAGGCCAGTTTGTCCAGTGAGTCGTTCATCTCGTCGGCCTCGTTCCAAGAGACCACGAAGGTGCTGACGGAGGCCGCGCTGTGTGGTCAGGTCGACAGCTTGCGGGGTCTCAAGGAGAATGTCATACTAGGCCACCTGATCCCGGCGGGGTCCGGTTATCGTCCGTACCAGAAGTACTCGGTGAAGCACTTGGGTGAGCCGATACCGGTGCTCTCCGACTTGTCGTTGGAGGCGCCCGGTGGATTTGGCACGGGTGGAGTTGTCGAACCTGCGGAGACTTTCCAGAGCGGGCTGAGTTCCGCGGAGGTCGTCGTGGATGGTACGAGTGAGTTGCCTTCGGGCGAGGTCAATATCGGCGAGACGGCTGCGCAAGATGCGTAGTGCAGGTTAGCGAGTTTCGAAACTGTGCCTTGTCTTATGAGCGGGGCCGTTAGGGATAGAGAGAATCGATGCCAACGATCAACCAACTGGTGCGCCGAGGGCGTAAAAAAGTGATTAAGAAGTCGAAGGTTCGCGACTTGGACGAATGTCCGCAGCGGCGGGCGGTATGCCTTATCGTCAAGACGCAAACACCGAAGAAGCCGAACTCCGCACTGCGGAAGGTGGCTCGTGTGCGTCTCACCAACGGCAAGGAAGTGAGTGCGTACATCCCGGGCGTCGATCACAACCTTCAGGAGCACTCGATTGTGCTCGTGCGTGGCGGTCGTGTTCGGGATCTTCCGGGCGTTCGATATCACGTCATCCGCGGCGCGCTGGATGCCTCCGGTGTGGAGGGTGACAAGGATGGACGCCCCCGTAATCGCAGTCGCAGCAAGTATGGCGTTAAGCGCAAGAAGTAGATTGTCGAGGTGTGGTTGATGCGGCGAAGTGACCCTCTGATCGTAGCGTGTTCGGCGGAAGATCGGTATTCGCTCGCCGGGGTGGTTTCCTGGCCGGGCTTGGCCGGTGTGGGTGGCTGCGTGTTGCTCGTGGCGTTGGGTGCCCAGATACGGGTTCCCCTGCCGGGCACGGATGTGCCCCTGACGTTGCAGTCGTTGGCTGTGTTGCTGTGTGGGTTTTTTGCCGCACCACGAGTGGTGGTCTCGGGAATGATGACGTACCTGGCCCTGGGGGCCGTTGGCGTACCGGTGTTGACCCCGGGTTCGGCTGGCGTGGTCGGCGGCACGGGCGGCTATATTGCCGGGTTTGTGCTTGGGGCCTGGTTGGTCTCTGTGCTGCGTGGCGGTCGGAATGCGGGTGTCGGTCGGCTGCTGCTGGCCGGGGCACTCGGCATGGTGGCGATTTTTGCCTGCGGTTTGTTGTGGCGGGTGGTGTTTTTCGGCGGGAGCCTCACGCTCGCGCTGATGACGGGGTTTGTCCCGTTTGCAGTGAAGGCTGCGGTGCAACTGGGGTTGGCCGTGGCGCTGGTGAAGGTCGTACGTGGTGGCCGTGGTACGCGGTCGGTCGACGGCGAGGTAGCGGATCAAAGTTGAAAACGGCTTCGAGGCGGGTGCCAGGCTCATCGTGCGAGTCGGTGCCGTCTGAGGGGCCATGAGTTGAGGCATGTCGCCGCTTTGGCGGTGAAGGCCGACGAGGAATTCTTCGGAGAATGGTTGACGATGGGTTACAAGCGCTGGACGAAATCTGCCGAGCAGTTGAAACCGGACGTGCGGTATAACAGCCTGACGGTGGCGAAGTTTATTAACTCGATCATGCTGGACGGCAAGAAGAGTACGGCGACCCGCGTGTTTTATGACGCAATGGATATCGTGCGGAAGCGCGTCAAGGATGTCGATCCGGGCGAGGTGTTTGAAACGGCCTTGGACAACTGTAAGCCGAACGTGGAAGTTCGTTCGAAGCGCGTTGGGGGAAGCACCTATCAGGTGCCGATGCCCGTGAACCGTAAGCGTCAGCAGGCTTTGGCCATGCGTTGGATACGCGATGCAGTTCGCTCGAAGAAGGGGCGACCTTTGGCGCAGTCTCTTGCCCAGGAAGTTATGGACGCATACAAGGGCGAAGGGACGGCTGTCACTACGCGTGAGAACGTGCATCGTATGGCCGACGCGAACAAGGCGTTTGCGCACTTTGCGTGGTAAGCGCCAGGCCACGTTGTTATTTGTTCGAGCCCGCTCCTGACCACGAGCGGGCTCGTTTTCTTTCGACGAAGTGTTACCATTGTCTCCGGTCCAAATCCCGGGCCTCGGCGTGGGGCGGTCCGAGAGGTGGGGTGGGTGGTTGGGGAAGTTTGTTATGTCGGTTGATTTAGCCAACGTCAGGAACATTGGCATCGCCGCTCACATTGACGCGGGAAAGACCACCACGACCGAGCGGATTCTGTTCTACGCCGGACAAACGCATCGTATGGGCGATGTGGATTCGGGCACCACCACTACTGATTTTGATGAAGAGGAACAGCAGCGGGGTATCACGATCTATTCCGCCGCCGTGACGCTCCCCTGGAAGGGGCGTACGATCAATCTGATCGACACGCCGGGGCACGTGGATTTCACGGCTGAGGTGGAGCGATCACTTCGTGTGCTTGACGGCATGGTGGCGGTGTTTGACGCGAAGGAGGGCGTCGAGGCGCAGTCTGAAACTGTTTGGCGTCAGGCCGACAAGTATGATGTGCCGCGGATCTGTTTTGTGAACAAAATGGATCGGGTCGGTGCCGATTTCGAGTCGAGCGTGGCGTCGATCCAGGATCGTCTGGGGGCCAAGCCCGTCGTGTTGCAACTCCCGATCGGAGCGGCTGATACCTTCAAAGGGTTGGTCGATCTGATCGACATGAAAGCCTACTACTACAAGCCCGAAAAACTCGGATCTTCTTTCGATGTGGTAGATGTTCCTGAGGCACTGACCAAGGCGGCACACGCTGCGCGACATGATCTACTGGAGGCGGTTTCGGAAACTTCAGACATACTCCTCGATAAGTACTTGCACGACGAGGACATATCGAGTGACGAATTGCGTGAAGCCATTCGCGTGGCCACCATCTCCCGCGAGGTGTTCCCGGTACTGTGTGGAAGCGCGTTCCGATACATCGGTGTTCAGCGGTTGCTCGATGAGGTGTGCGATTATCTTCCCAGTCCGTTGGAAGTTCCGCCGGTGATGGCGCAAGATCCCAAGCATGCGGATAAGACGCATGAGTTGCCGTGTGACCCTTCGGGACCGGCGGCCGCGCTGGTGTTCAAGATCGTGGCGGAAAAACCGGTGGATCTATATTTCCTGCGTGTCTATTCGGGCACCATCAAGGCGAATTCTCGGTTGATCAACACGGTGACCGGGCTGAAGGAAAACATCAGTCGGATGTACCGCATGTTCGCCAAGCGTCGCGATCAGGTCGAGCAGGCCACCGCAGGCGACATCGTGGCCGTGGTGGGTCCCAAGAAGACGCTTACGGGGCACACCCTGTGTGACCAGCGTACGCCGGTCGTGTTGGAGTCGATCGAGTTTCCGGAGACGGTGATCAGCGTTTCCGTGGAACCGAAGACGTCGAAGGATCGAGACAAGCTGCTGGAATCGCTCATGGCGCTGTCGCGACAAGACCCCACCGTGCGGGTGACCTTCAACGAAGAGACCGGGCAGACGCTGATTTCGGGCATGGGCGAGTTGCACCTGGAGGTGTCGGTCCGGCGGCTTCGGACGGAGATGAATGTGGATACGCTGGTCGGAAAGCCGCGGGTGTCCTATCGCGAAACCGTGAGTGTCGCCGGAGTGGGGCGAGGCTGTTTTGAGCGACAATTTGGGGGGCGTAACCATTTTGCGGAGGTTAGCGTGCGGCTGGAGCCGTATGCCCATGACTCCGGTCAGGCTCATCTTGAGGTGGTCCGCGAGATTCCGCCCGGTTCGATCGAGGAAATCTTTGCTGACGCGGCAGAAACGGGGCTTCGAAATGCCGCACAGAGCGGCGTGCTGGGGGGATATCCCGTGATCGACTGGAGAGCCACGCTCTTGAGCGGTCGTCAGCATGAAACAGACAGCAGCGAGGTCGCCTTCGAAAATGCGGGCCGACTGGCATTTTACGAAGCCATGAAGGCGTCCGGACCCGTCCTGCTTGAGCCGATCATGGATGTCGAGGTGGTGACGGCGGATGAGTATTTTGGCTCGATTATGGGCGATTTGAGTGCCAGGAACGCGGTGATTCGTGATACGGTGATGCGAGGTGGTGATCACGTGATCACAGCGGAGGTTCCCCTGGCTCAGACTTTCGGGTATGTGACGCGGCTGCGTAGCCTTTCGCAGGGTCGGGCCACCTCGACTATGGCGCCGTCGCACTATGCGCGTGTCTCGCCGGAGGCCATGAGGGTGCTGGTCGGATAGCCTCTCGCGAGCTCCGCCCGTGGACGCTCGAAAAAACCCCCTTGAAATATCTGAAACTGCCCAAATGGTGGTTGACAGGATCGGACACCCCCGTATTCTAGCGGGTCTGCCGTTTTCTGAAGGGAACGGTGTTTCAAGTAGTTCGTAGGTAGGGATTTACGAGGCGTGAGCAGTCAGATTCGAATCCGCATCCGCATGGAGGCCTATGACACGCGCGCCCTGGATGCGTCGGCGCGTGAGATCGTGGAACATGCCAAGCGCACCAGTGCCAAAGTTCACGGTCCGATTCCGCTTCCGACTCGCGTCGAGCGTTACACCGTGCTGAGGGGTCCGCATATTGACAAGAAGTCTCGGGAGCAGTTCGAGATTCGAACGCATAAGCGGATTATAGATATTAGTGAACCCACGGCGCACACAGTCGAGGCGATCAATCGCATCCAAGTGCCCGCGGGTGTATTCGTAAAGATCAAAACATAAGTAAAGAGGCGGGAGCGATCACGAAGCTGACGCATGTCACGTTTCGGCGATTGCTTTTCGCACCGAACAATCGAGAGCGTTCTGGAAACGATAGCGGTTGGTCTGCGAACTTGGTTGCAGACATGACAGAGGTCGAACCTCGTTGATCGGGGATGGAATCGACGAGCAAGGTGGATTGGTATGACTTCCGGGTTGTTGGGCAGAAAAATTGGGATGACGACGGTCATCGGCGACCGCGGAGTCGTAGAGCCGGTGACGGTAGTGAAGGCTGGTCCCTGCGTGGTGCTTCAGGTGAAGGAGCAGGGCCGTGACGGCTACGATGCGCTGCAGCTCGGGTTTGAGGATGTGAAACCGCACCGGTCGACGAAGCCGTCCATCGGTCACGCGGCCAAGGCGGGTACCGGTCCGAAGCGGACTCTTCGTGAGATTCGCCTGAGTGAGCCGGCGACGGCCGCACCGGGCGATGTGATGACCGTGGACTTGTTCGCCGGAGACGATCCGACCTATGTCGATGTGACCGGGGAGACCAAGGGCCGCGGATTTGCCGGTGTGATGAAGCGTCACAATTTCGGTGGCAAAGAGGCTTCGCACGGTGTCGAGCGGAAGCATCGATCGGCGGGAAGCATCGGCGGTCACGCCAACCTGGGTTTGGGCCGGGGCGTAAAAAAGGGCAAGCGGATGGCCGGTCACATGGGGTGCGTTCGGTGCACGGTGACGGCTCTCAAAGTCGTCAAAGTAGACGTGGATAACGATCTGATGTTGATTCGCGGAAGCATTCCCGGAGCCAATGGCTCGGTGGTGACTATCCGTTCAGCGAAGAAGAAGGGCTAAACGCGATGTTGGCGGTTCCCGTAGTAGGCATGGACGGCAAAGAGGCCGGTGAGATCGAGGTCGATCCCGCCGTGCTGGGTGGCTGCGTACGCCATGCGCTGTTAAAGCAGGCGGTGGTGGCGTTTTTGGATCACCAGCGTCATTTTAGCGCTCGCACCAAAGGGCGCGGCGATGTGTCCGGCTCGACACGAAAGCTGTACCGACAAAAAGGTACGGGTAACGCTCGTGCCGGTGCGATTCGCACTCCGGTGCGTCGTGGTGGCGGCCATACGTTTGCGAAGCGCCGTCCGCAGGCGTTCAAGGCATTTCCTAAGAAAATGCGTCGGTTGGCTCGTGACAGTGCCATTCTTGCGAAGATTAAGTCGCAGGGGGTGGTGGTGGTCTCTGACTTTGAGTGTGCCGCTCCGAAGACCAGTTCTTTTGCGGCGATGCTCTCTGCGATCGGTGCGGATCGGGGCTGCGTGTTTGCGATGCATGAGGCCAACCGGAACGCGCATTTGTCCGGAAGAAACATTGCGAAGACGGATATTCGTTTGGTGAATGATCTGAACGCCTACGAGATGCTTCGTCGTGACAAGCTGGTGTTTACCAAGCAGGCGTTCGAGCAGTTGATGAATGGCACCCCGGTCAATTCGGGATCATAGGGCGGAGACGGTTTCGATGGATATTTACCACATCATCAAACGACCGCTCGTGACCGAAAAGGGTACGCACCAGGCGTCCCAATCGCACGATGCGACGAAGCATGAGCGTGCTCGTGGTGGGTCGTATGCGTTCGAGGTGCATCGTCAGGCCTCCAAGCCGATGATCAAGCAGGCGATTGAGAAAATCTACAACGTGAAGGTGAATTCGGTTCGTACCTCCAACCGCAAGGGCAAACGACGTCGCGTGCGGTTCAAGATGGGGACGACATCGGATTGGAAGAAGGCGGTCGTGGTGCTTCATGCGGATCACCACATTGATTTGTTCTAACGAGAAATGAACTGCTTCTGGTGGTCGAATGGGTGTGGATGCTCATTCCGGACCGGTAGTGGATTTGGGATGTGACGCATGGGTGTCATCAAATACAAACCGACTTCGCCGGGGCGACGGGCTTCCAGCGTCAACGACTTTTCGGAGTTGACGGACAAGAAGAAGCGTCCCGAGAAGTCGTTGTGCGAGCGTCTTAAGAAGTCGAGCGGTCGTAACCATCACGGTCGTATCACGGCCAGGCATCGCGGTGGTGGGGCACGGCGTATTTATCGCCGGATCGACTTCAAGCGGACGAAGGACGGCGTCAAAGGTATCGTCGCGGCGATCGAATACGATCCGAACCGTACCTGCCACATCGCGCTGGTTAAATACGAAGACGGCGACAAGCGCTACATTTTGGCACCTCAGGGGATGACGTCCGGCGATGTGGTGGAAAGCGGTCCCGGTGTCGAGCCCCGAGTGGGTAGTGCGATGCCGTTGAAAGATATTCCGCCGGGGATGGACGTACACAACATTGAGCTGAATGCTGGGCAGGGTGGCAAATTGGTGCGTAGCGCCGGTGGTTCTGCCCGTCTGCTTTCTCGGAATGATCAGTGGGCGATCATCACGCTGCCGTCTGGTGAGATGCGTGAAGTTCGCGCGGAATGCCGGGCCACGATCGGTCAGATCGGCAATACGGAACATCAGAACCTCCGTTGGGGCAAGGCGGGCCGCATGCGTCACAAGGGTCGTCGTCCGCATGTACGCGGCACGGCCAAGAACCCGGTCTGCCATCCTCTTGGCGGTGGCGAGGGTCGAAGCGGAGGAGGTCGCCACCCGTGCAGTCCATCCGGCTTGCTGGCGAAAGGCGGGCGAACGCGGTCGCGTCGTAAGGTTTCCAATCGACGGATCATGCGTAGGCGAAAGAGTAAACGTTACGGTCAGATTCCGATTCCGCGTAAGTAGGGCGGTCCTGGACGGTAGGGCGGTCCTGGACGGTAGGGCGGTTCTGGACGGTAGGGCGGTCATGAGCAGTAGGGCGGTTTTTGGTTTGGGGCCGCGGCGGTTGTTTGAGTGAGCGAATAGGTGATGGCACGATCTGCGAAAAAAGGTCCGTTTGTGGACGAGCGTTTGTTCGGGAAGGTCATGAAGGCCAAGGATACCGGTTCGCACATTCCGATCAAAACCTGGTCGCGTGCGTGTACGATCGTGCCGGAGTTCATCGGTCAGAAGTTTGATGTCCACAACGGCAAAGTGTTTCATCAGGTGTACGTCACGGAGGATATGGTCGGGCACAAGCTCGGTGAGTTCAGTCCTTCGCGTACGTTCCGTGGCCACGGCGGCAAGAAGAGGTAGCGGTGCGGATGTTTTCGATCGGCGGAGAACGCCGGTTGTTTGGTTTGCTTTTACGGGCAGCGATAGGTCATGAGCGATACGGCAAAGGTGACAAAGGGTTGGGCGGCGGCACATCGTTATGCACGCATTGCTCCTCGCAAGGCGCGGCTGGTGGTCGACCTGATTCGCGGTGCCTCGTGCGGCGAGGCGTTGGAGCAGCTTCAGTTTAACCATCGTCGGGCAGCCCGGATGATTAGCGCCGTGCTTAAGTCAGCGATGACGAGTGCAGATGAGCATGAGGCGGACATGCAGCGGCTTTATGTGGAAGAGGCGCGAATTGACGGCGGTCCCTATCAGCGACGGTGGCGACCGAAGGACCGTGGACGTGCGCATCCGATCAACAAACGAACGAGCCACATAGTGGTCAGGGTGGCGGAGCGATAGGTGTTGTGGAACAGCGGGTGTTCGTTGTAGTGGCGGGCGGTTCGCGGGAGTAGATTTGTGGGTCAGAAGGTTCATCCCATTGGGTTTCGGGTTGGTATCACGGAGGACTGGCGTTCGCGCTGGTTTGCGCCGAAGGCGGCGTACGCGGAGTTCCTGATTGAGGATCAGAAGATCCGAAAGTTTGTGGACGATCGATTGAATCGCCGGCCTCCCTACGCGGCTGTGGCACGCGTGGTGATCGAGCGAACTCGCGACGAGGTGAAGGTCTACCTGCACACGGCGCGGCCGGGGCTCGTGATCGGCCCTAAGGGGGCCGAGGTTGACAAGCTCAAAGAGGCGTTGGAAGACCTGATTGATCGTAAGATCAACCTCAACATTGTAGAGATTAAGGTCCCCGATGGTGACGCGATGTTGCTTGCGGAGTCGGTTGCGGAGCAGTTGAAAAAGCGGGCCGGGTTCCGCCGTGTTATGAAGATGCGGATGGACGCGGCGATGGCTTCCGGCGTCAAGGGCGTCAAGATCATGTGCAAGGGGCGTCTTGGTGGCGCGGAGATGGCACGCAGCGAGACCCAGCTTCGTGGTTCGATTCCGCTGCACACCCTTCAGGCGCACGTGGATTATGGCTTTACGATTTGCCGGACGAAGTACGGTACGATTGGCGTCAAAGTCTGGTTGTATCACGGGCGCTACGGCGAAGAGGTGTCTTTGTCTGATGAGTCGCGCGGGCGGCGGGATGGCGGTCGTCGAGGGAAGCGAGCCTAGGGCTAGATGACGCGGGGTGAGTTCACCCGGCGATGGAGTGAGTGGTATGGCGTTGATGCCAAAAAGGGTGAGGTGGCGCAAGAGCCAGCGCGGCAAGATCCGCGGGCTTGCCAGTCGCGGCAACAAAGTCTCGTTTGGTGAGTTCGGGTTGCAATGTATGGAGCCCGGTTGGGTCACGGCCCGGCAGATTGAGGCCGGTCGTGTGGCTGCCACTCACTACTTGCACCGCGAAGGTAACGTGTACGTTCGTATCTTCCCTCACAAGCCGGTGTCGTCGAAGCCGCTGGAGACTCGGATGGGCAAGGGAAAGGGTGATCCGGAGTTTTGGGTGGCCTGCGTCCGTGAGGGAACGATGCTTTTTGAGCTTGGCGGGGTTGAAGAGAATGTCGCGCGCAACGCCTTGGTTCGCGTGGCCAGCAAGATGCCCTGCCGGTGCCGGTTTGTGAAACGTCGTCACGGCCTGTAGCCCTGGCGGTGTGATTGAGCCGGTAAGTGAACCGGCGACTGATGGTGAGGCGGTTTTGTTTTTGAGGCGGAGCGGTAGGCGATGAAGGCATCGGAAATTCGCGATATGAAGACCGAGGAGTTGTATGGCGAGTTGGACCGTATGCGCCGGCATCTGTTCGACCTACGCGCTCAGGCCGTCACGGAGAAGCTCGAGAACCCGTATCAGCTCACACGGGCTCGAAAGGATATTGCTCGCGTGCTGACGGTTCTGAACGAGCGTGGCGAGACCGGCATTGAAGAAAAGCAATACCACCTGGAGGCGGCAGCGTCTCATCGCCGAGCCGGCGGATAGGGGATAGGTGATTCGGCTGTCGGCCGGGTTGGTGGTCGGGATGGCCGGACGCATGCCCTTTTTGAGGCATGCAGTGAAGCGTTGGTGAAGTGTTACGGATGCCTGGAGTTTTCCGGGCTTGGCAACGGATAGAGAGAGCGATTAACCGATGGCGAATGAGTCGGCCCAAACAATAAGTAGCGATCGCGGCAAGCGGGAGCGGCGCGAGGGAACGGTGACGTCGGATAAGGGTGACAAAACGATTCGCGTTCGGTTTGATTATCTCGTCAAGCATCCGAAGTACGGAAAGTATTATCGCCGTTCTACGACGCTGCACACTCATGACGAGAACAACGAGGCTGGTGTGGGCGATCAGGTTGAGGTGGTATCCTGTCGGCGCGTTTCGAAGCAGAAGTGCTGGCGTTTGTTGCGTATCGTTCGTAAGTCGGCCATCTAGTGTCGTAGGGCGAGTGGCTCGTGGTTCTCTGGTAGATAGGGCGTTCTGGCAGATAGGCCGTGTTGAGGTTCGTTGAGGCAGTAGCATGATTCAGATGCAGACAATGGTGGACGTGGCCGACAACACCGGTGCCAAGCAGGCGCAGGTGATCAACGTCTACAAAGGCAGCACGGCTCGCCGGGGCAAGAAGCGCCTTAAACACGCGAGCTTAGGTGACATCGTTCTCGTGACGGTTAAGAAGGCGTTGCCGAACAGTGATTTTTCCGGTGGCACGGATCGTGGGGATCGTTCCAAACGGCGCAAAGCGAAGGCTGTGGTGGTTCGGATGAAAAGCCATACGCGGCGACGAGACGGCAGCTATGTTCGTTTCGACAGCAACGCGGTGGTATTGCTAGACGACAAGAACGACCCTCGGGGCACCCGCATTTTTGGGGCGGTGGCGCGAGAGCTTCGCGAATTGAATTTTATGAAGATCGTGTCGTTGGCGGAGGAGGTCGTCTAGCCTGTGGTCGGGTGGGGCGATGGTTCGCTGAGACGCGTGGAGATGGTGACGTAAGATGCCGTTGCATGTAAGAAAAGATGAAGTGGTGGAGGTGATCTCCGGGGATCACCGTGGTGCTCGGGGCAAGGTGCTTCGTGTGGATCGCAAGAGCGGTTTGGTGCTGGTCGAGGGCGTGAACCTTGTCTACCGGCATGTGCGGCCCACGCGGCGTAATCCACAAGGCGGTCGGGTTCAGAAGGAAGCCCCGATTCATCTTTCCAATGTGTTGCCGTACGACTCAGGTTCGGGTCGGGGTCGTCGCGTCCACTTTGAGGTGGATTGCGATGCGGATGGCAAGGTGATGTCGAAGCGTCGGGTGTCGAGTAAGGGTACGACGTTGAATACGCTGACGAGGTCTGAACGGGCCTAGTTGCGGGTTCCGGTTTTTTGGTTTTTGACCATGGCCCGACGGAATGCGGAGAGTTAGATCATGACTAGGCTTGGTAAAGCCTATCAGCAGGAGATTCTGCCGGCGCTGCAGGAAGAGTTGTCTATTGGCAACGTGATGGCTGTGCCGCGGATGACGAAGGTCGTGCTGTCGATGGGGACGGGGTCTCCGATGAACGATAAGTCGCGGCTGGAGACGGTGTCTGCGGACTTGGCGTTGATTGCGGGGCAGAAGCCGGTGGTACGTCGTGCGCGGAAGTCGGTGTCCAATTTTAAGCTGCGTACGGGGTATGAAGTGGGTTGTATGGTGACGCTTCGCGGTCGAAGGATGTATGAGTTCATTGATCGTCTGTTCAACACGGCCATCCCCCGCGTGCGGGACTTTCGCGGACTCAACCCCAAGAGTTTCGATGGTCGCGGTAACTACTCCATGGGCATCTCCGATCAGAGTATTTTCGCGGAGATCGATATTGCTTCGATGAAGTATACCCAGGGTTTGAATGTGACGTTTGTGACGACGGCGAAGAATGATGCCCACGCGAAGGCGTTGCTGACGCGGTTGGGCCTTCCGTTACGGCGGACGGGTTAGTGCGTCTCCTGCGGCGGATGGGTGATAAGACATAGGTGAGGCTCCGCGGTCCGGCGTGTTAGTGTGCCGGGCGGACATGGGATGCCCTGATGGAAGGTTGATTTTGCATGTGGTCTGATCCGATTGCCGACATGCTGACACGGATTCGTAACGCCGCTCGCGTTCGCCGTGAGCAGGTGAAGATTCCCTCGTCGAAGATGAAGGTGGGTATTGCGAAAGTGCTCAAAGACGAGGGTTTTATCAAGGGTTATGACGTCGTGGAGGACACGAGGCAGGGCATACTTCGCGTGGATCTGAAGTATGGTCCGCGTGGTGAGGACGTGATTCACTCACTCAAGCGGATTTCGCGAGGGAGTCGCCGCGTGTATCGCGGTGTCGAAACCCTGCCACGCGTGATGGATGGTTTGGGCATTGCGATTGTCTCCACTCCGAAGGGGGTGATGAGTGATCGGGTGTGTCGTGAGCAGCGGGTGGGTGGTGAAGTGATTTGCACGGTAGACTAGTCGGGTTCGTACGGTCGACTGGCTGTTGGTTACGTAGCGGTTCGAATGGTAGCGGTTGGATCTGTTGAGGTCGGCGGTAGGTCGGGTTCGGCGGATCATCAGGAAACGAGCGATGTCACGAGTAGGCAAGATTCCGGTAGCGATCCCCAGCGGGGTGACGGTTACGGTCGCCGCGGGCGAGGTTTCGGTATCCGGGCCGAAGGGCCATCTTGCGTGGACCTACCCGAGCACGGCGAAAGTTGTCGTAGATGATGCGGCCAAGTGCGTTCTGGTAACGAGAAACAGCGACCTCAAGCAGGCCCGTGCGAACCACGGACTGACGCGGGCGTTGATTGCCAATATGGTAAAGGGCACGGCTGAGGGTTTCCAGAAGCGGCTCCTTATCTACGGGACGGGTTATAACTGCAAGCTGCAGGGCAAGACGCTTCACCTTAATGTTGGTTTTTCAGGGCGTCGACGCGGTTTGGGGTCTCAATTTGAGTTGGACGTACCGGACGGTATCGAGGTTGTGGTCGAAAAGGATGCGGCCCGAGGTGATACGGATCCGGCGTCGTTGGTGATTAAGGGGGCGGATCGCCAGAAGGTGGGGCAGTTCGCCGCCGAGGTTCGTTCGCTCCGTACCACGGAGCCCTATAAGGGCAAGGGTATTCGGTACGACGATGAGGTCGTGCGTCGTAAGCAGGGCAAGGCGCTTGCTGGTGCGGGCGGCTAACACGCGAGGCGTGTGGCGGGTTCCGACGTGAGCGGGCTGTAAGGTGTAGAGGTCGTATGGCTAGCACAAGTATTAAGACCACCCGGCGGTTGCGTCGAAAGCGTGGTCTGAAAAAACGGATTTTCGGCACAGCAGAGCGACCGCGTTTGACGGTCTTTCGCAGCTCGAAGCATATTTACGCGCAGATTATTGATGACGTATCTGGCGCGACGATATGCTCGGCGAGTTCTCGCGCGAAGGACCTTCGTGGTAGCCTGAGCTCGGGCGGCAATAAAGCGGCCGCGAAAGACGTGGGTACGGCCCTGGCGGATCGGGCCAAAGCCAAGAACGTCGAGAAGGTTTGTTTCGATCGCAACGGTTTTCGCTACCACGGTCGTCTCAAAGAACTGGCGGATGCGGCGCGAGAGGGCGGATTGAAGTTCTGATTGCGTCGTGAATTGCGCTACGGAGTATGGCACACAATGCAGCGGCCACACAATACGGTGAGAAGAGCATGAGTCGGTTTCCAGCTAGAGAAAAAGATGAGTCGGGCGTTGAGGATGTGGTCGTTCGGATCTACCGTTGTTCGACGGTGGTCAAGGGTGGTCGGCGATTCAGCTTTGGTGCCTTAGTCGTGGTGGGTGATCGCAACGGCCAGGTGGGTGTCGGCTATGGAAAGTCGGTCGAGGTGCCTTCGGCCGTTGAGAAGGGCAAGAAGATCGCGACGCGTTCGATGTTTCCGGTCAAGTTGGTGAGTGGCACGCTGCCCCACCGGGTGATTGGGCGATACGGATCGAGCCATGTCGTGATGGTGCCGGCCAGTCCGGGTACGGGTGTGATCGCTGGTGCCAGTGTTCGCGCGGTGTTGGAGTTGGCGGGCGTTCACGATGTGTTGACGAAGAGCTACGGGGCCAACACCCCGAAGAATTTGGTTCGCGCTACGATTAACGGATTACAGCAGCTTATCACCCGCGAAGAAATCGAAAGACTTCGTGGTGTGAAGCTTGCGGGATAGACGGTTGCTATGAAGATTGCTGACATTACCAAGATAGCCGGGTCGGACAAGCGACGCAGTCGCGTGGGTCGGGGACGTGGAAGTGGCAAAGGCAAAACGTGCGGTCGCGGTCACAACGGGGCCGGGCAGCGTAGCGGCCCGCGACGTAGTGCGATGCAAGAAGGCGGGCAGATGCCGACGTTTCGGCGTTTGCCCAAGCGCGGTTTTAGCAACGCACAGTTTGCCACTCGATATAGTGTGGTGAATGTCGCGTCTATTGAAGAGCGGTTTGAGTCCGGCACTCACGTCACGAAGCAGTTGTTGATCGAGACGGGGTTGGTCCGGGATAAAAAATTGGCCGTGAAGGTTCTCGGGGACGGTGAGCTGTCCAAAAAACTGTCTGTAGACGCGACGAAGTTCAGCAAGTCGGCCAAAGCGAAAATCGAGGCGGCCGGCGGTACGGCCAACGTGTGTTAGTGGCTTGGTGTTGAGTTGGGTACGTGGCCGAGCGGTTCCGGCAGCCGATTTGTTTCGGTTGCCTTCTGGCTCTGGTCGCATGGGTATTTCCGGGATGGCCGAGGGCTGAGCCTGTTGGGTTCGGTGGTTGTTGGCGGCGTCTCGTTTGGTTTTGTTTTTGACAGGGTGAATAAAGTCACATGCTTTCTACGCTCCTAAATATCTTCAAGATTCCCGAGTTGCGTAATAAGCTGGCGTTCACCTTCGGCATGTTGGTGATTTATCGGATTGGTTTCTACGTGCCTGTTCCGGGCGTAGATCAACTGGCGATGAGCGCGAGCGCTCCGGCCGGCGGCGGCTTGGGCGATTTGATGGAATACTTCCAGTTATTCACCGGCGGTAACCTCAGGCAAAGCACGATTTTCGGTTTGGGGATCATGCCCTACATTTCCGCCTCGATTGTCTTCCAGCTTCTGGTGACGGTGGTTCCCGCGTTGGAGAAGTTACAGCAAGAGGGCGACAGCGGCCGGCAGAAGATTCAGGAGTACACCCGGTACGCCACCGTCGGATTGTGTTTCGTCAATGCGGCGGTTTGGATGAGATACTGTGCGGGCAATGGTTGGGTTTTCGCTCAGTATACCGGCGGTTTCCTGGGGATGAGTTTTACCTACGGTATCATGACGCTGTTGATCCTGACAACGGGTACCGTTTTTCTGATGTGGTTGGGTGAGCAGATTGATGAGTATGGAATCGGCAACGGGATATCGCTGATTATCATGGCCGGGATCGTTGCGAGAATGCCCCAGGCGATTTACTACGTCGGCAAGCATATGACTTTTAAGACGGCGGCCGCACCGGATGAGATGAACCTGCCGAAGGTGATCTTCCTGGTGGTGATGTTCATCGCGGTGGTCGCGGGTGCGATTCTGATTACGCAGGGGCAGCGCAGGATTCCGATTCAGCAGGCCAAGCAGACCCGCGGTCGTCGTGTTTTTGGTGGTCAGCGTCATTATCTTCCGCTGCGTGTGAATCACGGCGGCGTGATGCCGATCATTTTTGCCAGTTCGATGCTGATTTTCCCGCCGATCATCTTTGGTTTTCTACATAACGTCTGGCCCAACGCCTTCTTGGACTTCCTTAGAAATTCCTTTGGATCCGGTGGGTTTTTGTATGTATTGACGTACATCGTGGCCATCTACTTTTTTGCGTACTTTTGGACCACGGTGCAGTTTCGTCCGAAGGAGATGGCCAACAACCTGCGGGACTACGGAAGCTTTATTCCCGGTCTTCGTCCCGGAAAGCGTACGGCCGACTACCTGGAAAAGGTAATGGGGCGGATTACATACGTCGGGGCGGCGTTCCTGGCGGTGATAGCGATTATTCCGAACCTGGTGTCCAGCGCAATGAAGATTCCTTTTAGTGTCTCCGCGTTTTTGGGGGGCACGGGGTTGCTCATCGTCGTGAGTGTGACGTTGGATATGGTTCAGCGCATCGAGGCCAGTTTGGTGATGCGCGACTATGACGGATTCCTTGGGTCGGAAGGTCCGATCAAGGGCTCTCGTTCATAAGGGTTGGTTTGGTTCAGATGGTGATACGTTCGGTCGGCTGTGGTGCGAGACCGGCGGCTGGCAGGAAACGGGGTTTGAGTTGGTGGCGAGTCGCTGCGACATTGTCCTTAAAAACGCTCGTGAAATCGAGTTGATGCGGGATGCGGGGCGAGCCGTTCACAGCGTGTTGAGTCGGATGGGCGAGTTGGTCGCTCCGGGTGTTACCACGGCCGAGTTGAACCGCGTGGCCGAGGAGTTGATCGCCGAGATCGGCGGCGTGGCGCTGTTTAAGGGCGTCGAAAACCCGCAGGCCAAGTATCCGTTTCCGGCTGCTTTGTGTACGAGCGTGAACGAGGAACTGGTTCACGGCGTGCCCAGCGATCGTCAGCTCAGGCAGGGCGATGTGATCAGCGTCGATTGCGGTGTTAAGCTGGCCGGCTATTGTGGAGACTCGGCCCGAACGTATGCTGTGGGCGAGGTGTCGAAGTCGTCTCGGCGACTTATGGAGGTGACGGAGGCCTCACTGGCACTGGCGATTGACGAGATGCGGCCCGGTCGCATGTGGAGTGATGTCGCCTCGTTGATGCAGAAGTTTGTAGAAAAAGCGGGTTTTTCGGTGGTCCGGGATTTCGTCGGGCACGGTATCGGTGAGGAGATGCATGAGGAGCCGAAGGTCCCGAATTACTGGAGTTCCGGGCAGCGCTTGACGGATTTCGAGTTGGTGCCGGGTATGGTGTTGGCTGTCGAGCCGATGGTGAACGTCGGTTCGCGGTATGTAGATTACGCCGATGCGGATGGCTGGGCCGTGGTGACGAGAGACGGTAAGCATTGTGCTCATTATGAGCATACGATTGCGATTACCGATCGTGGTACGGACGTGCTCACTGACGGCCGATGATGGGCGAGGCCCCGCCGGCGGTCTTGCTTTATAGCGGGATTGGAGAGGTGTCTGAATGAAAGTCAGAGCAAGTGTTCGGCGCATGTGTGAGAACTGTAAGATTGTGAAGCGTAAGGGCGTGGTTCGGGTGATTTGTACCAATCCGCGTCACAAGCAGCGTCAAGGCTAGCATCGCGGGTAAGGAGTAGGAATCGGATGGCACGAATCGCTGGTGTAGACATTCCGGATAACAAGCGGATCGAGTACGCGTTGCGCTACATCCATGGGATCGGCCCGAAGCTCGCCATTGACGTGCTGAAAGAGGCACAGATCGAGGTTGGGCGGAAATCGAAGGATCTGACCGAGGAAGAGGTTGCGCGCATCAGTACGGTGATCGATCGCAACTACCAGGTGGAGGGTCAATTGCGGCGTGCGGTTCAGAGCAACATTGCCCGCCTCAAAGACATTCGGTGCTACCGGGGTATGCGGCATCGAGCCCATCTTCCGGTGCGTGGGCAGCGAACCCGGACCAACGCGCGGACGCGCAAAGGTCCGAAGAAGACGGTCGCCGGGAAGAAGAGCGTGAAAGAGCTGCGCTAGTGGGTATGGTGCTGGAATCTGTGTGAGTGGAGGTCATTCGTGGCTAAGCGTTCAGGAAAACGAAAAGTTCGTCGGAGTGTGGCGCGGGGTATCGCGCATATCCGCGCGAGTTTCAACAATACGATGATCACCATCACCGACATGAACGGTGATGTGCTCACCCGGGCCTCGGCAGGAACCGTCGGTTTCAAGGGGACCCGAAAGAGTACCCCGTTTGCCGCGCAGCGTGCCGTGGAGCAGGCCGCCCGTGCCGCTCGGCGGTATGGTCTTCAAGAGGTGGAAGTTCGCGTTAACGGCCCGGGATCGGGTCGTGATTCAGCGATCACTGCGTTGCAGTCGGCTGGGATGCGTATTCACTCGATTGAGGATGTGACGCCGCTTCCGCATAACGGGTGCCGTCCGAAGAAACGTCGGCGGGTATAGAAACGCTTTGAGATACTAATGACGAGGACCGCTGGTGCGGTGCCCGTCGTTTTGACTAGAACGTATGGTAACGAGCTGAGCTGGATCATGGGACGATACATCGGACCGGTTTGTCGACTTTGCCGCCGCGAGGGGTTGAAGTTGATGTTGAAGGGGGCGCGGTGCGAGACCGCCAAGTGCGCTATGGAGCGTCAGTGGCGCAATTCGCCGCCTGGGATGCATTCCTGGCGTCGTCGCCGTAAGGCTGGCGACTATGGCGTTCGGCTCCGTGAAAAACAGAAGGTGAAACGCTACTACGGCGTGTATGAGCGTCAGTTTATGATTTATTTTCGTATGGCCGAACGTGCGCGAGGCAACACCGGGGATGCGTTGTTGTCACTCTTGGAACGTCGTCTGGACAATGTGGTGTGGAAGCTGGGCTTCGGTCCGTCACATCGCGCTTCGCGTCAGGCAGTGACCCACGGCCATATTTACGTCAACGGTCGGCGTGTGAACCGCCCCAGCTACCTGGTGCAGCAGGGAGATCGTGTGACGGTCAAGCCATCGGAACGCAGTCGGAAGTACATCCGGGCGGTGGTGGGTGACGATGGCATGACGGTGCAGCCGTGGCTGCAGATGGATGCGTCGGCTTTGGAAGGTACGATCGTTGCGCTCCCCACACGGGAGGATGTGCAAATTCCGGTCGAAGAGCAGTTGATTATCGAAATGTGCAGCCGCTAAGCGGTGCCGGTAACAGTGGGCCGGTGCCGTATTCGGCAGTCGCTGATAGCCCGACTTTGGCGAGAATCTGGAGGTTAACTCGATGCGCATCCGTTGGCGAGGATTAGAATTACCGAGCCGTGTCGAACCCGACATAGCGGTAGGAACAGACTCTTACGGACGGTTTACGATCGAACCGTTTGAGCAGGGTTTTGGTACCACGATTGGCAACTCACTTCGTCGTGTGTTGTTGTCGAGCCTCGAAGGGGCTGCGGTGACGTCGGTCAAGATCGAGGGGGTCGCCCATGAGTTCAGCACGATGGACGGGGTGCTCGAAGATGTCACCGACATTCTGCTCAACATTAAGGGGATCGTCGTCGGGCTGGACGATGTCGACGAAAAAACGATGGTGATTCGGTGTGACAAAGCCGGAGAGGTTCGAGCGAGTGACATCGAAACCGATCCGGCCGTAAAGATCGCGAATCCCGATCATTTGATCGCGACGCTTACGGCGGATGTCCCGTTTCACGCCGAGATGACGGCTCGTTCCGGTCGCGGCTATGCCACGGGTCCGGAGAACCGTGGTCCGGAGCAAGAAATTGGTGTGATTCCGATTGATTCGGTGTTTTCTCCGGTTTTACGCGTCCGCTATCGGACCGAGGCCACCCGCGTGGGCCAAAAGACGAACTATGACCGGTTGATCCTGGAGATCTGGACGAAAGGGACGGTGACCCCGGAAGACGCGTTGTTCGAGGCGGGGCTCATTCTGCGAAAGCACCTGAACCCGCTGATCATGTATCGGGAGTTGGGATCGGACCTTGCTGATGTGGTGCGTCCTGTGGCCGTGCGTTCCTCCGTGGAAGAATCTGCGGTGGACGACCTTCTCAGCAAGCCGGTCGTGGTGTTGAATCTATCGATGCGCGCGAGCAACTGCCTCGAAGCAGCACAGATTCACACTGTTCGTGAACTCGTGACGAAATCCGAGCCTGAGTTGTTACGGTTCCGGAGTTTTGGCAAGACGTCTCTCAACGAGGTGCAGCGTAAGCTGAGTGATGTGGGTTTGTCGTTGGGGATGAACCTGGATGCGGAGGGTGAGTCTATGGGCGGGCTGTCGGCGGCCAGGACGGGGCAGGCTCAAACGCCGAATGTGCTCCAGTCTCCCAACGCGCCGGCGTTTCCAAATGCACCGACCTCCCCGAACGCACCAACATCCCCGAACGCCCCAACGTCGCCGAATGCGCCGGCTTCTCCAAATGCGACGAATCCATCAGATCCGGCCACATCGGGCCCGATGGAAGTGTTCACGATGGGTGATTGAGGTAGTCCCCTCTTGCGTGGGGCGTTTCTTGAGTAGAGTGGTTTCATGAGACATCGGATTCGACAAAAGAAGCTTAACCGTACGTCAGAGCATCGTAAGGCGCTCCACCGCAACCTTGCTCAGAGTCTGTTCGAGCATGGGCAAGTGAAGACAACGGTCCCCAAGGCGAAGGATCTACGGCCCTTCTGTGAACGGTTGATCACCATGGCGATTCGCGTGCGCCAGAGGCAGGCCGCAGGCGATGTGGCCGGTGCACTGACTGCGCGGCGCTGTATCCATAAGTTGCTTGGCGATCGGGGGATCATCCCCAAGGAGCATCGGGAAGCCTATAACGGCATGTCCGACGCTGCGCGGGCTCAGACCATGCGGATGGCCAGTGGGCGGCGCCATCGGACCGGCGACCCCAAAGGGCGTTTGGCGTTTACGGCCGAGTCGGTGACCCATCGTCTGATCGAAAAGATTGCACCACGATTTGAAGATCGTCCCGGTGGCTATACGCGTTTGATTCGCCTGGCCGAGCGTCGCGTGGGTGATGCCTCCTTCCTTGCGATTGTTCAGCTTGTTGGTGACGAAGAGGGTCCGGGTCCGCTGACCAAATCGGCCAAGACCGCGCGTCGTCAGCGTGCCGATGCGCGATATTCCATGGCGATCAAGCTCGGGAAGTTGCGATCTTCCAAGAGGGCGGCGGCGGAAAAGTCGGCGTCGACCACGGGCGATGAAGCTGCTGCGGAGACGCCGGACGCGGGTGACGAGTAACCTGTAGCACACTCATGCCGACGGGATTCGTTGGCATGCCTGGCGGATGTGAGGTTTTTTCATCGTTCCGCCGCCGGGAGACCATGCGGTGAATCGCGATTCCAATTGTGTATTCTGTAAGATCGTGGCCGGTGATATTCCCGCCCATGTCGTGTTAGAATCACAGTTGGTTCTTGCCTTCCTTGATGTTGGGCCGCTGGCTGATGGCCACCTCCTCGTCATTCCCCTGGAGCACAGCACAAGTTTGCTTGATCTCGCGGCCGACACCGCAGCGGAAATTGCCAAAACCCTTCCAAGACTCGGTCGGGCGTTGACTCGGGTGACCGGGGCGGAAGGTTTTAATGTGCTACAGAACAACGGCGACGTGGCCGGACAGGTGGTCAACCACGTTCACTTCCATCTGATACCGCGTTTCGAGGGCGATGGTTTGGGCTTCCGATGGAAGGCCGGCAGTTATCCGGATGGAAAGGCGGAGCGGCTCGCCGTCGCCTATCAAGAAGCGCTCCACAGCCCCGGTGGATAGCCGGAGGCGGGTCCCCTTTTGGCGCTACCAATGACGAACGGAAGCCCCGGCCTTGCTCAGGCCCAGGGGCCAGCCCCGAGAGTCCACAAGCACGGCCGTGGTGGGCAAAGGCCTACGACGGCGTGCTGTAAGCGCTCCCCTGACAACTAGCGGCGCTCGGACTTGAACCGAGGACCTCGGGCTTATGAAGCCCACGCTCTAACCAGCTGAGCTACGCCGCCACGCTGAGGGCAGGTAGAATAACCGAAGCCGCCCGTTTCGCAATCATCACGGGTCGGTCATTATCTTACTATGCAGGCCGGCTATCCTGGCCCTGGCTACTTCACATCTTGCGAATACGGTGACGCTACTTCGCGTCTTTCACCTCAAACTCAGCGTCTATGACGTTCTCGTCTGTGGCGTCCCCTGCGGAAGTTTGTTCGTTCGACGATGCGTCACCGGCCGCAGCCGCCTGCTGCTTTGCGGCTTCCTCATAGAGGATTTTCCCGATTGCCTGAGCATCGGTCATGAGGGTTTCTTGCGCCTTTTTGATCGCGTCGCCGTCATCACCTTTAAGGGCTTCACGAAGGTTGTTGATCGACGCCTCGATCTTGCCACGATCCTCGGTGGGTATCTTTTCTCCGTGTTCCTTGAGTTGCTGTTCCGTGCTATAGGCTAGACCGTCGGCCTCGTTTCGGATCTTGACGGTTTCCGCCTTTTTAAGGTCGTCGGCCGCGTGAGCTTCGGCTTCCTTTTTCATCTTGTCGATCTCGGACTGATCAAGACCACCATCGCCTTTGATCTCAATCGACTGCTCCTTCCCGGTGGCCTTGTCCTTGGCAGAAACTTTGAGCATTCCGTTTCGGTCGATGTCAAAGGAGACCTCAATCTGCGGCAGGCCACGCGGGGCCGGGGCGATTCCCGTGAGATTGAATTGACCGAGTGTACGGTTATCTCCGGCCATCGGGCGGTTGCCCTGTAGCACGTTGATCGTGACCTCGGTCTGGTTGTCGGCGGCCGTCGAAAACACTTCCGTCTTCGATGTTGGGATGGTCGTATTGGCTTCGATCAGGCGCGTCATCACGCCGCCTTGTGTTTCGACGCCGAGTGTCAGCGGTGTGACATCGAGAAGAACTATATCGTCTCGGTCGCCGGAGAGCACGGCACCCTGTGTGGCCGCGCCTACCGCCACGACCTCATCCGGATTGAGTCCCTTGTTGGGGTCTTTTCCGAAGATGTCCTTGCACAACGCTTGGACGGCCGGGATACGCGACGAACCGCCGACCAGCACGACCTCATCGATATCTTTGGCAGTCATCTTTGCTGCTTCCAATGCCTCCAACACGGGTTTGCGGCATCGCTCAGTGAGGTCCCTGGTCATCTGCTCGAATTGGCTCCGCGTGATGGTGACCTGCAGGTGCTTGGGGCCGCTATCGGTTGCGGTGACATAGGGCAGGTTGATGGTCGTTTCGACCACGTTGGACAGCTCGCACTTGGCTTTCTCGGCGGCTTCCTTCAGACGCTGCAACGCCATCGGGTCGTTGCGGAGATCGACGCCTTCCTGCTTTCGGAAGGTCTCGGCCAAGAAATTGATGATCTCCTCATCGTAGTCATCGCCGCCGAGGTGCCCATCGCCGCTGCTTGACTTGACTTCAAAAGTTCCAATCTCCGGGTCAATCTCCAGGATTGAAATATCGAATGTGCCGCCACCCAGGTCAAAGACCGCGAGTGTCTGCTCTTTTTTCTTTTCCAATCCATACGCGAGCGCGGCTGCCGTCGGTTCGTTGATGATTCGTTCCACTTTGAGACCGGCGATTTCTCCGGCGTCTTTGGTGGCCTTACGCTGGGCGTCATTAAAGTAGGCCGGCACGGTGATGACCGCGCGGTCGACAGTCTCGCCCAGATAATCCTCGGCGGTCTTTTTCAGATCGCGCAGGATCATGGCGCTGATTTCCGGCGGTGTGTATTCCTTCCCGCGTACACCGACCTTAACGAGTTCGTTGGACTTGCCCACGATTTTGTACGGCACGATTTTTTCTTCGTGGTCCACCTCGTTGTGTCGTCGACCCATGAACCGCTTGATTGAGAAGACGGTGTTCTCGGGATTCGTAACTTGCTGATGACGGGCGATCTGACCGACTAGCCGATCGCCCTTGTCCGTGAAGCCCACGACCGAGGGCGTGAGCCGCGAACCTTGTGAATTGGTGAGCACCTTGGAGGTTCCCGACTCGACAACGGCTACGACCGAATTGGTCGTTCCCAGATCGATTCCGATGATTTTTGACATTGCTTTCTCCTTATCTCGCAACAGGATACAGACGCAATTGTCCGTACCAGAGGGGAGGTAGTCCATGTGGCGTGCCATTATCAATTCACGAGGTAAGATCGTAACATATTGTTAATTAACAAGTTACAATGTCGCCCCGTTTGGCCTTGTCAGAGCCTGCCACGTTGGCAGGATTATCGACTGCGGATATGGCACCTAGCCGATCGTACCGGGCTATTCAGGCTGGGAATTCAAAGATAGTGCTTGGCCTTCCCGCATCAGCCGATAAGATGACCGTATGGCACTGGAACCGTTTGAAACAGCCGAGGCTCAGGGAACACCCACGGTACGTCAGCAGTCGGTGTTCGTGGAGAACCGAACCGGGCAGCTTCTACAGCTTACCCGCTTGTTCGACCGGACGGATACGCGGATATTGGCCGTATCCGTCGTCTATTCCGTCGATTGCGCCATTTGCCGGATGATTCTTGACGATCCCGATCCCGCGTACGACGTGCTCACCACGAACGGCTTCCAGGTGAGCGAGTCGGAGCTGATTGTCGTGTCGCTGCCACACGGCAAGCGGGCGTTGCTTCATACGTGGGCGGCGCTTCTTGGTGCGGAAGTTAACATCCACTATACCTATCCGCTGTTGATTCAGCCCAAGGGCTGCGCGGCGCTAGCCATTCACACCGACAACATTGAACAGGCCGCCATGGTGCTCGGCGAGCGCCATTTCGAGCTACTCGATCAGGATGAACTGCTTCACCAGCGGCCATTCTGATTCCTTGGCGTTCGGTTCGGGTCACCATATCGTATTACTCTCCGCTGACGTACAATGCGGCTGGTGCGATATGAGATTGCGGCACCGTAAGATGATTTCAGCCGTCAGACGGAGAACGGATAGCTATGCAAGATGTTGATGTGGTATTGTTGGTATTGCGTTGGGCCCACATTTTCGCCGCCATGGTGACGGTGGGGG
Source organism: Planctomycetota bacterium (assembly GCA_024278775.1). Next base: position 32,893 of record JAJRSP010000073.1, read on the forward strand.
GGGCTGTCTTTATGCGTTTTGCATTCGTACCCGGAGCTTCGGAATCGCTAGATGAGGATGCGAATGGAAAGCTCCGTCGCGCGGTGGCGGGCAGGTGGGCGAAGATCGTCAACGGCGCGATAGCGGTATTGCTTCTTACCGGAGGAGCGATTTTTGTCGGGACGTCTATGTCGTCTGGGGTGCCGCCGATGCCGTATCACGCTATTTTCGGCACCAAGTTTCTGTTGGCGATCGGTGTCTTCTTCCTGGCGACGGCGTTGCTCGGCAAGAGTCCGGCATTCGAGGGCATTCGGAAAAAGGGCCGCTTATGGCTCATTGTCCTTCTCGCCATGGCGATGGTCATCGTGCTTTTGTCCGGTGCTTTGAATCAGATACGCGGCGCTCATGGCCCGGCACCGGCTGCGGTTGCGGCTCCGTAGTGGATGCTGCGCAGGTGCTTTCGCCTAGCTGAATCGTGAGCGTTGTGCCTTCGGTGGGGTTGATGCCGGAGCATCGTGGTCCGATGTCAGATCGCATAACACCTGCCAGGTAGCGGACGCCCGATCAAGCAGGCCCATGTTTTGCAGTGCCAACGCCACGCCGGCCACGTAATCATGGCGGTTCGGGTCGTGCCGTGTGGCGTATTCGAATCGATCGAGCGCCGCGGCAAATTCACCCTCATCGGCGAACATCAATCCCAACTGATAGTGCAAGTCGATTGACTCTTGATCCAGCTCGATCGCACGCTGGAACGCACGGATCGCCGCACGGGTATCGCCACATTCGCGAAGCGTGAGACCGAGCTTCACCAGGGCTTTGGTGTAGTTGGGATTGATCGCTACGGCATCGGAAAAAGCGCGAATCGCCTCGTCACCGTCTCCGGCGTGTCGTAGGAGGACGCCCAGTCGATAATGCAGATCGGCGTGACTCGGGTGTTTGGAGATGGCAGTACGAAGGTTGGCTATTTGTCTGGCGACGAGCGGTTCCACGGTACCATTGTCGCCGGTCGATGATTGCCCGTGCTGATCCCGCCGCGTCAGTTGATGCCGGCGCTGCTTGGCCGCTGACACACGGAGTTGCAGCTTGGCCATCTCCGCGAACAGGAGGTCGCTGTTGGGTTCGATGAGTGACGCCGCCTCGAAACTGGTGATCGCCTCGTTGCTCGCACCGGAAGCCTGTTGCGATACCCCCAAGCCGACATAGGCGTCGACGAGTGTGTCGTTGATTTCGATGGCACGGCTAAACGCCTCGGCCGCGGTGTCATACTTGCCGGTAGTCAGATGGATTGAGCCGATCTTGACGGCGGCCTCAAGGTAGTTTGGATTAAGTGAGGCCGCTTTCTCGTAGGCAGCCAGGGCGCGTGTGGTGTGCCCGTTCTGACTCAGCAGGTTGCCCAGTCGCAGGTAAAGATCCGCGCCGTCCGGTTGTTCAGCGATCATGATCTCAACCTGCTCCACGGCGCGATCCAGACGTTCGCTACTTGCAGGGATCGATGCCAGTTCGTCTGGTGACTCCCACCGGTCCGGATCGAGGTTCGTGGCGTAGTCAAATTGGCGAGTGGCGTCGGCGTGGCGACCGACCCGCGCGTAGAGCGCCGCCAGCGTCAAGTGGATGGAGGGATCAGCAGGGTCGCACCAGCAGAGGTGTTCATAGTGAGCCAACGCCGGCTTGGGTTCATCGCGATACAGATAGATGGCGGCCAGTCGTTCGTGGGCGTTTCGCAGCTCGGGCAAGACATCCAGCGTTCGTTCATAGGCATCGATCGCCTCGTCGATCGCGCCGAGCTTTTCCCGGCAAAACCCAAGTGCAAAGTACAAGGTCGCATCCGGGGGGGCCGCTTCGATCGCCGACTCCAACCGCGCTACCGCTTCCGCCGTTCGTCCCAGTGAATCCAGGCAGCAGGCAACGCCGATCTGTGACGCATGATCATTCGCATCGGTGTCCAGAGCATCGCCAAAGGCGCGCCAACCCAGGTCGTAACGTTGCTCACAAAGGTGGCGGATGCCGAGAGCCCGATGAACGGCGGTTCGTTCAGGATGACGCTTGGCGTCAGCTTGCAAGGCAGCGGTGGGTACTTCTTGCGTGTCCACAAGCAGATTACGGAAAGCGGCCGCCAACTCCGAGAGCAACCCACGGCCGAGGATTTCGAGCAAATACGACATAGACCACTCGGCCGGACTACGCGTGGAGCGCGTCCAGTGCTTCCTTCGCTGTCGTGTAGTGAACGTTCAGTTGCAACGCGCGGCGATACGCACGCCCGGCGTGACCCACTCGTCCCTGCTGCCGGTAGAGACTCCCCAGAAGGTAATGGACATCGGCATAGTCGGCACCGGCGTGAAGCGCCTGCTCCAACCTCGTGACGGCGAGCTCATGACGATCTTGTCGTTGGTACAGGTGTCCCAGCTCGACCAGCGCGCGCGTACACGATGGATCGATCGCCACGGCGCGTTCGTTGGCTTCGATGGCCGCATCCGCTTTTCCGATGCAGGCGAGTACCCGGCCGACATGGTGGTGCAGTTCAGCCTGCTCGGGTTGTCGTTCCAGGGCTCGTTGGAGCGTCGCGAGCAATATCGCAAACACCCTCTCGTCAACGTCAGTCTCGGAAAGCGTCAAGAGGGCGTCTACGAATTCGGGATCCGTTTCGATCAGATGCGAGAGACGGTCAAGGTCGCGGGTGTCCGCCGTATCGTCATAGGTGCGTAGCGTCGGACGAAAAGCACTGCTCGTACCACGGCGGGCGAGCGTCTTCGCCGCCTGAGTGACCATCACACCGATATGACCATCGCCCGGTCGATGGGCCTGCGCTCGTTGCAGCCACGCAAAGGCATCCTCGATCTGTCCACGTGCCCCGTGGCACAAACCCAGATTCACCATCGCGTCGACATGGTCACGGTCGATGCTGAGCACCTGAGCAAAGCGGAGTTCCGCCTCATCGTATTCACCTTGCTCAGCCAGGATCATTCCCAGGTGGTAGTGATAATCCGCACACTCCGGGTTGCGTGCCACGGCTGCGCGGATCGTCGCCAGGGCCAATGGGCGGTGGCCGGAGTCCCACAAACCACTCACGATCCGCAGTTGGCTGTCCGTGTCAGCGGGATCGATCTCGGTCATGGTGGCGGCCGCTTCGGCCGGCTGGTTTGTGACCAGATAACAATCCGCCAATTGGCTCGCCAGGGATGTACCCGTGGCTCCACGTGCCTGCGCCTGCTGAAATAACGGCAGCGCCTGGTCCCAGTGACCGGCATTGAATGCCCCCACGGCACGGCGGATCAAGTCGTCGATCTCGACGCGGCACTGGAGTTGGGCGATCAGCTCGCTGTTCGCCGATGTGGGGGGCTTACTGATGTGGGGGGTCCGTGGGTTCATCGTTTGCCTTTTCTCGTTCTTCGTCGCCTGACGCTGATATATCGGTAGCTCAGAGGCGTCGGGTGACAGCGGGGGAGAGTGAGTCTGTAGTGACCATTCGGTGGCGGATGAAGTTATCGGGCTTGGGTGGGTCGTCGGTCTGATCTGCCGACGTGGAAAGTGGATGCCATGTGGCTATCCCCGTACACTCCCCCGTAGGGCTCGGGTTTCGGGGCAGCCGGGCTATGGAGCAGATGTGACGTATGCTTGTTGATGCTTTTCTCAACACCGTACGCCGGTCGGGTGGTGCCCTGGCCGTTGCCGATGGTACGCGCAAGCTGAGCTATCGGAATCTCGCGCGGCTGGCGTCGGTGATGCGTGACGAGGTTCTTCGGCTGACGTCATGCCCTCGAATCGGCCTGATGTTACCGGCATCGACGGCGTTTCCGGCATGTCTCTTTGGGACGCTTTGGGCCGGGCGTACGGCCATTCCGCTAAACTTTCTGCTGAATCCTACAGAGTTGGAAGGTGTGGTACGCAGTGCGGAGATTGATCTGATCCTTACGGTAAAACCGCTGGCCGAAGCCGCGGCTTCGTTGCCTGCGCGTGTCATGTGTCTGGAAGATCTTCCGCTCAAGCGACGAATGATTGGGGCCGCACTCCACCGTATGCCCGCGCCGCCTGAGGTGTCCCCGGATGATACGGCCGTCATTCTGTTTACTTCGGGAACCACCGCCGAGCCGAAGGGCGTGGAGCTGTCCCATCATAACCTGCACAGCAATTGCGCGGATACGATTTACTCGCTCGGGCTAGATGCCTCGTCGACGTTCTTGAATGTCTTGCCGCCGTTTCACGTGTTCGGATTGACGGCTACGGTGTTGCTTCCGGCGATCCTCGGTGTGACGGTTTACGCCATACCGCGTTTCAGCCCGCTGTCTATGGTCCGTGCGATAAAAACTCACGGTATCTCTGTGATGATGGCGGTTCCGAGCATGTATGCGGCTGTGCTAAAAACCAAATCCACCGACCCGAACGCTTTTGCCTCGATCCGACTGGCTGCCAGCGGTGGCGAACCACTTTCCGACACGGTTCGAGATGCGTTTCAAGACCGCTTTCGGATTCGATTGCACCAGGGGTACGGGCTGACGGAAACGTCCCCGGTGGTTTCCATCTGCTCTGGAGAGGCTTACCAAGATGGCTCCGTGGGTCGCCCCATTCGCCACGTTGAGGTGCGCATTGTGGATGAGCAGGGGGCCGCGCTCGGTGCGGACCAAGATGGAGAAATCCTGCTTCGCGGGCCGGGTATCATGAAGGGATACTACAAACGCCCCGAAGATACCCGGCGGGTGATTGATGAGGAGGGCTGGTTTCGCACGGGTGACATCGGTCTACTCGATCGTGACGGGTTCCTTCGGATCACCGGCCGCGCCAAGGACATGTTGATCATCGGGGGGGAAAACGTATTCCCACGCGAGATTGAGGCGGTGCTGGAATCTCACGAGAGCGTGTGGCAAGCGGCCGTCATCGGCGTCCCGGATGATCTTCGCGGTGAGGCTCCGGTGGCGTTTGTCATTCCGCGTGAGGGGGACGATGTCTCTGACCGGGAGCTGCGACAGTTCGCCAAACAGTCACTCGCCGGCTTCAAGGCTCCCAAACAAGTCATCATACGCAACGACCTACCGACCGGACCAACCGGGAAAATTCTCAAGCGCAAGCTGAAGGAGCTGCTTTGAAACCGTGAGCGGTCGGCTCGGTCCGCGTGACCATGTCGTCAGCCTGCTGTTGGGGCGCATCACCCGTAGTGTTTTTCGATTGCGTCGTACAGAGCCTGCGGCGTATCGGCTTCAAAAACCTCTCTGCGGAAGTTTTCGTTCAGCCACAGTCGGCTAACGCTCGCCAGAGCCTGAATATGAGGCCCGGTTTTATCGATGGGGCTTGTCAGTAACACGATGAGCTTGCAAGGTCGTCCGTCCACCGCGTCGAATTCGATGGGCTCTTTGGGGACGCCGACCGCCATCGTGAGTTCACGGCAACCGTTACTCTTACCATGGGGAACAGCGAGTGTCTGACCGATCCCGGTGGATCGGGTCGCCTCCCGCGCAAGCACGGCTTGGAGCACATGATCGCGGTCGCTGAGCTTGCCGGCGTCGTTCAGAAGATCCACAAGCTCGGTGATGGCGCTCGTCTTGTCGCTGCTTGCCAGCGGCAGACGGATTTGATCCGCGCTAAGAATGTCCGTAATCTTCATAAGACCCGTCAGCCTACTCCATCTACTTCGACCGGGCAACACTCCCGTAGTCTCTTTCATGGTTGTATCAGAGGTGTTATACTAGTTTCAGTTAAACTGTGCCGATTCCGCCCATGTGGCATGGCACAGTGAGCTGACCAGTTCCGGATCGTTGGCGAATTGATTCCAGGCTGCGATGCCGACATCGTACAGGGCGTCGTGATCTGCGTACACG
>JAJRSP010000074.1 GCA_024278775.1 Planctomycetota bacterium
GGCGGTGGCGGTCCCGGTGCGGGGCCGGTCGCGGTGGCCGAGCACTTGCGAGAGTTTCTCCCCGTGCCGCAGGTCATCAAGCGATCTGACGGAAGCTATGCGTGGTGCTGCGATAAGATACACACGATCGGCAAAGTGCGATCGTTCTTCGGACAGATCGGGGTGCTGGTGCGGGCGTACGCCTACCTTCGTGCGCTCGGGTGCGATGGGTTACGCGACGTCGCCGAGAAAGCCGTGCTATCTGCGAACTACGTCGCGGTCCGGTTAAAAGAGAAATACACCATGCCGTTTCCCCCGCCCTACGCGCATGAGTTTGTGACCGTGCCCCAGTTTTCCGAGACCGGCATTACCGAAAACGATATCGCCAAACGGCTGATTGATTACGGGATTCATCCGCCCACGATGAGCTGGCCCATCCACCATTGCCTCATGATCGAGCCGACGGAGACCGAGTCGCTCTCCACGCTGGACGGCTTTATCGACGTGATGCGTAACATCGCCGACGAAGCGGTGCATGATCCGGAGGTGGTTCGCGCCGCCCCGCACGACACGCCGGTGCGCCGCCTGGATGAGGTGTCAGCCAGCCGCAAGCCCAACGTCCGCTGGCGATTCGAGTAAGCAGGGATTCGGGAAACGTTTGAGCATCCCATCTCGGGAGGCGGCCGACGCACGCCTTGGGCCGCGCCCTACGACGCCTCTTCTTCCTCATCATCTTCGGGGCCGGCTTCGGCGTCGAGTACCGGGCCGAACGCGATCAGATACCCTTCGAGCATACGCAACACCTTGTTGCGTAGAGATTCCTGGTCCAAGTCTTCCAGGTCATCCAAAGCCAGTGGTGTGGCAAAGTAAAAATACTTCCCGGATTCCCGGTAGTGCTCGACGGGCGGATTCTCCCAGGGAAGCCCGGCCTCATCGAACCCGACCTCAACAAACTCCTCCATCGTATCGCCGGAATCCTGGATCGCCTGCTCCACTTCCTCGCTGCGCCAGCGGTCATCGGTCAGAAAACCCACGCGAACTTGCGGAATCGACGGTCGCAGCGCCACCTCAAACCAGCATGACGGGCCGGCTTCAAACCACATGGCCAGGGTAGATTCGTCATCGCGGTCGCACCGGACGGCCTCTCCGTAGCGATCGTCGTTGGCGACGGCATCTGCGATATAGGTCCGGAACGCGGCAATTTGTTCACGCTGCTCGTCGTTTAGCGGCATCGTTACATGACTCCAATTATATCTTCATCAACCCGGCCACGTTCGCCGTTCCGTCGGCGAGGGTCAACCCGGTCTAGTATTCTTCGGCGGCACCAGGTAATCGGCCCAGTCAAAAGCCGATGAACGTGAACATACCACGGACGGAGATAGGATGCGGCGAGCTGCTCGGGGGAAAGTTGATCACGCCGCGTACGCCGCTGTAGCTTGAGCAGGTGATACCGGTCTCCCTCCTGAAGCCACCGCCGTAGTCCCGTCAGCGGCCAAAGCGAGCCACCCCAACGCCTCGGGACATACCACGAAATCTGAAAATCAAACAGATAGGGTCGGCCATCCGCCCCGACCAGGACGTTTTCGCACTTTTCCAGGTCGACATAGGCCATATCCCGGTTGTGGATGTCGTCTATGAGGGACCGAAGTTGTTGGTGAAAAACGTCACCCACCGGCTCTCCCTTGCGCATGGGGCTTCCCTCGATGAACTCGCGGATGATGCCCGTAGGTCCCCATCGCCTTAGCAACCGCGGGATGCCCCGTACGCCGGCCAGCCGAGTGAAGGCGGTCACTTCCCTCGCCGCGAGTATCCGTCCCACCCACCGCATCGGGACTGGCCCAAACCAGGCCTGACGGTTGATCTTCAGCAATACTTTCCCGCCGGCATCTTCATACATGGCGGTCACCGCGAAGAAGTCGTTCTTGAACACCTTGCGCAAGGCGTAGGTATGATCGCCCACCGCCACCGATTCAGGCAACGGTTCTCGCCCCAGGGCGGTCAAGCAGGCTGGAACGGTCTCAGGCAAAGATCATCCTCATAGCCGATCGGCAGGACCTCGATACGCCGAAGCGTCAACGCCCGAATTGTAGACGCGACCCTCCGCCTGTCCAATCCTGACAACGACGGCTCATTCCGGCAGGGTGCATGACCGAATCGGCGGTCGTGAACAATGGTGGGGCAGGTGGACCCCCCGGCACAGCCGGGCGAACCACCTGCCCTACCCTGATACCGACCAAAGTGTCTGGCACCTTCCGGCAGTGGCGCGCCTTTCGACCTATGCTCGGGAGCCTGAGCGGGTTGTGGAAGAGATTCCGGCGACCACCGGTCGAAACTATGGGAAGGAAGCACCGGGCGATCCCGGGCGACGTAGGATCATTCATGGCAAAACACTTCCAGACCGGCATCTTTTTTGTGCTCGTCGCCCTGGTGGCGTTGCGGCCCTTGATTTCGGAAACCTACGACTACCGTACCGATTCGATATCCCTCGCGCTCGCGGACATCGCCAACCCCACCCCTATCCGGACGCTCGGGTTCGATCTCGCGATTCTCGGCTGCGGGCTTGCGTGGCTAATCACCCGGGCGATGGGACCGGCCACCCCTTTTCGTCGAACGGGCTTGGAATGGGGTGCGGTGGTTGTCGCCGGGGCCGCGGTGGGCTCGTGCCTCATGGCCGGGCAGCAGCGCGTCGCCATCACCGCATCCTTGGACTGGCTCTGCTATCCCGTCCTCGCCATCACGCTCACGCAACTCATGCGAACCCGTTTGCATCGGCGTGTGCTCCTGGCGGCCGTGCTCGCTTCCGCGTGCGTGCAATCGTCTCATTGCTTCGAGCAGTATTTCATCGGGTTTGACGAAACCTGGTCGGCATACATGGCCCAAAAGGCACCCTTCTGGGCGAGCCAGGGAGTTGCGATGGACTCTCCCAAGGTGGAATTGTTTGAGCGGCGGATGCGAGCCCACGAGGCTTCCGGCACCTTTTATCACAGTAACGTGGCCGGTTCGTATCTCATGATGTGCGGGATCGCTGCGCTTGGAGTGGCGATCTCCGTTTGGCGTCGGCGCGACGAGCACGGTTCCCCGCTCAGACTCCTGGGCAACATCGGCGTTGGGCTGCTTGCCGCCACGATTATGGTAACGACCTTGCTGACCGGCAGTCTCGGTGCCGTATTGACCGGAGCGGCCGGCATCATTGCGCTGCTTTTGGTGTGGCGATTTGGTCACTGGATCAGTCAACACCGCCGCAGGCTGTTCGCGTTGGGGTGGGCCGTCTTTCTACTCGGGTGTTTGGCCGTCGTCGGGCACGGATTGTATCACGGATCGCTGCCCGGCTCGTCGCTCAATTTTCGCTGGCAGTATTGGGTGAACTCGGCCGGTATGATCGCCGACCACCCGATGGCGGGTGTCGGACGGGAAAACTTCGGCAATCATTATCTGGCGTATAAGTCCATCGAAAGCCCGGAGGAGGTTTCCAACCCGCACAATCTGTTCGTTCAGGCGGCTTGCGAATGGGGGCTTTTCGGGCTGGCCGGCGTGTTGATGATGGTGTGGGGGCTGTCGCGCGTCTTGACGAAAACGGCAAGCCCGTCGCCATACGGCGAAGATCCGGATTCTGTAAGCGTATCATCTTCAGTTGTTTTCGGCCCGATCGGCGGAGCCGCGTTGTTGCTCGTGGTAGGGGCTGCGGTGGTGGTGGGGCGGCTGGTGCTTTGCGGTTCAACCGATAGTGCCTATCTGTATTACACGGGTATGATTACCGCGCTCGCCTGGGTCACCGGCGCGATCATTTTTTTCCACGACGCGTTTTCGCATAACGCCTCTCCGGAGTCTCCCGACCTCATCGGCACCGCCTGTTCGATCGGCGTGCTTACGTTTGGCATACATGAGTTGGTGAACTTCGCGGTCTTCGTGCCCGGAGCTGCAACGACGCTATTCGCGGTAATTGCCGTAGGCTGTGCGGAAGTTCCCGACTCGGCGACACAGAGGATGATCCCGGACCATTCGCGATTGCGCCGGTTGGCTATGCCGATGGTCGCGGCGGTAGTGGTGGCGTGTGTGTATTTCTTCTCCATGAGACAGCCGCTCAGGGCTGCTCGTCTCATCCAGCAGGCGGACGCCCAGGCCAATTGGCCCGCTCGGGGCGCGCTTCAGGACCAGCCGGCGTATCATACATACGAGATGGCAATGCTGGCCGATCCGCTTGATCCCTACGCCTGTGCCAAGTGGGTCGGTTGGTTGCGTCAGGTGTCCACCGTATCCGAGCGGCGAACCGCGGCGTTGGCACAGGCCGAGCCGGTGATCGCCGCCGGTATCGAGCGTGATCCGTATAACGCCTCGCTTCGCCGACAGCAGATGCATTTCTATCGCGAGCGCGCCGCACAAACGCATAGTGATCGTGACCTGACCAAAGCGATAGAAGCGGCGGTGGCTGCGCTGAAATTGTATCCACAACATCCGCGCGGTCTCGCCGATCTGGCCGACTGTCGTCACGCTGGCGGGCAA
>JAJRSP010000075.1 GCA_024278775.1 Planctomycetota bacterium
CCTCTGACACGCCGGTTTTTTCATGGGGGAAAGGGGGTTTTGTGCGCACGCCCACCCCTCCTGGGGCACAAGTCCGTCCCCGCGGCATCGAATCGTCGGTCAGAGATTGTCACAACCAAGCAATGAATAATGCGGGATAGGGTGAAATCGCTGTTGGATCAGGATCCGGAGTTCACTGAGTTACTTCGTCGTGTTCATGCCAGCGAAGAAGGCCTCGCCGCGCCGGTCGATGAGCCGCTTGAGCGAGCGCTGGTGGAGGCGGGCGCATGCGAGTACGCGCGTCGCTTTGATTCGGCCGACGATCGTGATCGCAGCACCATGTTTTATTCCCTGTTTGCTCAAACGCGCGGAGAGATGCGCGACCTGGTGCGGCGGCGATTCCGCGAGATGGGTAAGGAGGATCGCGAACGGCTGTTACGCGCCTCCGCACGCCGGGACGGCGCACGGACGGCGTCTCCGCAGCAATCGCCGGTGGCAAGGTCGCTACTTCGGAAAACACAGCTCGCGAGATAACCGTTTCACCGTTTTTGGCCCGATCCCGGATACCCGGGTGAGATCGTCGGCGATACGGAAGATCGTGTCGGATTCGTTGTGGTCGGCATCCTGTCGATATGCCGCGATGGCACGAGCTTTCGCCTCGCCGATACGCGGAAGTAACGAGAGTTCATACCAGGGGGCCAGGTTGGGATTGATCGTACCGCGGGGCCACGGCCCCTCGGAGGTGCCGGCGCGCTGACCGGTATGCGACACAAACACCGCCGTGCCCAACACGAGCATCCAAGAGGCAACCAGGATCACGACGAGGGAACGCCTATCGTGCGCCGCACGAGAAGTCGCAGACGTATGACGGACAAGAGACACTACGTCATCTGCCGGATATTGGCGTACACCTGCGCGCGAAGCCTGGTGAGCCGCTCGAGCGCGGGTTTGGGTGTCAGATCGGACCGCAACAACGCACCATGCGGTACCGGCTGGCTGGGGTGGTCGGCCAACCCGTGCCAGGTGACGCTTTCGACAAACGGTTTGCTCAGCGCCACGTCAAGGAACTGCCCGAGCCAGTCGGCCTGGACCTCTTCGTTCCACGGCTCACGCCAGACGCCGCCGTTGAGGGCGGGCATGTGTCGGGTTTCCACATCGGCCTTGGAAAGTTTCGTGCTCGACGGCACCTGGACGGCCGTGATACGAACCGGCTTGGAGAACTTGAGGAAATGGTCGAGCATGGTGGAAATCTGGAACATATCGCGCAGGTACATCCCGTCGAGACCGGGTCCGAAGAAAAAGTGCAGGCCGAAGACGTCAAAGTTGATACCACTCTGGACGGCCATGTCGGCGTAGAGCAGCGGCGGAATGGTGCGTTGGTTTCGTGCGTAGTACTCACCCCAGGGCGTGACGATATCGAGCACGGTGGTACCGCGCGGTGATAGCTGGTGGGCGAGCGCGCTGGTCATGCGTGTCAGCTCCATGAGCTGCTCAAAGTTAAAGGAAAAACGGGTGTTGGCGTGAAGACCGGAGGCGACGTGCCACGTTTGAATGTGCTGTCCATAACGATTGATGATACGTCGCACATGCTCGAAGGCGACATCTCGGATGGTGTCGAAATCATGCGCCCAGGTGTAGAGCCAATCCGGAACGTGCGTCTCCGCAAAGGACAGCAAGGGCGCACCGTGCATCGGTATGTGTTGCCTGGCGAGCGCTTCGACCCAACCATCGAGCGTTTCCCACACGAAGTTCTGTTCCGTGGGCTCTATATCGCGCCATACCAATGGGATGGTGGCGAAGTCGAACGAATCCTTGATTCGCTGACAACCCAAACTGGACACCGCGTCGCCATGAATCGAACACCCGAAGACGCGCCGCGTAAACCCACCGGTCTCGATACGCCGACTGATGAACAGATGAGCGTGAATACGCGCCAACGCCTCACCAGCCTCGATGGCATGACGCAGGGCTTCGTCTCCCAACGTCGAGGCGGTGACTTCGTCGTCGGCCTGTAGTGCGGCGATGAGCGACTCACGGGAATCTTGGAGCATCTGCGCGACCGACGCCCCCTCTTCGAGGTCGAGAATGCCCCAGTCTTCGATCTTGGCGTTAATTCGCATCAGTCGACCACGTGCCAGTTCCACGGTGAGGATGTAGGGCTCCTCCCGTTCCATCAGGCGAACGGTCTCGATCATCACTTCGCCGACGCCCTTGACCGGCCAGAGTAGCACCAAACCGGCTGGACCCGCCGAGTGCTTCTCACAGGTGATGGTGCCCCGTTCCGTAGTAATGTCGGCGCGCAGCGGCACATCATCGGCACCGATGCAATAGGTGCCGGCCAGCTTGATCGCATCGGCCGGCTTGCCGTCTCGATATGCCTTGAATCTCAGCATAGGGCCTGGGGTCCACGTCGTTCGCGCACGGCTCCACCGGCCGTGTGTAGGGATCAGTAGCCGTCCCATCCTGATCCACTCTGTCTTACCGATCCCGTCTGTCCGGCGGATCGGGCGGGGGTCGGATCGACGACTCCACCCCGCGTCCATTATGGCCAACTCACGGAATCCCGTCGAGAGTCGTAAAACGGGCAATCTCTGTACCAACTCGGAAAAAACGCGGTTTGACTCCATGTGTCGCGGGTGGGGCCATGGTTTTTGGCATTACCTCCCATGAAGTAAGCCGTGTCAAGGCCGTAACTCGTTGTGGTCGTGAGACTTGACCAACCTCCCATTCGCGCTGGCGCTAAACGCCGCACACTAACCCGCATTATTCATTGCTTGGTTGTGACAATCTCTGACCGACGATTCGATGCCGCGGGGACGGACTTGTGCCCCAGGAGGGGTGGGCGTGCGCACAAAACCCCCTTTC
>JAJRSP010000076.1 GCA_024278775.1 Planctomycetota bacterium
GAACCCGTATATCCATCCACGCGGTGTTGCGAATAATCCCCTCGAAAAAAGTAATGGCACGGTAGGCCTCGTCCCGAGCGGCGCTTCCGGAGGTATCCACCTGCACATCCGCATGCTTGGTCCGAAGCCATTGCACACACCGCTTCCCATGCTTGGCTGTGATGGCATCGGTTCCATGATAGTTAACGAACACCGGCTGATAGGACTCCCCGACCACCTCATCGACCGGCAGGTAGGCCTCGTCAAACGCGGGGTTCATCAGGGCGATCGCACGAAACAGCGTGGGGTGACGCAGACCGGTAAACAGCGCCGTATGTGCACCACCGGCAAACCCGTAAATAAAGATGCGGTCAGGGGAGATGCTTTGTCCGGCACGCACGTGGTCCACCACGGAGAGAATTCGAGCCTCATCATTTCGTTGCAAACCGTGCTGCACACTTGGTTTGCGCGCGAACGATTTTCGTACGGCCTCGAGCGTGGGTGCCACGACGAGAAACCCCTCCCGCTCGGCGAGCTGAGTCCACTCGCGAATTTGCCGTCTGGGTGAATCACCCAGCGCCGAATGGCATAAGACCACCAAGGGCCAATCATAGTTTCGATCGTAACTGGATGGGCGGTACAACAGATACGCGCTGCCCTGATCCGGCTCCGTGAGCGACCGAATCGGCTCGGGTGCGTTGGAGTCGATATTCGAGACGCATCCACCGAGAGATAAAATGACCATCATGGTCACCGCAAGCCGACCACATGACATCATCGGCAGGTGCCCGATTCTTTGCTGTGGGCGAAGCGGTTGTGCTTCCAGACGGTGCGTCACGAGATAACGCGAAGGATGGGACACCCCGCATGTTCCCAGGCCGCCGATTCTGCCACGCATCCCTTCGATTCTCCGGACGATGTGTGGTGGTCTATGTCGCATGGTTTCAGCGTCGGATATCGAAACCGCATTCGGTGACATGGTTCTCAAAGGCCGTACGAAAAGCGGTCGTATCATCATCCACGAGCGTACGATCCCGACATCCGATGATGATTTTGAACGTCAGGCTGCGCTGGCCACTGCCCACGGATTTGCCTTCGTAGCTCCCCATGAAGCGAATCTGCTTGAGAAGATCATGCTGAAACTCATCCAGCCGGGCGACCATCTGGCCGAACCGCACGCTCGAATCAATCAGCAACGAAAAATCCAGTTCGACGCGGGGATGATCCGGAATCTTTCCCAGTGCTTCGGGCAGCGGGGGTAGCTCCGCCAGCGTATCCAGGCGAATCTCGGCCCAGGCGATCCCCCAGGCTCCGAGGTGTTCGTCGATCGTCTGACGCAAAGCCAAGTCCACGATGCTTGCGCGACCGACCTCGACATCGGCAATGTGGATGGCGACCGTCTGATGGGCATGCTCCCACGCACGTCCCGGACGCGCCTCGGCCACCTCAAACCGAGCCGGACGCGTAAAGGTCTGCCAAGACCACGCCTCGATATGACCCTTTAGCTCCGCAAACAGGGCGTCCTCCGTCTTTTTCCCGCGACGGGCCGTCACCAAACCCAGGTGACGCCGCTGCACGTCGTCGGCACACGGCTCGAACACCGTACCGACTTCCATGATGGAAAACGCCGGAAAATGAAATCGGTTTTTTGTGACGGCCGCGAGCAAGCCCGGCATGAGCGTATGGCGCAAACGGTGCAAACCATCGGCGGCCGGGTTACGCAACTCCAGGCACTCACCCGGGTCATAGCCAAGCTGGGCGATCCAGTCGCTGGGATACCAGAGGTACGCTTGTATTTCGTGGAAGCCGGCGTGGCTCGACCAGAACCGGAGCGCGCCGTTTTCAAGATCATGCAGGCGGTGCGGCGCGAAGCGGCGAATGGACACGCGAGGCATGGTCGGCTCGATCGTGTCGTAGCCGATGCAGCGGGCGATCTCCTCGATCATGTCCGCCTCAATGGATACGTCGTTGGTCGCACGATAGGACGGCACGTCGAAGTTCCAACGGTCACCCTTCTCGGTCAGTTGGAAGCCGAGCGGCGCGAGCCTCTCTCCGGCCTCGCTCGCCGTCACCTCACGACCGATCGCTCGGGATACATGCTGCGGTTTCACCGCCACGGTGACGGCCGGAAGCGGCGCGGGGTAACCATCTGACAACCGGCCGGTCAGCTTCAGGCTTGGATACATGGGGCGGGCCAACTCAATGAACCGCTGGATAGCCAGCACCGTGTTCTCCGGGTCGAGGGATTTCTCAAACCGCGCACTAGCGTCGGTACGCAAACCGAGTCGGGTGGCCGTCCGCCGCACCGTGCTCGGCTCGAAGTTGGCCGACTCCAACAGCAGCGACGTGGTGTGGCTCGCGACTTCGGCATCCAACCCACCCATCACTCCGGCGATGGCGACGTTGACGCCCTTGGATTTAATCATCAGCGTCTCGGCGGACAACGTACGCTCGAAACCGTCGAGCGTCTTGAACTTCTCACCCTCCGTGGCGCACTCCACCTCGATACCGTCCACCCTGTCGGCGTCGAAGGCGTGCATCGGCTGACCCAGGTCGGCCATGATATAATTCGTCAGATCCACCAACCCGCTGATCGGCCTCATACCCACGTGGCCGAGCCGAAGCTGCATCCAAAGCGGGGCCGGCTGGGTCGGGACGCCCGTAATCACGATGCCGGTGTAGCGACGACAGACGTGCGGATCGGCGATTTCAATCTTCAGCTCGCTCCCCGCGCCAGCCGTCAGCTCATCGAGCGACGCCACCGGATAGGACTTGAGCGGTAGTTTCAGAATCGCGGCCATCTCTCTCGCGATGCCGTAATGACCCCACAGGTCCGGGCGATGGGTGATCGA
>JAJRSP010000077.1 GCA_024278775.1 Planctomycetota bacterium
AATGATGCGTCCCGTCTGGATGTTATTCGGAATCGTCACGATGCGGTCGGATAGTCCCGCTGCGACCGTGTTGGCGATGGAAATACCGGTGTCTGTGGCCGATATGCCTATTTCATAGGTACCCAGGTCACGATCAAGGGAGGGGAGTATGAACTGACCGGTGTTGCCCGAGCCTGTTGCCAGCTCTTCGCCAAGTTGGTCGACAGGTACGTCACGTGGATCCGTCTCCTTGAGGAGAAAGAGCCGCCACCGGACGTCGTTCTGCGGATCACCGGCATCAAACGAGATTAGAATATCATCGCCCAAGGTCCATTCCGATACCGGATCAACCGGCGTGATAAATGAGGGGTCCGGGGTGCCCTGCACCTCAATCACCGCCGAGCTTTCGACCGGAGCCAACTCCACTCCGTCCACGCTCACGAGAATACCCGGGCGATAAAAACCCACTCCTGCGGCACCTGGATCGAAGCCGAAAAAGTCAGTGCCGCCGTTGAAATCTCTGGTTTCCAAAATGATACGGTCCCCGATGGCGGTTCCGTTGGGATCGGAATCAGCCAACTCCACGTAGAATCCGCTGACGCTGACCGTGCCTGTGGCCCCGCTGACGGTGTAAAACATGGATACCGGGTCTTCGAGGATTGAAACACCAAAGCTTGTGGATGGTGCAGTGATCGCGGCTACGGTGCCGTTGCCTATATCGACTGGAACCACCTCATCATTCGTCGAGGAAGGCGATGGCTGGTTCGGGCAGCCTACCAAGGCCGACAGCACCACGCACACGGCCGGTATGCGGATCAACCGGGGAACACCTTGAAGAAACGAACTTTTGACAGCCTTCCACATCTTCGGACGCCTCCGGTACTTTTTGTCTGGCCGAACGGTTCGGCAGTGAGACTCATGTCGGTCGGAACACACAGGACCAACCTGCCACGATACCCCCCATCATGTTCGAGGCGGGTCGTTGTCGAGGGTTCAACCCACCTGCCGCCGGGCATTTATACGGGCGTCGTAGCTGACCTGTCAACAAATGTCGTGTATTGAGCCGCGATAAGGCAGGTTCTTTCGTTTTGGATACGAAAGAACGACCCGCCCAACCATAGTTCACGACCGCCGATTCGGTCAGGCACTGCCGCGATGACGATTCGTATTGATGGCGTTGTTGTTGGGTGCGTGATCGAGAAGGCCACACGATCTACAATGCGTCACCGTGGATGGCGGTGCGGGTTCGTGTGGACCTGAGTCTTCCGGCCGGGTGTAGGGCTATTGTTTTGGCAACGCAGAAGCAAATACCGAAGCCGAGTGCTCCAAGTGCCGCTTGGGGTGGGTTGCGGGTGCTTGTGGTGGGGCTGGGGCGATTCGGTGGTGGCGTCGGCGCGACTCGGTGGCTGGCCGGTCGTGGCGCGAATGTCACGGTCACGGATCAGGCAGATGCGGCGTCCCTGGCCACGTCTCTGAAGACAATATCCGATCTGAATGTCTGCCTTCGGCTCGGTGGTCATGATGAATGTGATCTTGATGCGACGGACCTAGCCGTTATCAACCCGGCCGTCGTGAAGAATCAATCGTCGTTTTTCGCCCGTATCTGCGAGGCGGAAGTCCCCTGGACCACAGAGCTAAACCTGTTCTGCGAGCGTTGTCCGGCTCCGGTGATCGGTGTGACCGGCTCCTACGGTAAGAGCACCACGTGTGCCATGATCGCCGGTGTGCTCGAAGCGTCCCTGTGTGGTCATTCGACACGGTGTGATCATGCGTCCCCGTGTACGGCCGTGCATCTTGGTGGGAACATTGGGCGGTCTCTGCTGGATTGTTTGGACAGCATTCGTCCGAACCACTTGGTCGTGCTGGAGATGTCCAACCCTCAGCTCGAAGACCTGCCTCGTATCGCCTGGCTCCCGAGGTGGGCGGTGATTACCAATCTCCACCCGCATCACCTCGATCGCTACGATGGGGCGGCGGCGTATTTCTCGGCGAAGTTGAACATATTAGGAAACGCCCCTCTCAGCAGCCCGGGCTCTGGAGGCACTGATTCGCTGGTGTCCGTGCCGGAACAAGACGTGATCGTGGGGGATCTCTGCGCGGAGGCGGATGGGTTGCTATGCCGGCGGCTGGGGGGTCGGTTGGCCGGCGTTCGCAGGGTGTCTGCGGGTGTGGCGTTGGACGAACCGACGATCGAGTTGTCGATACCGGGGAAGCACAACGTGGCTAACGCCCGCTGCGCGCTGGCGGTTTGTCGTGCCGTGGGCGTTTCGGATGACGTGATGTTGGGTGCGTTGCGATCGTTTGGCGGGTTGCCACACCGTTTGCAGTTCGTTTGTGAGGTCGGCGGTGTGAAGTTTTTCAACGATTCGAAATCCACGTCACCAGCCGCGACGTGCGTGTCTGTCGAGGCGATGGATGCGCCGGTGGTGCTGATCGCGGGTGGTCAGGACAAAGCCTATGCGGAGTTAGGGACATGGGCGCGAACGGTCGCCCCACGATGCCGCGCGGTGGTCTGCATGGGCGAAT
>JAJRSP010000078.1 GCA_024278775.1 Planctomycetota bacterium
CCATTACTATCTCCCGATTGAATAAAAGATCGTAACACGCCCGGGATTCTGACAGCCCCCCGCGCACTGCGCAAGTAAAGTGAGGCGCGAATTATTCCACAGCGCCGAAGGAAATAGCCACACCCTTGCCAGAACAGGAATCCTTCTCTATTCTGAGCCGTGCGTGAGGTTTCAGCGAATCAGTCCAAACAGCGAGAGCAGGGCGTGCGCATTTTTCAGGGACTTGACGATTCCGAGTTGAGTCTTGACGGCTCGGTCTTGACGATTGGTAATTTTGACGGCGTTCATCGCGGTCATCAGCAGCTCCTTGCGCAGGGTGCGTTGTTCGCCGCCGATCGGAAAGTCCCTTTCGTCGCGCTGACGTTTGAACCGCACCCGCTGGCCGTTCTCAGGCCTGAGCACGCCCCGCCGAGTTTGATGCGCCTGGATGACAAGACCGACATGCTGTTCCGTCATGGCGTGGATATCGTTGTCATCGCCCGAAGCGATCCCGCCTTGTTGGGGCTGGAGCCGGAGCGATTCATCGAGCGCGTCGTTGAGAAACTCCGCCCGCTGCACATTGTCGAGGGTTCGAATTTCGGCTTCGGACGCGGGCGCAAGGGGAATCCGGACACATTGCGCGAACTCGGGCAGCGTTTTGGGTTCGATGTCTGTATCATCGATCCGGTGCGCCTGGACTTCGGTGGGAACGACCTGGTCACCGTCAGCAGTTCGATGATACGCAAGTTGATCTCCGAGCATTTTGTGCATCGCGCCGCCTTGGCGCTTGGCCGACCTCATACGCTGGTGGGAAGTGTCGTGTCCGGCGCGGGGCGTGGCCGGGGGATGGGGTTTCCAACCGCCAACATCGCTGAGGTATGCACGCTCGTTCCTGCGGAGGGTGTGTATGCCGGTGCGGCGCGCATCGGAACCACGAAGTCGCTGGCTGGTATTAGTATCGGGACGAATCCAACGTTTGGGGATGGCGAACGTAAGATCGAAGCTCATTTGATTGATTTCGACCACGACGTTTCAGGCCAATTGATTCACCTCGAATTCGGAACCTGGATCAGGCCGCAGCGTCGCTTTGACAGCACAGAAGCCCTCGTCGCGCAGATAGCCTCCGACATCGAGGCTGTTCGCGCCCACGGTGCGACCGCGATTGTCACACCTTTTCGTCGGCGAGCCGATGACGATGAAGGAATTTCAAAATGCCTCTGACACACGAAGAATTTCGCCAGGTCGGTGCGGTTGTCGCCAATTGGAAAAAACCGCTCCTTTTAACGCACGAACGCTCTGACGGTGATGCGCTCGGAAGCATGATTGCAATGCGCTCCATATTTCAGTCGCTGGGTGCGAAACCGAAGGCCGTCACATTCGAGCCGCCCCAGCCCGGCTACGCTTTCATGTTGCAGGATGAACCTCTGCTGGTGCTCAATCGCGATATTCGTCTGGACGATTTCGACGATGTTGACGGCGTTCTCATTCTGGACACGTGTACCTATGGTCAATTGTCGCCCGCCGCAGATTGGCTTCGTTCGACACGGGTTCAGAAGATCGCTTTGGACCATCATGTGACGCGGGACGACCTTGCCGACATCTACATCGTTGATGAGGAAGCGTCGGCTGCGTGCGCTATTGTGTACGATTGGGCGGTCGCCTGTCGTCAGGAACTGGATTCGACAGCCGTCCGATCATTGTTCGTGGGAATTGCGACCGACACGGGGTGGTTTCGTTTCTCGAATTGCAACGCCCACGCACTCGAAATAGCGGCGGACCTCGTGCGGCGAGGCGTGTCGCCCGAAAGTGTCTATCGTCATCTCTACGAGACCGATCCGGTCGAGCGATTGCGTCTTGTTGGTGTGGCTTTGAACGCGATGGAGATTCATTGTGACGAGCGGCTGGCGCTGTTGCCGATTTCGCAGGAAATGTTTCGTCAAGCCGGTGCGACGCCGGATCAGACCGAAGGGATCGTGAACGAGCCGTTCAAGATTGAATCGGTTCAAACGTCTGTGTTGCTGGCCGACGCGGGGGACGGTGTTATCAAGTGTAGTTTCCGCAGCAAGGGTGCGGTCGATGTCGCGGAGTTGGCAGGCCGATTCGGCGGCGGGGGGCACCGAAAAGCGGCTGGTGCGCGCATTGCTGGCACGCTTGACGAGGTCAAAGCGAAAATCCTTGCTCAACTGGAAACATAGCGAGGCAGGTCAACCGGCGAACCGTTTGACACATTCGAGCATGAACGCCCCGTATTGCTCCATTTTTTTCGGGCCGATTCCGGGGACCGCGCCGAGCGAGGCTTCGTCCGTTGGTTTCATGATCGCTATTTTTTCCAGCGTCTTGTTCGGAAATATGCAATAGGCTGGCACGCTGCGTTCGTCCGCCAATTCCTTGCGGACTTTTCGCAAGGCTTCGTAGAGTTCGGCGTCCAGTTCGCTTTCACCATCGCCCGCGTACGCCGTACCCATCGATTGGTCGTCCTGGAAGTCGGGCGCGACGGGGCGCCGTCTTCTGCGTTCACGCTTCGCACCGCGTTTCGCGCGATCGTCGGCGAACAAACGGGCTTCGCTCGTTCCGCGAAGCAGCGTCCAACCTGTGTCGGTAACGCTGAATGTGCGGTACTCCTCGCCGACGGCCAGATGCCCGCCGGCAGCGAGCTGGTCAATCCACGAGCGAATATCCTGAGTGTCATACTCTGACATCAACCCGAACACGCTCAGGTTCAGATGGCCTCGATCGGCGACCTGGTCCGTGTCATTACCGATCAGCACGTCGGCCAGGTATTTGGCACCGTAGCGCTCGCCGGTACGCACGATGGCGCTTAGGATTTTTTGTGCAACAACTGTCGCGTCGGACACGTCATCGCGTTCGCCGAGGCAGGCGTCACAGGCTCCGCATGATTCCTTGTCATACGTCTGCCCGAAGTGCTCAACCAGAAGGCGATGCCGGCAGGACGGTGCCTTGCAGAAATCGAGCACTTTTTCCAGTTGCGCGATGCGAATCTTCACGTCGTCTCCGCTGCTGCCTTTTTCCAGGATCGCGCGCCACGTCATAAAGTCCGCCGTCGTGTGGAACATCACGCACTCAGCCGGCAGCCCGTCTCGTCCTGCTCTTCCCGTTTCCTGTTGATAGGCTTCGATCGACTGCGGCATGCCGGTATGCAGGACGAAGCGAATGTCAGGCCGATCGATTCCCATGCCGAATGCGATGGTGGCGATGATGATGTTCGCCTCGCGACTGCTGAACGCTTCCTGGTTCGCTTTTCGGATATCGGGGCTGAGGCCTGCATGGTAGGGGCGAACGTCGTATCCGTTGGAGCGCAGCGAAGCTGTTAATTCGTCAACGTCGTTTCGGCGAATGCAATAGATAATGCCTGCACCTTTGTCGGCGTAGCGGTCCAGCACTGTCATGATGCGCTGCTTCATCTCCCGCCGCCACAAGACGCGATAGGTCAGGTTCGCGCGATCGAAATTTCCGACGAGGAACGCGGGATCATTTAGCTTGAGTTGTGCGGCGATGTCGTCACGCACACGCGGGGTCGCTGTCGCGGTGAAAGCGTGGATCGGCGTGTCGGGAAAAATATCGCGCAACGCACTCAACTTCCGATAATCCGGGCGAAAGTCGTGACCCCAATGACTGATGCAATGGGCTTCGTCGATGGCGATGCTGTTCACACCCGCGCCGTGAAGCAGGTCGATGAAGTTCTGATCGGGAAATCGCTCCGGTGCGACGTAGAGCAGTTTGAATTGTCCGTTGTGCAAGCCGTCGATCACGGCCCGCTTCTCATCGCTCCTGAGGCTTGAGTTGTAGAGCGCACTGGCGATGCCGCGCGCGTTCAGCGCGTCAACCTGGTCTTTCATGAGCGCGATGAGCGGGGAGACGACGACGGTGATACCGCTTTCGCGTGCAGCCGCCGGCGCCTGGTAGCACAACGATTTTCCACCCCCGGTGGGAATGACCACGACCGTGTCCCGCCCCGAAACCGCAGCTTCGATCGCCTGCTCCTGGAGCGGGCGAAACGTTTCAAAGCCCCACCGATCGCGGACCATACGGCGTACCGATTCGATTGTTCCGCATCGTTGCATGGCTTCTCCAGTTCGATTGTTGGCCGCGTCCAAGCAATGCTAATCGCCTGCCCGAAGCATGGCAACGAACTGCCAAGATACGCCTGTCGGCCCTGCTGTTGTTATTTCGATAGTCGCCCAAGCCGGAATCGATCGATTGGGAATCGCGGCTGTGCATGCATTATCAGGTCAGCCACAGCTTCGCCGACCACCGGTGCGAATTTGAATCCGTGCCCGCTGAACCCGCAGGCCAATACGATACGGTCGCAGCCGGGATGACGGTCGATGATGAAATCCGAGTCCGGAGTGAGCGTGTACAAGCAAATGTCATGTCCAACGCAGGGGCCATCCGCCGCAGCGAGATGGCGACGCACGAACGCTCGAACGTGTGCTTCGTCGGTTGGCCTGAGCGAGCGATCCACGTCGTCCGCGTCGACGATTTCTCCGCCCGCGTGGTCGCCGATCTTCACGCCCGGGCGTCCGAAAACGGGGAAGCCGTAATAGAAACAATCTCCCGTCTGGTAAATAAAGACGGGGAATTGTCCCAGTGAAAAAGTCTCGTCGTCGGCTGGCTCGAAGTAGGCGACGACTTTTCGGCGAACCAGCAATCGCGGATGGACTCCCGTCGCATAATTGGGAGAATTACTCCCCGCCTCGGTGCGCGGTGAGAGCACGCGGCCGAGCACGTTTGTCGTCCACGCTCCGATGCACAGCACGACGTTTTGCGCACGCACCGTTTGCCCGTCGTTCGTCGTGATTTTCTGGAAATCCTGGCCGAACGAAATGCGCTCGACACGGGTGTTTTCACGAAGCACCGCGCCTTGGACTACGGCTTGATCCAGCAACGCGCGAACGCAGTCGTTGGCCGATAGAATGCACGCATCGGGTTGGTACACACCGTACACATTTTCTTCGTGTGCAAACGGAAATCGGGATTCGAGCTGCTTTCGATTCAGGTATTCGTGATCCAAACCCAACTCGCGACAGGCCCGGAGCGATCCCGACACGAGTTCGCCGTCCGGCGGGCCGATGTCGATCCCG
Organism: Planctomycetota bacterium; assembly: GCA_024278775.1. Next base: position 5,082 of record JAJRSP010000078.1, read on the forward strand.
CCGCATTGCGTCATTAGCGTTGTGCCCGTTTCACGCTCAAGCTCGCGCCACATAGGCGCAACCGACAGCACGAGCCGGGCATAATCCGGGTGCTCGAAATAGGCATATCGAAGTATGCGCGACTGCCCGTGCGAGCTGCCCAGATCGTGCCCAACCGAAAACTGTTCGAGAACGAGAGTTTCGTGTCCCCGCCGGGCCAATGCCAGCGCAGCCGCAGCGCCCATCGCACCCGCCCCGATGACCACCGTTTGCACATCAACCATGACTTCCACGATACCCACGAGGACGCCCCTTGAAAACGTCACCATCGTTGAAGGAGTCGCGCCACGCCGTTACGATGCCCGTTCAACGCCCGCGCGAGTGGCGGAATTGGCAGACGCGCAGGATTTAGGATCCTGTACCGTAAGGTGTGGAGGTTCGAGTCCTCTCTCGCGCATTGCTTTGATTTGCGCGGCGATCAACCGCGATGGGCCACGGGCTGCCGTGGCCAAGCTGTCGAGGTCAGCGCGATGTTCTGGACCACTCTTGGACCACTTTTTCACTTCCGAGACTCATTCGGGACCAAGCTCCGCGTTCTTGATTGCGCCGGGCGGGACTCGAACCCACGACATTCGGATTAGAAATCCGATGCTCTATCCAACTGAGCTACCGGCGCGACGCCTTACGAGTGTTGTACGCTCAGCCTACGGCCGTGCCAAGGATAGTGAAACCGACACACGCGACACCACGCTTGTGCCGGCGATTTCGCGCCGTGTCAGCCGCCCGTCGGCGAGCCCTACTTGATCGCCAGCATCACGTTGGCGTAGTAGGTATTGTCCAGCTTTACGATGCCGGGTTGTGGCATCGAGTTGTAGGAATTCAGCACGCCGAGTTTGAGCTTCCAGGACTTGCTGTCACCGAGCGGAAACACCAAGGCTGTGTCAAAGTTCAAACGATAATTGTTCACCTCTTCAATCGAAGGGCTGTAGCTGGCTGCATGGGTAAGGCGGCAGAAACTCGAAAGATCGACCATGTAATCCAAGCCGAGGTCCAGCGTCACGTCATCAAAGGTCACACCGGTCATGTACGACTCATGTCGATAGCCGACACCGGCACGGGTCTTCAGCATATGGTTCGGTTTTTTGATCCAAAAGTGCCCGCCGCCAGCCGCCACCGTCGTACGCAAATCAAGGTCTTCGAATTCGTCAAACTCGAGGTCCAATCGCGTGTACCAGTATCGCCGATCGGAAACATTGTTCTCGTAATGAACACCACCTCTGTATTCGTTTGTGTTGCGAATCTCGTTCTGGTCGGCGTAATCGGCTGCTATGTAAAATAACAGTCGATCCTCCGACGTTGTACGAAGCAGGTCGAATCGCCCACGGGCGTCGCGCGTTTGGCGGTTGCCCTCCTGCATGCGAAAGCCTGCTTCGATCGTTGCGGACCAGTTTGGCTTGTACTTTGCGACCAACGCCTCCTCCTCAGGGCTTGGCTGGCCAACCTTCCAAACCGCTGTAACGCGATCGAAACTAATCGGCACAGGCCCCTGAGCCGTCTGAACGACCGCCGCTCCCTCGCCTGTTCGGCCCACAGGCCCGATGAGCCGATCCCCGCTCTCCATCGCGACGGTAAGGCGTTCGTCCGTTTCGATTGAACTTACCACCGCAAGATCGATCTCGATCGCCCCGGCGAACGTTGTCGAAATTTTGACCTTCCCGCCCGAAAACGCCTCTATTGTGCCGACCACCTGGCTACCGTCTTTGACGTGTATGACGTCGCCGAGCAACGGATGCGCGCACAACAGGCCTACGATGAAAGCAAACGCGGGAAGATGACGATCAACGAACACTTTAGCTTCTCCAACAGGACGATGCCCGCGAACTCTGAGAGCAGGCTGAATTCAACTATTCAACAACCGCACCGAATGGTAACGTCGATACGATTCAACGCGATACGAACCGGTTTGTTCAGGACAAGATCAAGGAGGGGGTAGATCAAACCGCGCGCCGCGTTGCCAAGAGTCCGCTGCCCCCGGCTCCCCTCATAAACCACTTGCCTATCCAGACTTATGCGTCAAGACGATTAAGCAGCGTCGTGACCTGATGCATGCATTGTCGCCCATCCCGTTGAGGTACTTGCGTGGCGACCGACACGATCATGCCCTCCACGTCACGGCTTGCGATCGCCCCTATATAGGCTCAGTAGGCGACGTTGGCAACACCGCAATTCGGAAGCGTCGGCAGGCATATTTCGGATATTGGGGCCGGAAGCGAAGTCAAGCGGCTGACCACTCGCGGCGTAGGAGTCCATAGAATACGGTGTCGTTGATTTCATCGTTCACGAGCCAGCGTTCGCGCAGGTATCCCTCGCGCTGAAACCCGAGCCGCTCGATCAAACGAATGGAGGCTTCATTGCGCGGGTCCACATCGGCTTCGATGCGATGCAGTTCGAGTTCCTCGAAGGCAAAGCGCAGCAACGTGCGCGTAGCCTCCGTCATATAACCCTGGTTCCAATGGTCGGACCGCAAGACGAAGCCGATTTCCGCGCGGCGATTCTGAACATCGACATGGGCCAGTGTGCAGGTGCCGATGACGGTATCGTCGTCGTGGCGGGCGACGCCCCATTGATAGAGCGTGCCCTGCTCGAAATGTTGCCGGACGTTTTCGATCATCTCGACACCGGCGGATTCGTCGGTCCACGGCGACGAACTCCAGTAACGCATGGCCTGCGGGTCTGAGAATATCCCGAACAACGCGGGCGCATCGCTGGGTTCAAGCCAGCGCAGTACCACGCGCGAGGATGTCAGAGTGGGAAGTTTTTCGCCTTTGATTATTGTCATCGAAGCAATCTCGTTTGACACAGAGTTTGACAGCCCATTGAGGAACATAGACTTTCTGTGTGGCACCGGTTTTCAACCGGTGCTAATGGCTGTGTTTCACCAAGCACTGGTCACTTGACCTGTGAACGCACGGGTTGGAAACCCGTGCCACACCTTTTCAACGTCCTGCCAGGAACAGGCAAAGTCGTCCAGCCTGTCGATTCTTAAATCACTTTTTCTTGACCCGCGCGGGCAGCGGAAACCGATCGCCGAGCAATGCGATGACCGACATGGCTGTTCCGTAGTTGCGCGTGCGCGGGAACACGCGATCGTTCCAGGTTCCGTCCGCGTCGCGCGTGCGCAGCAGCTTTTCGAGCAGACGCGCCCGCTCGGAGGCCTGATCGCCGTCGGGCAACATGGCGATGGCCTGTGCGGCGTAGCGGTGGGCGAAATAGAAGTAGTAAGGTGCGATGCCGTAGGGGGCCTTGTGCGTGCCGTTTTGTTTGCGGCGTTTTTCAAGTTCGTCCCAATGCTCGTGGAATGCGTCGAGTGCCGGCTTAATTGTCTCGGAGCTACCCTTGCCCAGGAGAATCAGCGTGGTGTCGCACAACGGACTTCGACCGATCGATCCGGGAAGTTTGGGACGAGCGAATTTGCTCTTGGATTCAAGGTTAATACGCCCGGCGTACTGATACGCACCGTTGGGCGATCTGCTGGCCGACAGTACTTTCGCGGACCGAGTGAACACCTTTTTCGGGATGTCCGCCCCCACCTGTCGAGCCATCAGGAGCGCCTGAACCACGAGGCCGGTGACGAACGAGGCGTGATTGTGTCGCCCGGCGTAGTTCCAGCCGCCGCCATCGACCTCCTCTTCGAGGAGCGTTGCGACCAGTTTCGGTATCCACTCCGAAACCGCTTCCCGTCGCGTGCCGGCCCGCTTTGTTTCAAGCAGATGCGAGAAAAAATCCAACGCACAAGCCTGTCCCCATACACGCACGTCGTATCGATAGTCCGTCTTGGCCGCCATCCGATCGTCGTGCAACTCTTGCAGAACCAGGTCGATGCCGCGGTCGATGGCCGACCGGACTTTGGAATTGTCGACGGGTGCGCCATACAGCAACGCCTCACACACCAGCGAAGTTCCGCCGACACGGTAGCCGACGGGAATCTTGCCACGCACGCGGTACACGCCCTCATAAGGCCAAGCGCCGTCCTCCTCCTGCATGGACAGAAGCTGGTCAACGCCGACTCGAATCAACGCATCGACCGAAAGCGACTCCTTTTCCTTCGCCGTGCAGGGGATTACACAAGTGAGCACGACAAGCGACAACCAACGCGTGATTCGGACAGGCATCTGATATCCTCACCTCATAACGATCAAGCAGAATTCAAAACGCACGAAAAGTCTAGCATCGCCGAACCCAGCATACAAACCCAGCCACCGCCGCAGTCGGCTCGGGGGCCGTTCACTCCGATTCGAGGTTTTCGGTCTCGCCGATACAGTCTTGGCCCCATGTGGGTCGCTCCGAAAGCTGGACAACACACGCACGCATGGATAGGGTTTCGCCCGGCGGTCGGGAGACGGAATGCTCCTTGGCCCCTTTCACGCTGCGAGCCTGCGTGCCGACGCTCGACCCGCAGCCGATGTGTCACCCCCTTATATGGGTTGTCTATGTATCCAGAACTTTGGGTAATGCCCGGAACCGGTTGGACCCTCAAGAGCTACGGGTTCATGATGATGGCTGGCTTCCTCAGCGCGGTCTATTTCGCCATGCGCCGGGCGATGCGGGTCAAGACCGATCCCGACGAAATCCTGAACATCGCGTTCTACGCGCTGATCTCCGGCGTCATCGGTTCGCGCATCATGTTTGTGTGGCACTATTGGGACGAGTCCTTCGCAGACGCCCCCGACCGTTTTTGGGCTATCATTAATCTGACGCGCGGCGGGCTGGAATTCCTGGGCGGTGTGCTTTTCACCATCCCGGTCGTCGTGGTGTACATGTGGCGGAAGAAACTCTCCATCCGCCTTTTTGGAGATTTTTTGGCGATCATGATTCCCTGGGCGCTCGGCTTTGGCAGGCTTGGCTGCTTTCTGAACGGCTGCTGCTTCGGCGGAGCCTGTGTCGATGCCCACGGTCAACCAGCTTCTTCGCTCGCGGTCGCGTTTCCATTCGGCAGCCCTGCCTCCATCCGCCAATGGGAGGAGCGGGAGATAACATTCCCCGCCGAGTTGACCTACGACGGCGTGGGCGACGGGAATTCGAGCATTTTCGGGGCTACGCTCCTCGGGCGGGATCTGGTCAGCATGACGCCCGAGGCTCGCGAAAAACCGCTCCGCCAACTCGAACGAATCGAGGAAATCTACCGTCGTGCGAAGAAGAACGATCCCGAAAGCGAACAGACAAAGCAACTGAAGGCTGAATACGAAGCCACCCGGAGCATCGCCGAAGATCATGCGAATCTAACGGTCCCGCTCATGTTGGCCACCCACTATCCGTCGCGCGAGGATCCAACGCGCGCCACCACGATGCGCGAAATCCGAGACTTGGCCCGTGCCCATGACGCACGCTGGGTCCACCCCACACAGCTTTACGCCGCCGTCGCGGGCCTCCTGCTGGCCATCATGCTGGCACGTGTGTTTCACCGCCGGAAGCGCCACGGCCTGGTGTGGGGCCTGTTCCTGCTGACCTATCCACCGACCCGCATCTGTCTGGAGATGATCCGCTCGGACAATCCTTTGGACGCGTACGGTTTGACCGTATCACAGGCTATCAGCTTGACCATGATGGTCGGCGGTGTGATCTGGCTCGTCGTGATCTACAAGTTCATGCCGGAGCGCTCGCCGATCCTGAAACCGTGGTACCCGCCCCAGGAAGGCGAAGCCCAGCCCGCCGGCGCGTAAGCCTTTCAGTTCCAAAACCGGCCCTGACCATCTGGAAAGCAACTCTGCCGCGACGCGTCACCGCCGGAGCCTGCCAGTCTTGGGCTACCGCACCGCGCAGCGTGAGAAGTTGGTCAAGATTGGGGCGAACTTCTTCCGACACTTCAGGTACGTGTTATTCCGTATGGCTGACGTGGCGACAAAGTTGCGTCCTCGGAGGCGGCCAATGCGAAACGTCGGTCCGTGCAGATATTTCAATTCCCCAGCCGCTGTGACCGGTCGCATCGGCCCACTGCCTCTGCCGGCGAAAGCCCGGACATGATCGAGCAGCAGCAAACGGCGAGTGCAGTGCCGCCGGTGAAAGCGCCCGACCTCGAGACACTTCGTGCGGGCGATCGGATATTGATCCTTAACAATCCCGGTGACTTCACGCGCAACTATCTCCAGGACATGGGCGCGGCGTGCGAACGCCTCGGGTTGAGGCCTGCCACCCTCGAACTCAGCGATATATGGTCGCGGAGCAGTGCCGGGACGCCGATTGACTGGAAAACCTTAGCTGAAAATTTGCACAATGGCGGGTTCCGGGCCGCCATAAGCACAGGCCACAACGGCGTGTTCGATCTGCCCATGACGCAGGACATCTCAGGCCGAAAGGTGCCGTTTCTACAGATGCTCGGCGTTCCGCATATTCAATGGTGGACCGACCATCCCCATTGGGCGCACGAGCGCGTCGCGCTGAGCGAGCACGTGCAGCCAGCGTTGCGGTCCGAGAATCACCACGTGTTCGTCAAGTGCGAACTCGCCGCCAGTGAGATTCGTCAGTTCCTGAAATGGCCTCAAGTCTACGGACTGCCCGTCGCTGAAAACCCCGACCGTTTGAAACCGATCAACGGCGTCTCGCCGGATTGCGATGTTGTGGCTGTGGTCGGTTCGCCGCCCGAACTTGATCCGGACCTGAAGCCGTTTCTCAACGAGGACGACCCGGACGTGTCAGCCATGTCCGAATGCGTGGCTGCCAAAGTTCGTCAAAAGCTATCCAGTCTGTGGGCGGAGAGGGGGCCGGCGAACATCCAAAACGAACTCAACGCTCTTGGAGACAGTTGGGTGGCGGCCAGGGCGACCGACGCGCTCACGGGTTCGTTTCGTGTCTTTTGTCGCCTGGAGCCGCAGTACCCGCAGGCCTGCTCTTGGATACGCGAGAACTATCGCGTCTACTTCGACGCGCTGCACATTCTTTGGGATTTCGGACGGTGGCAACGCACGTTTACCCTCGCGTATCTCGCACGCTACTTTCGCGTTCGTGTTCTTGGAAATCCCGGCTGGTCATCACTGGAACTCGGCGGCTCGCCCCGGATACCTCACGACGCGCAACCGGCTGCCTATGCAAGCGGAACACTCGGCATCAACATTTCGCAATGCAATGACGAGGAAGGGATTACGCACAAACCGTTCCAAATGGCAGCGTGCGGTGTGCCGATGATTCATATCGAACGCAATGGGCTTTCCGATTGCTTTGCGCCCGATGAAGAATTTCTGGCATTTTTGACGCCGCGCGAAGCACGTGACGCCGTCACGGCATTGCTCGATGATCGAGATCGCCGTGAAGCGATGGCCTTCGCCGCACGCAATCGCGTCATTCTCGACCACACCTGGGACAAACGACTCGTCGAAATCTTCCACGCGACAGGGTTGTCGCTGGAGGCCGCCTGTTGACGCTGAATCGCGAACATCCGAAGCCGACCGTCGCGATGAGCCACATTTACGCGTCTGGATGATCTCTACCGCTCTTACCTATTCGTCCCTGCGGGTTTGCTCTGCATCGGCATCGGCGGATTTGACACGAGAAGATCGGTGCAACAGGCCGATAAGCAGGCGACAGGAGCCTCGAAAATGCCCGATGAACACATCCGAATAAATCTGGAACTCCGTCCGCGCGTCGTGATTGCCGTCCCCTGCACGGGGTCGGTGCATCGAGAGGCGGACCGAACCATTCGCGAACTTCTCAAACAAACGCGCACGGCTGATACGGTCATGTGGTGGTATCAGGAGGCCCCGCACGATCGCTGCCGCAACGCGCTGATTGCCCGATTTATGAACGATGCGGACTGGACGCACCTGCTGTTCATCGACACCGACGTCACCACCGAGCCCGACGCCGTCGACCGATTGCTCGCCCACAACGCGCCCATCGTCTGCGCCCCCGTGCCGACCATGAACCTGCGCTACGGCCCGCCCGATCAGCCGAAGTCCGCCACTGTCGGTACGAATATCATGCTGCATGACGACCCCAAACTTCGGGGCACGGTTGTGCCGCCGGACGCAGTCCACACCGGCTACCGTCGCGTCGATCCTGACGATTTCCCCGACGTGCCTTTCACTTGCGATGCCACCGGGCTGGGCCTGTGCCTTATTCGTCGCGACGTTTTTGAGAAAATCCAAAAACCCTGGTGTGCGTTTGTCGGCCATTTCGATGGTGAAATGATTGGCGAAGACATTTACTTTTTCCGCAAGGCGCGGGCGGCTGGCTTCGAGATTCTGGTCGATCCGTCCATCAACGCCGATCACTACAAGTCGGTCGATCTTACTCATCTCGACCTGCTGTACAGCGACAAAATTCCCGTCTCCTCCTGGCCGAGGTTGGCTACGCCCAATGACGATCGGAACATTCTGGTGACGGTCTTCACGCCGCCCACCGGTTGGCTGCACGTCCGACTCGTGCAGGCGCTTGCCAGTTGGGAAAACGCTTACGGCGAGCGCATCCGCATCGAGACCGTTACGGCTGACACGTTACGCGGCGGCATGCTGGAGCTGGCGGAGCGGGTAGCTTCACTGGAGGATCGATTTACGCATGTCCTGATGATGCGCGACGATGTCGTGCCCCATGAAAGAACGCTGGGGCTGCTGGCGAGCGTGGACGCGCCGGTGGTCGGCGGATTGACGCGCAAACTCATCGACGGCCGCATTCGCTGGGCATATTGGCACGACGATCCCATCACCGGGCAACTTGAAGCGCCACAGAACATCCAGCTCCCGTCCATGAACGAGCCGTTCTCCGTAACATCCCTCGAGCCGGCCTGCACGCTGATCGAGCGTGAATCTTTGTCACTCGTTCCCGAAGTCCTGCGCACACTCGATCATCGCCCCAACGCCGACGACGAATTCATTCACCGCTGGTGCGCTGCGGTTCGGCACAACACCGGCCGACCCATCATGCAGGCCCCCATGACCGTCGAACGCCGCTGCGAATTCGGCTTGAAAGGGCTGCTGAATCTCAAAATGAGATTGAAAGACCGCCTCCGCGATCAACAGGCGGAAGCCAACGCAGTGTGATTTCAACTCGGTGCGAGCGGATTGAGGCGGGGGCGGGGCGTTACTTCCGAAGTTTTCGCGCCTTGATCAGCGCCCGTGCCGCACCCAGCTTGATTTGTCTTGCGGTTTCAGCGTTCGGGGGCCTCATGCTGTCGAGCAGTCGGCCTGTCAGGTGCCACAACGCGGCACTGTCGCGTTCGGCGGCGGCGTCCGCTTCGATGGCTTCACGCAGCGCGTCCAGCACTTTTTTTACGGCGTCGTCCCGTTTCAACTGCTCCGTCGGCGATACGTTCACATCCGCGCCGCTTGGGATGGGAAAGAACGGCACAAGTCGCATCCGTCGAGCGACCTCCGCCCGAGCCGCCATGGCCTCCGGTGTTCCGAACATCGCGTAGGCTGGTACGACTATCGCGACCGCCGCCCATAGAATTAGAACGCGCGTCCCCCATCCGCCGAGCCAAGCGGGGCACCATCGTTTCTTCGGTGGGGTTTCTCCGATTCCGTCTGCGCGCGAGAGCCGTCCACCGCCGTACCAGGGACCGGCTGCCAATACCCAGACCACGACGCCGAACATCAGATAATTCGCATTGACCAACGTACTCGACATCGGCACCAGCACATCGGTCTGTTGCAAATAGGGTGACTCGTTGATCGCGATTGCGATGGCCGTCAGTCCGCAGTAGGCCACGTATCCACCCATCGCACGCAGCCCCCGATCCCACCAGGGCAGCCAGTAAGACGCCAGCGTCAGGGCCAGCACCGGCGGAAACATCGTCGCGTGCCAGAAATACCGGCGTGTGTCGCAAAACAGGTAGGGTGCGGGATGCAGGAACAGTCGATGGATGGCCTTCACCAGCCAGACCGTGAAATCCGCGTTCCAAGCAGACGTGAACTTCCAAGCCACACCAGCCACAATCGCCAGCGGTACGACGCGTACCAGAAACCGTCGCAGCGAGAATTCCGCGCGGGAGGCCTCGCTCACGATGCCGATCCCCCGTTACTTCCTTCGCATTTCCGCACTCTCGCGGCCCTCTTTGTCGCCCACGCTGCCCAAACCAGCCACAGCGGTGCGACGCAGGAGATCAAGAACCACTGCATCAAAACCATGTGTGCGAAGTGAAAGAATTTTGGCGTCCAGCTTGAAATCAACACCAGCCCGGCGATGCGCAGCACGTTCAACCCTGCCACGCCCACCAGTCCGACTACGCATCCGATCACGGTGTCGCGTAAGCGGCAGGGGTAGGCGATCGCCGCCGCACAGAAAAGCCCCTTCGCGAAAAGGGCTGTACACTCGACGCTCACGATCAGCGGAATTCCCGTCCCGGTGACGGTGACCTCGTCCAGAACCACCTCAGACTCGAACAGGCCCGCCAGCCACGCACCCATCGCCGCCGACCACTCACGCAGTCCGTAGACCCAATCCGGCTCATGCCCGGTTTGACTGAGGTGCATGATGTAGGCTTCGCCGAACCCGAGGGCCAGCGTCAAAACCACCAGCTTGATTACGAACGAGGTCGCAACCCGCGCCGGGCTGACGCCGGGGGGAATCGGAGACTGGGTCTGTACGGGTTGTTCCGTCATGATTTCTTCCGTCGGATGCTTCGCACGCCGATCATACTGTGCATTATCGACACTTGTTAGGTTACGCCGTCAACATCGTCAATCCGGCGCGACTCTGGCATTGATCGCGTTCAGGGTCGCGGTATTGGTCGTGCCGGAGTGTATCGTGATTCTCGTGCAAGGGCCGCTCCATAACTGTCGCGGTTCTGATTGAGCTGCTCCCTTCACGCTTCCGGCATTGGGCGCGTTCGGTGACGCGGTTCTGATTGATCGCGGACGCGCTGCAGGTAGCGTGATGCACCCTGGGGTGCTTATTCGGTTGCCAAAGAGCGTTTCGCGTTCTGCGTGCGAAAATACGCCTGCTGTCCACTAATAGAACGTCGGTGCTGATTCGCGCAATCGCGAAATAACGAATCAGGGGTGGCCGCGATGGGCGGGGCGGGGCGGTGGGGCGTGGACGTGTCGGCCCTTCGCGTATTTGGCGTGTTATGCGTGTTTAAGGTCGTTGCGGAGCGTAATATCGCAATGTTCGGCGGCGGCGAAGAAGGGGAAATCTTCGTTGCGGTAGTCGGCGGGATGGGGGAGTTGGAAGGGCGTGCCGTCGATTTTGGTGATGTTGGCACCCGATTCGGTGATGAGCAGCGAACCGGCGGCGACGTCCCAGAGTTTGCATTCGCGACACAAGACCGCGTCGACGGCGCCCGCGGCGAGGTAGGCCATGTGCAGCGCGGTGGAGCCGATGTTGCGCAGGTTGTAGCGGTCGATCCACGCTTCGATGAAAGGGAGGATCGGCAGGTTTCGCCCTGAGGGGGCGGCGATGAGTGTTTCGCGTTCTCCGCCCGCGTCGGGCTGGGTGACGGGGCGACCGTTGCAGAGAACGCCTTCGCCCGCGACGGCAGAAGCATGCCAACCGGAGCCGTGCTCGCGGATGACGCCGACGATGGAACGGCGTTCGTGCATGAGTGCAATGGAGGTGGCGAAGCAGGGGAAACCGTGTGCGAAGTTTCGCGTGCCATCGAGCGGGTCGACGACCCATGTGTATGGGCGTTGCGAGTCGGTGTCGGCTGATCCAAGCTCTTCGCCGAGAAAGGCGTGGTCGGGGTAGCGTTGCGTGACGGCTTCGCGGAGCATGGTTTCGATGCGCCGGTCGACTTCGGTGACCGGGCTTTGATCGTCCTTGCGTTCGAAGGGCACGGGGCCGGCGTATTCGCGGGTGATGTCGGCGGCTTGGCGGGCGAGGTCTTCGGCGAACGCTCTGGCTTCGTGGAGGTCGAAATCATGCATGCAGCCGACTATAGCGGTGGTCGGCGGTTCCACCAAACGGTGGCCTTGACCGTGGGGCGGGCACGTTTGATCATTTGCATGATTTTAGCCATGTGGAATGTCGTGTGGAAGGAAACGCTATTTGTGTGGGGCTGTTTCGTACGGATGGAGCGCGGTGGCCTTCCTTTCTCCCCTCCTTATGAAGGAGGGGCCGGGGGAGGTTCTTCTTGCGAAGTGAAGCGTTATTCCGGTCCAGAACCCCCCCCTTCCTAAGGGGGGAAAAGACTGTTTCCAGTCGCGCGGCGGGTGTGGAGAACAGCCTTACATTGCAAGTCGCGGAAGAGTCGTGACTATTAGAGTTTGGTGAATCCATGACGCAGCCGGAATTTAGAATCGTGGTAAGCGAATCGCTGAGCGATGATGCTATGCGCCGGCTTCGTGAGGCTGGCGAGGTTCGCGTGCTCGATTCCTGCGACGACGCGACGGTGCGCGCCGCCATCGTCGATTGCGATGCGCTCGTCGTGCGCAGCTACACGCGCGTTACGGCTGATCTGCTCGAATCTGCCGGCCGGTTGAAAGTGATCGGCAGGGCCGGGATCGGATTGGATCACATCGATCTAGCCGCTGCGAAATCGCGTGGCATCGTCGTCGTTCATACGCCGGCGGCCAGCACGAATTCGGTGGCGGAGCACACGTTCGCGTTGCTGTTGGCTGTTGAGCGGATGATCGTGCAGGGCGACGCGATGGCCCGCGACGATCGCTTTCTGGATGCGCGCAGGACGTTCGTTTCGCGGGAGCTGGGCGATTTGACGCTCGGCGTTGTCGGTATGGGCCGGATCGGCAGGCGCGTGGCGGAGATCGGCCGGTGCGGGTTCGGCATGCGCGTTGTGTACAATGATATTCGCGAGGTGGGGCCTTTCGATTTCGAAGCGGCATCCGTGTCCAAGGACGAGCTTTACAGATCTGCCGACGTTATCACGATGCACGTTCCGCTGACGGAAGATACGCGGGGGATGATTGGTGCGGAGGCGTTGGGTAAATTCGCGCGATTGCCCGTGCTGCTCAACACGTCGCGCGGGGCCGTCGTGGACGGGCGTGCCTTGGCGAAGGCGCTTGCGGACGGGCATCTGGCGGGGGCGGCGGTCGATGTGTTCGATCCCGAGCCTCCGTCGGCGGATCATCCGCTGTTGCGGACGCCGGGTTGCGTGCTTTCTCCGCATGTGGCGTCGCGGTCTGCCGGTGGTTTGGCGCGGATGAACGATGTTGTGGACGATGTTGTGGGTGTTTTGCGTGGAGAGCGCCCGCGGCATGCGGTTGAGATGGTTTGAGTCTTGTTGAGGTGCTGATGCAGGGTCTCGCGTGAAAAAAGGCTTGATCGCCGGGGAGCTGGGCGATACACCTTTCGCGGGGCGGTAGTGCTGCGACACGCGCTATTCGACGGGTGGGGCACCCGACCTGTCAATTGAGTCGTGACAATGCACGCGCGGTTGTGAGGCTTCGGGAATCCGCGCGAACTGAAGTTTGCGGCTCGCTATGTCTGGAGTGAGGATGCTCCGGGTGCGGTAACGGAATGGTGTATGTCTTGGATTTTTGAATTCGCGAGTCGCAATTGGGCGTTGATGAGCATCTCCACGACGTTGGCGGTGCTCGTGATTGTGCCGTTGTGGATCGTTCGCAAGTACGCGCTGATCGCGTTGAACATCCTCGACGACCTGTCCCCCCCGGTTTGGCCGGAGATGTACGAAACCGGGCCTATGGACGGGGAGCCGGTTTCCTTCACCGCGTTTGACGGGCACGTATTGCATGGACATTACCTGTCGGCTAATGCGGAGGTGGCGCGCAAGGGGACGGTGATATTCGCCCACGAGTTCGGGATGGATCGGCGGTCGTCGGTGCGCTACAACCGCATGCTGCGTCGCGCGGGCTACGATGTGTTCGTGTTCGATTTCCGAGGCCACGGTTCGTCGGCGGGTGAGCAGGGCTACAAGCCGCGACAGTTTCCGAGCGATCGGGAGCAGTGGGACACGCTCGGGGCGATCGCAATCGTCGGCGAAATGCTGGAAAAACGCGGGTTGTCCCGCGATGTGGGGTTGTTCGGCATCTCCCGAGGGGGCGGAGCCGTCATTCTGGCTGCGTCGGCTGTTCCCGAAGTCCGGGCGATTGTGACGGACGGCGCGTTTTGCAGCGACCTTTTGATCGAATTTTATTTACGTCGGTGGGCGTGCATCTTCGCGAAAATTCGTTTTGCGTACGAGAACCACCCGCCGATCTTCTGGCGGTTCCTGCGTTACGTCATCATCGATCGTGCGGAGCGGGCCTGGGGTTGTCGATTCCCTTCGGTGTGCAAAGCGCTCGGGCGAATGGGTGAACCGGCCATGCTGTTCATTCACGGTGAACGCGACACGTACGTTCCTGTCGATCATTCTCAGGTTTTGTATCAGCGCTACAGCGGGCCGAAGTACGTGTGGACCGTTCCCGGTGCCCGGCACAACGAGAGCGCGCACCGTCAGCCTGAAGAATACGCCGCGAAAGTGGTCGGTTTTTTCGATCGACACTTGGCTTCGCCCGGCACGGTTGAGGCTGATGACGAGTCGCTCGCTCTGAGCGATCTTGCGCAACCGCTGGCGGAGTCCACATCGCCTGCGGCGAACACAATCGCCCGCCGAACGTAATATCGTCGGAACTGGTTTCAAGGGATGCTTGATATGCGTACTGCACTGTTGGCTGTCGCGTTGGTCGTGTTCTTTTCGGAGACGCTGTCTGCGCAGGAAAGCGAACGGCGAGAGTCCGAGCTGCGCGTTCGCCGAACCCACATCGTGGAAGCCGTGGAGAAAGTGCGCGACTCGGTGGTCAACATTTCGTCCAACAGCCCGGTGAAGCGTCGTGCGAGCATTTTCGGAGTCTTTGAAATTCCGCCCCAAAAATCCAGCGGCAGCGGGTTCGTCATTCACGAAGACGGGTACATCGTGACGAACGACCATGTCGTGGCGCAATCCACCGATCACCGCGTGCGCTTCATCGACGGGCGCGAATACAAGGCTGAAATCGTCGCACGCGATCCGCGACACGACTTGGCTGTCTTGCGGATCGAGCCGGATTCGCCGCTGAAGCCGATCCCGCTCGGTCGCAGTGACGACATTATGCTGGGCGAAGACGCGATTGCGATCGGCAATCCGTTCGGGCTGGAGAATACGATTACGCGCGGCGTGATCAGTGCGGTCAATCGGCGGCTCGAGTTCGACACTGACGTCGTGTACGACAACCTGATTCAAACGGATGCGAGCACCAACCCCGGAAACTCCGGCGGCCCATTGCTCAACGCGCTGGGGCAGTTGATCGGCGTGAACACAGCCATTCGGCGCGATGCGGAAAACGTGGGATTCGCGATTCCGGTGGATCAGCTCCGACGCACGCTGATCGAAATGCTGGACGTGTCCAAGCTCTATCAGGTGCGTTTCGGCATGCGTGTGGACGGAGCGCCGCCGAGAGTTGTGTCGATTGAAAACGACGGCCCGGCTGACAAAGCGGGTGCGAAGCTGGGGGATGAGGTCGTCTCGGTTGACGGGGTTAAGGTGGGGCGTGCCATTGATTTCTGCATCGCGATGCTAGGCCGGCGCGTGGGGGACGTGGTCCGACTCGGGCTGTCGCGCAATGGCAAGGCTGCCGGCGCACGAGTCAGGCTTGAGGAAATTCCGCGGCTGAACGGAGCCGAGATCGCCTGGAATAAATTGGGGCTGAGGTTGGAGCCTATCCCCGAGGCGGCGCAGCGGCGCTTCGACATCAGCGATCGCGCGGGCATGGTCATCGCCGAAGTCGATCCGCAAGGTCCGGCTGCTCATGTTCATGTTTCCAAGGGCGATCTTCTGGTCGGCATGGGACAATACCGCGCGTGGCCCATCAAGCGGGTCGGTCTTTTGTTGAAGGAATTGCGCCGTGGCGAGCCGGTAGATATTGTGGTGTATCGTTTTTATGCGAACGGGCCGCCGGATCGGATTGAACAGCGAGTGTATGCGCGGTAGCTTCCCTGCACGATGAGTGACGAGATTTCAGCCGCACACAATACTGCATTTCCGGTCGAAGCGATCACGCCTGATGAGCTGAAGCTCAAACGGGAGGAGCAGACGCTGCACATCCGCTGGCGCGACGGGCGTTTGAGCGTGTACCCGGCGGTCATGCTTCGCCGACAATGCCCGTGCGCTACCTGTCGAACCGAACGCGATCAAAAGAAAACCGAGTTGCTGCCGATCCTCAAGAGCGACCCCGGTCAAATCAAGCTGGCCAATGCGAAGCTGGTCGGCACGTACGCAATTCAATTGATCTGGTCCGACGGCCACGACGCCGGGATTTTTGACTACAAATACCTTCGTTCACTCGATCGGGGGGTGTGAGCGGGGCACCGGTGGTTCCGGTTCCTAACGTCACTATCGCCAATCCATCCGCGGGAGAATATCAAGAAAAACCCACGGATACGAATCCGTGGGTTTGGGTTTTTGCAGGTCTATCGCGCTTCGCCTTGTTTCAGTCGATCGGATCGACAGCGAAAATCTCGACACGGCGGTTTTTCGCGCGGGCAGCGTTGTTGGTGTTGGGCATACGCGGGCGGTGCTCGCCCGCACCACAGGCCACGAGCTTGGACGGGCTTAGCCCCTTCTGCTGGAGATGGCGTACGACGCTCAAAGCTCGCTGAGTGCTCAATTCGAGATTGTCGGTCCAGCCGCTCTTCTTGATGGGTGTATCATCCGTGTGGCCAAAGACGAAAATGTCTTTGTCAGGGTAGCGGCTGCGAATGGCGGCGGCGATATCGTCGAGGCTTCGTTTGCCCACGTCACGGAGCGAGGCTTTGCCGGAGGGGAAAAGGACGCTGCCTTCGATGGCGATCATGGCTCCGCCGGGCACTGCCTGCCAGCCGTCGGGGGCGGCGACGGGTTTGGGTTTGGCGGCGAGCCTCATGTTGAGATCGCTGATTTCGCCCTGAAAGGACATCACCCGGCCTTCCAGATCGTTGCGATCCTGACGCAATATTTCGTTTTCTCGACGGGCACCCGCCAATTCGTCGATCAATCGTTGATTGGTATCCTCGATCAGCGAGATCTGATCATCCTTGGCTTTGAGCTTGTCGGTGCATCCGATGAGCGTCGGCAGCATGAGCAGTACGGGGAGCATTGAAAACTTGCGGAGCTTGGTCATGTCGCGTGTCCTTTCCAGGGTTGTCAGGCGTCCTCCTTGTCGGCTTCGTTGTCGTCGTGGAGGGCTGTCTTGATTTTCCGGTCGATTCGCTTTTCCGCCTCGGCGATTTCTTTTTTCCGCCGCTCGATCTCGTCCTGCTCGCGCTGGCGTTCCTTTTCGCGGAACATCACCTTCATGTCCCGCCAAACGGTACGCGTCAGGGCGAGTATCCACCACGTGACGACGGTCGCACCGGCGGTACACAGCATGAGCCACAGGACATTGATCGATTCATAGGTCGCAAAGAACCAGACGGTCACGCGGTGATCGCGATTCTTGTAGACCACAAGCCCGACGACCAACGCCAAGGCTATGAAAAGCGTGAGCTTAGCATAGAGCCGGATTTGCTTGAAAACAAGGCTCATCAGACGCCTCCAAAAAGAGGATGTCGCCAAACGTCGTGCAAAAACACGCCGAAAGCGGAGTCCAGGTTCCTGAAAATCGTCGATTGTGCGATTTGGTCGTAAAACACGGTCGCGGTCAGCATGCCGATCCATAGCCACGGGCCGAGCGGGATCGCACGCGTACGCTTGAACGGCAGCAGTGCGATCCAGGCGACCACCGCGATGAAGCAGCAGAGGACGAATCCGATCATAACGATTTGCCAGCCAGCCACGCAGCCGGCAGCGGCCATCATGTGGATGTCGCCCGTGGCGAAGGCTTCCTTGCCGTAAAGAAGGTTGGCGACGATACGCACGCCCCAGCCGACGCCCGCGGCGATGACGTACCCGGTGATTGCCCGCGAAATACCCCAGGCCATCGGGTTGTGCAGGACTGAGGTCATTGCCTCAGCCGCTTGTGAATTGTTGAACGCCAACCAAAGGGCGGCTGCCCCCAGGATGATCCCCGGCGCCAGGCAGGCCAGCTCGCCCAGGGTCATCCGCCGGGCATCGGGGGCCTCGAACTCGATGGCTTCGACGATTTCCGTGTCCGTTTCGCGCACCTGAGCAGCTTCGCAAACAATGAGGGCGAAGAAGAAGGTTAGTGCGATGAGGCATCGGACGACGTAGGGTATCGGATCGTAACCCCAGTCGGACAACATAGTTGTGACGCAGAGGAACAAAAAGAGCGCCAGAGGGACCAGCACAATGCGCGTGCTCGGCTTTGCGGTCGTCGCAGGGGTGGATGCTTCTTCCAACGGTGCGTCTTCCGCTGGTGGGGCGCGAAGTGTGACTTGAATGACGATCCAGACGATGGCAAACCCGACGAAGGCAGCCACGCCTGCGATGGCTGTTCCGTCGTGCGGCTGCATCCATTCGTAATCGGTTCCGGGTTTCCAGAAAGCGTGCATAACGAGGCCGAAAAACGCGGCGAAATGCGTGAAGCGAATATCGACCCAGTAATATTGGATGTCGATAGCGGACATGGCCAACAGGCTGGCGAAAAGGACGAAGTGGGCCAAAAAGATGGGCCAATGCTCGGCGATGAGCCAGTTGAGGTCGGTGAAGCTGGCGCGTGTGTCGGCTGGTCCGATAAAAAAGCGATCCATGAGCACGACGACGGTGATGGCCGTCATGAGTTCGATGAAGGCGTAGCGTGGTGAGATGGGTTGCCAGCAGTTGCGACAGCGGCCTCTGAGCAGGAGGAACCCGACGACGGGTAGATTGTCGTACCAGGCGATGGGGTTTCCACAGCTTGGGCAGAACGACCAGGTTGGGTCGCTGAGCCTCAGCCCGAGCGGCAGCCGGTAGATGACCACGTTGATGAAGCTACCCACGCACAGACCGGCTGCGGTGAAGAAGCACATCCACCAGACCGTGGCGGTGGCGGACAGGATGGTCAGATTATCGATCAGCAATGCCGCAAGCTCTTAGCGGCTGTGCGCGCCGTCACACCAGGGCAGGTTGCCGCTTCGGTGACATTGGCAGACTGCCTTTTTTCCCGGTTCGGTTATTTCGGTGACGATCGGTGCCAGGTCGGTCCCTTCGCGGGAGTGGGCACCGTCACAGTAGGGCAGTTTGGCGCTCAGGCCGCACTGGCAGTAAGCCTTCTTCCCGGGTGTTTCCTCGATGACCATCGGGGCGGTCCCGTGTTTCGGATCAGCCATGATTATTCTCCTTATTGGCGACTGGCTTTATCACAATCGGGTCAGGGAAACAAGGTGCGGACCATCTTGACGTCCTCGGCGAGACGCTCCAAAGCATCGTTTTCGCGTCTGAGCGGCAGGGCGATGAGGCCTTCGTATCGTACGTCGAGCATTGCGGCGGCTACCTGACGCATGTCAATTTCGCCGTTGGATAATGTGGCGGGCGCGTGCTGTTTTGTGTTTGTCAGGCGGATCAGGCCGATTTGCGACTCGAAGCCCCAGATGAACTCATTCGGATTGACCGACGCGCGGTGGGCGTCGGCGACGTTGATGTCCAGGAGGAGCTCCCTGGACGGATAGTCAGCCAGAATCGCTGCGACGTCGATCGGCTGCTCGACGCATGATCCCAGACCGTTGCGGATTGCGATGCGCGTGCTTGTCTGTTTTGTCCATTCGAGTGCGGATCGAACGGATTCGTGGAATGCTTCGCGCGGGACGGCGGTCCTGGGGCCGGCTGCGATGCTCAGGAGCGGAACGTCGATTGCGATGGACGACAGGTGTTTCAGCGTTGACCGATACGGGGCGATTGGAGCGGAATTCGATTCTTTGTCACTGATCGCCATATCGACGCACGGGATTGAAACCCCGCTAGTGGAGTTTATGCATTCGTCGGCGTTTGGAATCAGATTGTCTATGCCAAGCCGGCGGGCGGCGGCAGACAACTCGTCCAGAGGATGCGGGCCGGTCAAACATAGTTGCGATTGCAGAGCCATCGAATCACCACTCTTTCTTGCGCGGTGACGCATTGCTCTGGTCCAGACCCTCCTGTATCCCCACTTTGCAAGGGGGGAAAAGACTGTTTGCGGTCGCACGGTGGGGGCAGATCATGGCTTCACAATGCACATAGATGAAGAGTTGCTCCCCAGAGATGCCTGCTCACTCTTTGCTTCCGGTGAAGTTTTGTTGGAACTGTGCGAAGTCTGCGAAGTCGACGTCGCCGTCTGTGTCCATGTCTGCCCACAGGCAGCCGGGGTCTGCGACTGCGCCGGGGCCGTTGCCGCGCTCGGCGATGCACTCGGCGAAGTAGAATGCGTCACGCTGGTCGCTGTCGCCGTCGGAATCGAAGTCGCCGGAGGCTGGTGCGGGCGGGCGGCCGTAGCGGATGTAGTCCCATGCGTTTTCGCAGGGCAGGGACGAGGCGTTACCCAGCCAAACGATGCGGGCGTTGTGGTCGGGAAACACGAACTCGGCGAGGCCTGCATCGACGAGCACGTGGTCGATGTACCAGCGGTAGGTCGGCACGCCAACGTTGTCGAGTTCCAGACGGATGGTGTGCGGAACCTCAGGCTCGAGGTCAAAAAACAGAATTGGCAGGAGGGCGCTACGGAAGAGCTTGATCCGATCTCGCGCGAGCACGACACTGTAGTCGCTGCCGAAAGAGTTGCCGGCCGAAAGCGCGATCGGTGCGACGCCCGAGATTTCGGAGCGATCCCCGTTGGTCTCCGCACGAAACTCGAAAAACCACGTTGGGTCGCCATTGTACTCGGATACGCTGATGACATAGG
>JAJRSP010000003.1 GCA_024278775.1 Planctomycetota bacterium
GCCCCATGACGTTGGCGGTCTTGCTGATTCCGGTTTCTCAAACCCCCGCGCGGACGCGAAGCGGACTGGCCAATGCCCCAACCCTGATCCCGTTGGTTCAGCCCGTTTCTCGGACAGACTCCTAGTTGGAGTCTCGCCATGATGACTGCGCTTCTGCTCATTGCCGGTACTTTGTTCCCTCGCAGGAAGCGCGTCGCGCTTGTCGTTCCCGCGTAGAGACACCTCCCACGGCCTGATCGGCGAGTTGGCCATAATTGCCGTTTGCATACCTAACCGGCATGCTTACTATGGTGGCTCAGGTGATCCCGAGTAGTGTTTGGTAACGGCCGATAAAAGGTGGCCGCGCCACAAACCGGAGATATCTTCATGACCGGCGTATCCCGTTCTTCGTTTGTCACCCTATGGGTCTGCGGTGGCTGTATCGCCGGGTTGTTGCCCGGCTGCGCGTCCGCGCCCATAGTCCATGCCTCCGCCAACCGATACCGTATCGAAGTGGCTCTTGATCCAACCGCTCACACGCTGGCGGGCCGAACCGTCATGGACCTTACCCTGGAACCCGCGGAATCTTCCGCCGGCACGCCGGACGAGCCGGTGGCCATGGCCTTTCGACTCCACCCGAATCTCAAGGTACGGGCGGTTTCTGTGGCCGGTGCCACACTGCGGGGCTATCGCAATCTCGGGCCCGATGAGGACGCGGACGACGACCCGGCTCCCAACCGTTACGCCGTCACCCTGGATCGACCCACGGATACGCTGACACTCTTCGTTACCTATGACGGCATCATTCATCAAGACGTCTCCGCAGGCGAAAAAATAGGCGAGATCCACAACTTCGATATGACGGCGCATGTCGGTGAGGAAGGCGTGTACCTGGCCGGTGGCTACTGGTATCCCGAGCCGATCGGTGATGACGATGCCCTTCCGCTGGCGGATTATACCTTGCTCGCGACGCCGATCGACGACATGCCGCTCGTGGCCGGTGGGGTTTCCGACCCGGCACTCGCCGAACAGACCGGCCTGCGCGCCTGGCGCAGCCCGTTTCCGCTCACCGACATGGTGCTCGTCGGCGGTCCCCACGAAGTCCACCAAGCCACCCGACACGGTGTGGACATCTCCCTACACCTGACACCCGACCAGGCGCAGTTTAGCGAGGGGTTGATGCAGGCCGTCCAACGCAATTTCGACCGATACGAACCATTGATCGGCACCTACCCCGCGTCCGAGTATGCCATCGTGGATAATTTCTTCAGCAGCGGGTTCGCCTTCCCCACGTTCACGCTTCTTAGCTCGGCCGTCATCAACATGGGGGAGCGATCGCAAACCGCCCACGGCTATATCGACCATGAAATGCTGCACAGTTGGTGGGGCAACGGGGTTATGGTGGACCCGCAAGACGGCAACTGGTGCGAGGCGCTCACCAGCTATGCGACCAACTACTACGGATACATCCTGGATGGCGAGCCGGACGAAGCCCGTCGCAAACGCCGCAACTACGCGCACTTCTTGTCCCGTATGAAGCCGGAGCGAGACCGCCCGCTTGGCACGTTCGGACAGAAGGACGGCTGTGGTCGGGGTATCGCCTATAACAAGGGGGCCGCGGTCTTCGACATGCTCGCCCGAACCATCGGCCAGGACGATTTCTGGGCCGCGATGAGAGATTTCACGAAACAATTTGTCGGGCGCTATGCCTCTTGGGAGGACATCCGCCGCGTGTGCGAGGAACACAGTGCCACCTCTCTGGATACTTTTTTCAAGCAGTGGGTTCGTTCGGCCGGTGCGCCGGAACTCACGATCACCGGTACGACCTACCTCCCTGCTACGCAGGTGTTGATGCTGATTGTGTCACAGGGTGGCACGGTGTTCGATCTGGATGTGCCCGTGCGAATCGTTCACGCGTCCGGTACGATGGATGTCAGCGTTCACCTCACCAAGGCCGCAGAAACCTTTGAGCTACCGTTGCAGGTGGTCCCGCTCACCGTTGAGTTGGACCCGGACTATCTCGTGTTTCGAAAAATCCCACTCGGCGATATCCTACCCACGACGGCCGCCACACGGTATGGCGATAAGTTGACCGTGGTACTCCCCCCGGAAGGTGCGCCCGAAGCCTACGCGACGGTGCAAAGCATCTTCGAATCGAGCTTTGAAGAAGACGAACGGATCACCATGGCCGCAGGAGAGCCCAACGAAACGGCGCTGGCCAAACGATGCGTGCTCATTCTCGGTGACGCCGTGCGAAATCCCTATATCGCAGCGTTTCTCAGCGCGGTGGAGTTCCCCGTCAGTTGGGACGAGGACGGCTTCGAGGTGTCCGGCGTACGCTACGACGCCCCCGACGACGGCATCCTTTGCACCATGGCTCACCCCGGCGTCCCCGGCGGCGGTATCACCGTTGTCTACGGAAACAGCGAAGCGGGCATCCCCAAACCCATGAACATCCCCATGTACGAACACAGCCTCGTCATTTTTGATCAGGCCAAACCCATCGTCCGACTTGATTTCGAAAAACACCCGACTGTTACCGTCGAGACCGTGCCCTGACGGACACATACTCCCAGCCCCCCTTCAATGGGTCGAGCCAAGGATCACGCACGCTTGTGTGGGGGCTGTGGCCAGGTGGCTCTGACAAACCGGCCGTTCTTGGCGATGGTCTTGCCGTCGACTTCGATGCGGCCGCCCTTACGCAGGTCGCACACCATATCCCAGTGCAGGCCGCTTTTGTTTTTGCCGCCTGATTCGGGATAGGCCGCCCCGAGGGCCAGGTGGATCGTGCCGCCGATTTTCTCATCGAAGAGGGTGTTGCGCGTGAACTGGGTGATGGAATAATTGGTGCCAAACGCCAACTCGCCGAGGGTTCGCCCGCCCTTGTCCTGGTCCATCATCTGAAACAGAAAGTCCTCGTTCTTGGACGCGCCGGCGTCCACGACCTTGCCGTTTTTGAATCGCAGCCAGGCGTCGGTCACCTCGCGACTCTGGTAGACGGCTGGGAACGTGAAATGGACCTCGCCCTCGGTGGCGTTTTCCACGGGGCCGGTGAACACCTCGCCGTCGTGGAAGTTGTTCTCCCCGTCACAGTTGATCCAGTGCCGACCCTTGACACCAAACGAGATGTCCGTGCCGTTCGGCGCGACGAAACGCACCTCAGACGCCTTGTTCATATAGTCCGCGAGCCGTTGTTGCGTGGTGTGGATTTTTTTCCACGCGGCGATCGGGTGGGGCCGGTGCAACAGCCCCGCGCGAAACACAAAGTCGGCATATTCCGAGATGGACATCTCCGCATCTTGGGCGGCCGCGTGCGTGGGGAATTGCGTGCCGACCCACCGCAGTTTGCGGCGGCCCTTGGCGCTCATGCGGGTCATGGCGATATCCAGCAGCGGGTGGCGCGCCTTGCTGATGGTCGCCTGCTTCTTCGGGTCCACGTTGCTCATGGTCCGTGTGTTGCGCTGCGCCCACGCGGCGATGTCCACGTTGATCGTGTGGTACTCATCCTTTTCGAGCGGGAAGAGATAGCTGAGTTGTTCCGCGTTACCCTGGGCGGCCAAGACGTACTGGCATCCTTCCGAGGCCATGCGCACCACCGGGTGTCCGCCGGCCTTCAAGACGGCCTTGCACACCGCGATGGCGAGCGGCTCGCCCACTGTGGGCATGCGAATCCGAACGATGTCACCTTTTTTGACTTTCGTAGAATAGTTCACGAGCACGGAAGCGAGTTTGTCGAGTCGTTGGTCGTACATCAGAGAGAATCCTTCGGAGGCTTGGTATGGCTATCGTTGCCGTAACAGGTTAGTCCGTGTGACTCTTTTCTGCGGCGGCTGCCGCTTCATGTTGTTTTTTGAATTTCTCGGCCCATTTGATGCGCGTATCGTAATACTCGAAGAGAAGTTCGAGCCGCCGGTACTGGCGCATTTTTTCCGAATCAGTCGTGATGTCAGACCGCAAAGCCTGCTTCTGTTCCAAGGCGGTTTGTTTAAGCATATTTTCTTGGGCCAGTATGTCGGTGGCCTTAGCAAAATCCATGTCGGTCCAGCTCTTGACTACATCATGAATCCCCTGCCACGTCGACGTTGCTTGCGATGTCAGCTCGGCATCCGCGAAAACCAGGCCGGGCTTATCCGCTTTGAGTTCGTCGGCATGGTCGACGATCATCGACAGTAGCTTGATGTAGCCCGCGGCCAAATCCGCGTATCCCGCCTCCGGCACGGTGACGCCCAGGTAACCGGTGATGTCGTCGATCATCTTCTGTTTGGAGGAGCTTGTGGCATCAGGCAGTGACGGCAACTTGGCGATCTCTTCACTTATCGCGGCCAAGAGTTTCGGGCGGGCTTTTGCCTTTGGATCATCGGGGTCGGCTTTGTCCTCCTGCCATTTGACGAGCTTGTCACGCAGCTTCTTGATCTTCTTTTCATCGCGCCATGTTGCGCTATCCTGCGGCCACAGCGCCTTGTCCTTGGTGAGGTCGGCCACCGGTTTGCAGGCTTTCTGGTACGCGCCGTATGCCTTCATGACCCGATCCACATAAGCCTGCGGTTCGGGATCCAGCCGGCGTACGACCGCCCCGGCTCTGGCGTTTCGAATGTAGTCAATCACATCTTGCGACTGGGTGGCCGGTGGTTGGTCGCATCCGGCCGAGAAGGCGACCCCCATGACCAACAAGCCCGGCAGCCATACGCGCCATGCCACATTTTGTTTCATCGTACTATTCATTGATAGACCCTATGGACACCGCTCTACCATCTGTCAACCGGTCGCCACGGTGTAGATGGCCACCGCAATGCCCATCAGCGCACCTCCGGCGATCACACCGGCACAAACAGGCTCCAGATTCTGTACAAGCACACGGTGCAGTAGCGACTCCTCTCGCTTCCACAGCTTGGACGCGACCCAGAAGAAGAAGGAGCCGAAAAACATGGCGAAGCAAGTCGTGAAAGGAATGACAAACGCCAAGCCCATCCCCACCGCGGAAATCGGGAAACGCCCTTTGGTGATGAGCTTCAACAGTTCAAAGAGAATGCCGATGGCCCCGCCGATGGCTGCCGCGTAGAGTGCAGTCGGGGGTAGCTCCGACAAACCGCGCGTGAGGATCTCGGCCACCGCTTTCCAGATGGTGGCTCCCGGCATGGGGTACTTGTCGCTGATAAGACCTTGCGGGTCGCCCTTTAGAAAGGCGAAGTAGAACACGGGTACACACACCGCGGCCCCGGCGAGGATGCCGAGGACGTGGCCGATGGCCTGGTGCCGGGGTTTGCCACCCAGCATGTAGCCGGGTTTGATATCCATCATGAGGTTCGACGCGTTGCCGGCCACCTCACCGGTGATGCTGGCCGTAATAATGTTGGTGGTCATACTCGGCGACAGACTCGCGAATGTCAGTTGGGTGAGCTTGCCCATGGCCCCGGTGGGGGTGATCGACGTCAGCGCCGTCGAGTGCGCGGCGATGATCGAAAAGAGGAACACGAGCGGTATGGCCAGAATGCCGAGCCAGATGCCCACACCGAAGAAGATGTGGGCGAGCAGGACGACCGCGCCTCCGACGAGCGGGATACCTATCAGAAACACCGAGATGGGCAGTTCGATATGGCTCAGGCAGTCTTCTTTGGTCTTGTTGCCGCCGAACAAACCGGCGAATGCACTGAAGATCATCTTCGGCTTGCTCATAAAGGCGAAAATGCTTGCGGTGGTCATCATGGCCACACCGCCCCACAGTGCCCATGTCGTGATGTGTCGAAACCCAAACGTCAGGGCACCGTCGCCGTCGACGACGCCGTAGATGTCACCATACTGGATGATCAGCGGAGCCAGCACGCAGTAGTTGAGCACCGCGCCGATCAGAAGTGACACGCCCGTGCGGATTCCCATCAAGCCGCCGGCCGCCACCATCACATGATCCGGTTCCAGGCTGACCGTGAGCTGGTGGAGAGAAACGCCTGCGATCTTCGGCACCCATCCGGTGATATGATACAGTCCCGCTTCGAGCGCGTCCGGAACCTTCATGAAAGCGAGGTGGAGTTCCGCCAATATCTCTTTCTGCTTGAAGAATTCAAAGATTGCGGAGCCGATCGCGGTGGCGATCAGAATCTTTGCCTTGAAGAGTCCTTCGCTCGCGCCGCTGGTGTGGAGCGCGTCCATGACGATGCCGGCCGCCCGCCCTTCCGGAAAAGCGTGCTGCTCATCATTGATAAAACGGAGTTTGAGGGGGAAGGCAAACAGCACGCCCAGCACGGATATCGCAATCATCCACATGATGGTGACGTGCCAAGGCACGACGGAGTCGGTGATAATCATGTAGGCTGCGAGGCTGGCAATGAGGGGGCTGGTCATGTAGCCGGCGGCCGTGGCGATCGACTGCATGCAGTTGTTTTCGAGAACCGAGAACTCCTCGGCGAGCCCGATCTTGGACATGGCTTTGAACATGGCGAACGCCACGATCACGGAGGTGATGCCGACGCCCAGCGTCCAGCCGGTCTTCATCCCGATGTAAAGGTTAGTCAAGGAGAGGATGGAACCGATGGCCATCCCCGACAGCGCGGATCGGAGCGTGAGCTGGGGCATGTCGCCCCGGAAGACGTTCTCAAGCCACCAGCGGTCTTTTTGCTCGACGGTCCAGGTGCGGACTTGCTCCTCCGTTAGCTGTTTGATCGCCATAGGCGGCATCCCCTGTTCGGTTCAAGAAGGATCGCATCAACTTACCCGGCGTGCCAGTGGTATGACGCCGCCGTCGGGAGGATCATCCCGGTCTCGGGTAGGGCTGTCAAATGAGGGTTGCATCTCACGTCGGTCAGCGGTAGACTGCCCGGTCCGCTTGCGCTTGGGGTGCGCTCTTTGTGAGCGCTATCGGGTGAGATGGTTGGCAGCGGAAATGAGCGGGCGACTGCTCGGAATGACTTTTGGTTGGGCAGCCGCGTCGCACGCGGATGGGATCGATCCGTGGCGAGCCCGGTCAGCGGCAAGGAACGAGAAGACTTATGACAGCAACTCTCGAAGCCATCACGCAGCAGATTAAGGACGGGGATCTTGATGGCGCTTCGGCCGCCCTGGCGGGCTTTCCGGAAACCGATGAGAACCGGGGCGAAGTGGCCTTCGTGCGTGGTACCCTGAAGGAAGTTGCCAGAGACATTGCGGGTGCCGGGGAAGAATACGAGAAGGCCGTGGAAGCCGGCGGGGATATTCGAAAGGCGGCTTTTCATGCGGCCGTGTTGTTCGATCGTTCCGGCGATGATGATCACGCGATTGAATATTACGAAAAGTGCATCAGCGAACCGCCCGCGCCCATCAACGCGATGGTGAATCTTGCGGCGCTGTACGAGGAGCGCGGAAAGCTGGATGAGGCCACGGTGCTTCTCGAAAGTGTGCTGGATGCTTTTCCGAATCATGCGCGAGCGAGGCAATACCTGCGGTCGGCCGAAAGCTCCTACGATATGGTCTTTGATGAGCAATCGCAGCGCGATCGGGAACGCCGAAGCGCGGTTCTTGATACGCCGATCGGAGATTTTGAGCTGAGCGTTCGTAGCCGAAACTGTCTGCGTCAGATGAACATTCGG
Organism: Planctomycetota bacterium; assembly: GCA_024278775.1. The sequence goes on from JAJRSP010000003.1 coordinate 7,536, forward strand.
AGCTTGGGTGATCTCTTGCGTACCGGCGAGACGGAGCTTCTGTCGTATAAGAATTTTGGCGACACATCGCTTAACGAAATCAAGGTATTGCTCGAACAAAAAGGCCTTAATCTGGGGCAGATGGCTGCGGAGGCTGCGGAGAGCGACACGGCCTCCCCATTGCCGGCCGATGTGTCTTCGGATACTTCGGCGTTGATGCGTCGTAGTGTGGCCGAGCTGGAACTCTCCGTTCGTGCCCGAAAGGCGCTGCAGCGTCTTGGGATTACTTCGTTGGGCGAGTTGACTCAGCGGAGCGAAGCGGAACTGATGACGATTAAGAACTTCGGCTTGACTTCGCTTAGCGAGATCAAGCGCCAACTCGAAGCCGCGGGGCTTTCATTGCGGGCTTAGGTGCTCGGAGGTGGCGCGGTTTCGTTAGCCCGTGAGCCTCTCGCCCTTCCGCGCTATGGCGGTTTCGATCACGTTTGTTCCGTCAGGCGGGCCGATCAGCTCGCGCCGGTGTAGCGAATGAGAACTTGCCGGTTTTCACCTTCTGTCTTTGCGCTGTTCGCGTCGCTGGTGGTCGATGTGGGTGCGTTTCCCGTGAAGAGTCAGACGGTGGAGCCGCCTCCTGAGGCTGTCACGCCGCCCCAGGTGGCCGGGACGGGCCTGCGCGATGTTCGGGTGTTAATCGCCGCGAAGGAAAAACGAGTTCGTGTGCAGGCGGACGGTGCGATCTATCTGCTCAACGAAGATGGGGTGCGCGTGGGTTCCCTCGAAGCGGCAACCCGGCACCTCGTGGAATACCGCGCATCGGAGTCTGCTCGGCTTAGTGGTGAAAACCGATCACTCCCCTTCGGGATGGAGACCGATCAAGGCGGAACCATGGGCGTTTCCGTGTTTCGCAACGGTGCGTGGTCTGGCACCCGGTATTATCCCGGTCATCTGGAGTTTCGATCGAACCGCGGTGGCGTAGACGTCATCAACCATGTGGGCCTGGAACGGTATGTGGCTTGTGTGGTCGGAAACGAAGTCTGGCCCACGTTCCAGACGGAATCATACCGTGCGCAGGCCGTCGTATCACGCACGTACGTGCTCTTCCAGATGAAACGAAATCCCGCGTCTCGGGTGGACGTGTCAGCCACGCAGGGATCCCAAGTCTATCAAGGCATACGCGACGATGTGGTCGGACGGCGTGCCATGGCGGCCGCACGGTTTACTCGCGGGATTGTGTTGACCTATCCACACCAGGGCAAAGATGACTTGTTCTGTACCTACTTCAGCGCAGCGTGCGGCGGCGTGTCGCAGTCGGCCGGTATGTTCGGCAAGGAAGGTGATATCCCACCGTTGAGTGGGGGCGTGCGATGCGACTACTGTTCGATCGCGCCGCCCGGCAATTACCGGTGGGGGCCAGTGACGCTGGCGCTTTCGGACTTGGAGGAGCGACTGGTGTCGCGATATCCGAAAATGAAATCGCTTGGTCATATTCGGTCCATCGAAGTGGTCGAAAGGAACCGCTATGGGCGACCGCTGCGGCTCCGTATTCACGGGGCCAATCATAAGACGGAAGAACTCACGGCGGAGCGGTTTCGGCTGGCCGTCGGCCCCAGCAAGATCAAGAGCACCGATTTCCAAATCGAAAACCGAAGCCATGGGGTGGTCTTTAAGCATGGGCGCGGGTTTGGTCACGGCCTCGGGCTATGTCAGTGGGGCATGGAGGGTCAGGCCCGTTTGGGACGCCGGGCCGGTGAAATCCTGCGGTTTTACTTCCCCGGTGCGAGTCTAACCCGAGTTTATTAGATCCGTCTGTTGACTTGGTGACGAAAAAGCAAGTATCATGCCTGCATAGCAAGCGCTTGTTAGGCGAGGGCCGGATCATGTCGGAGACAACGATAGCTCGTCGGGACGTGTTACTGGCGGCGGCTGAGCAGATGTTCGCTGCTCGCGGGTACCAGGCCACGAGTGTGCGTGACATTGCCGAGACGATGGGCATCAAAGCGGGAAGCCTCTACGCGCACATCGACACCAAGGAGGATCTCCTCTGGGAGATTTTAACCGCAGCGGCCGATCGGTTTTTCGAGGCGTCCAACCCAATCGTCGAATCCGACCTGCTCCCCATCGAGAAGCTCAGGCGGTTGATCGCGGCGCATGTGAAAGTGATTACGGACGGTTCGTCGCTGGCGGCCGTGTACATGAACGAGTGGCGACATCTGACCGACCTGCGCCGGACGGAGTTCGCGGCGCGACGAGACGCCTACGAAAATCTTGTGCGTGATCTGGTGCGCGACGGCATTCGCTCCGGGGACTTGGCCGACGTCGACGAGAAGTTTGCCACGCTGCTCATTCTGTCGTCCATGAACTGGATCTACCAGTGGTACCGCGCCGACGGGCCGATGACGCCGGAGGAGATCGCGCGAAAGTTGACTGATATGTTGTTCAAAGGATTGCGCAGGGCGGGCACCTGATCGTCAGCGCGAATCGTGTGGCCTCAAGGCCAGGGAGAGATGCTGCAGTGGTGGACACGAAAAGAGAATTGGGCGGTCTGTCTCAGGCCGAGTACGACGAGCGCCTTTCGGCGTTTGAGGCGCGCATCAATCGCGGCGAGAAGATCGAGCCGTCCGATTGGATGCCGGAGGCGTATCGTCAGCAATTGATTCGCCTGATTCATGTTCACGCGAATAGTGAGATCTGCGGCGCGCTGCCCGAGGGCAAGTGGATTCCCCATGCGCCCAGTCTCAAACGAAAGCTCGCGCTCTGTGCGAAGGTGCAGGATGAGGTGGGTCATGCGCAGCTCCTCTACCGGGCGGCCGAAACGCTCGGCCCGTCGCGGGAGCAGATGCTGGAGGATCTTATCTCCGGCAAGAGTAAGTTTTCCAACGTCTTCCACTATCCGTCGGAGACCTGGGCGGACGTGGCCGTGATCGCTTGGCTGATCGACGCGGCCGCGATCATCAATCAGGCGATGATGGCCGAAGGCTCCTACGGGCCGTATGCCCGGGCGCTGAAACGCATCTGCTATGAGGAGGCGTTTCACTTCAAACATGGTTACGAGATGTGCGTGACGCTGGCGCGGGGTACGAAGGTGCAACGGGACATGCTCCAGGAAGCGCTGAACCGGTGGTGGACACCGATCATGATGTTTCACGGGCCGTCGGATAAAAACTCCAAGCATACCGGTATTCTCGTGCGCTGGCGGGTGAAGCTCAAAACGAACGACGAACAACGGCAGCAGTTCTTGAAACAGTTTGTGCCGAAGATTTTCGACCTCGGCCTCACGCTGCCCGACAAGGGCCTTCGCTTTGACAAAGAAGCGCAGGAGTGGCGATACACCGAACCGGACTGGGAAGAGTTCAAGCGCGTCGTGCGCGGCGGTGGTCCCATGACCAAGGATCGGATCAATACGCGCCGGCTCGCCCATGAAGACGGGTTATGGGTGCGCGAGGCGATGGCGGCCGTTGCGGCGAACCGGCCCGTGCCCATGCCAACGGGCGGGTAACAGTGAAAGGCAAACAGACCAGGGTGCAACCATGACAGACTCACAGTGGCCCATTTATGAGGTCTTTCACCAGCAGGCGCGCGGCGAACCGCATGTCTATGTGGGTTCGGTTCATGCGACCGATCCGGAGATGGCGCTGCTTCTCGCCAAGGAGCAATACGCCCGGCGTCAGGCCTGCGTGAATATCTGGGTGGTGCCGATCGAGGCGATTACGGCTAGTCGATACGAAGACGACGACATCTTCGAACGCGGCACGGACAAGAGCTACCGGGAGTCGTGGGGCTACGTCACGCCGAAGACGACCCAGCAGGCGGACCAGGAAAAAGAGGCGTCCTCATGAAAACTTTCGAAACGCTCGAAGAGATCAATGAGATCGAGCGCGATGCCGTGCTCGATTTACTCACTCGGATGGGCGATGATGATTTGATTATGGGTCATCGCAATTCCGAGTGGACGGGGCTGGCCCCGATTCTGGAGGAAGACATCGCGTTCTCGTCGATGGCGCAGGATGAGATGGGTCATGCTCAGGCGTATTATCAGTTGATTCACGAACTGGGCGGCGATGATCCCGACACGCTTGCGTTTGGTCGTGGTCCGCGGGCGTATCGCTGTGCCTCGTTGGTGTCACTGCCGAATGATCGCGACTGGGGCTTCTGCGTACTTCGGCAATTTTTGTATGACTTAGCTGAGACGGTTCGGCTTTCGGCTTTGGAACAATCCTCACTTGTGCCGCTGGCGCAGTTGGCCCGCAAACTTCGCGGCGAGGAAAAATACCACCTGATGCACGGTCGAACCTGGGTGCTGCGTCTGGGGAATGCTACCGACGACGCGCACGAGCGACTTCAGGCGGCGCTCTACAAAGCCTACCCCCATGCGTTGGGGTTGTTCGAGCCGACCAGTGCCGACGTGACGCTGTCGCAGGCCGGCATCTGTCCGAGTGAGGAAGACCTGCGGCGGCAGTGGGAGTCGGCCGTCGTGCCCGTGCTGGGCGACGCCGGTTTGGAGGTTCCCGAAAATGTGCAGCCGGTATACGGCGGGCGCGTGGGTCGACAACCGGAGGCGCTCAAGACGCTCCTCGAAAGCATGCAGCTTGTTTATCACATCGACCCGGGGGCGAAGTGGTGATGTCCAAAAACGCAGCCAACTCTACGTCAGGTGATCGCGATACCGTAGTCGGGGACTCAGCGAACGCACACGTTTCGGCCGGCGCCCCGGATCGGTTGGCTGGCGTGTACGCCGCGCTGGACAGGGTGACCGATCCGGAGATTCCCGTCATCACCATCGGCGAAATGGGGATGGTGGCCGACGTTCGTATCGAGGGGGATGCCGTCATGGTGGATATGACGCCGACGTTTGCGGGCTGTCCGGCGCTGGACGTGATCCAATCGGACATCGTTCGCGCCGTTCAAGAGGCTGGCGAAAAGCACGTCACCGTTAAGGTGGTATATGATCCGCCCTGGACTTCAGATCGCATTACGGATGAGGGTCGGCGCAAGTTAAAAGAGTTCGGCCTCGCGCCGCCGGGTCAGCGCTGCGGGGATCACGGCGTGGTGGACCTGGAGCAGACGCCCTGCCCCTTCTGCGACTCCACCGAGACCGATCTCGAATCCATCTTCGGCCCCACCCTCTGCCGATCCATTCATTATTGCCGAAAGTGTCTTCAATCATTTGAGCATTTCAAAGCAGTCTGATCTGTACGGCATTCAGACGTCCCCTACCCTTTGCCTTGGGGCAAAGAATGGGGCACCATCAGTTGGGGTGTGTCGGAGCGCTACTTCGTATCGTCATTCTCAAACTGACCAATGTAGCCGAGCGATTGGAGTTCGCGCAGTTGGTCGGGGTCCAGCTCAAGCTGTTCGGTGTCGATCCCGGCTTCATAGGGCGGCTGCGTACGGCGATAGGCGATGAGCTTGCCTATCAGCTTTCGGGCCAGAGGTTGGTGTTCGGCAATAACGTCGTGTCGCTCGTTGTGGTCGCGCTCCAGGTCATACAATTCAAAACGTACGGGGCGTTGTGTCGTTGGCATTGGCTCCCGCGCGAAGCGGTAGAGGAGCTTCCACCGGCCCCGCTCGATGACGGCGGCTTCGATTACGTGAGCCGAGATGTAAGCGTGGTTCGAGGCGAACAGCGTGCGCTGCGCGAGTGAGTTGCGTCGCCGGGAGGTAAACTCGTCAGCGCTGCTGCGCTCCCCTCGTGCATCTTGAAGAAACGGCGTCAAGCTGTCACCGTTGAGCGCGTAGGGCTGGGGGAGACCGAACTGATCCAGCATCGTCGGCATGATGTCGTGTAGCTGGACCGGCGCGTCGACTTCTCCGCGTGCGGTCACCTTCGGTCCGACGAACAGCAGCGGCACACGCTGGGCTTCGTTGTGAAGGTTCTCGCCGTGCGTCCACGCGCCGTGTTCGAGAAACTCCTCCCCATGGTCGGCGGTGACGACGAGACTCATCCGCTCGTACAGCCCGGCCGACCGCACCGCTTCGAGAAACGTGTGCAGCCGGTGGTCGGCGTAGGCGCACTCCTCATCGTAGAGGGACACGACATAGGCGATTTCTTCGGGCGTGCGTGCGGTGTGGAAGCCATGATGTTTTTTGTCGTAGCCGCCGTTGATCGGCCCATGGTATCCGGTATCGAACTTTCCGGCGAAGCCTTGGGGTGGGGTGTACGGCCCGTGCGGTTCGGCCGTGTGAATGTACAGCATCATCGGGCGATCGCCGTGGCCGTCGATCCAATTCATCACCTGCGCAATGGGGACGGTCCGGTCGGCGTGCGCCGTCCACCAGTAGGCGATGTGGTCGAAGAAATGATCGAAGCCCTGATCGACGTTCTGCCGGGGGCCGGCGTTGACGTTGGTGCAAAAGCTGGCCGTGGCATAGCCGGCCGCACGAAAAACTTCCGCCAGGCTGACCAACTCATCCGGCGCGCGAAACGAGGCATGTATCACACCGTGGCGTTCCGTGGGCATGGAGAAGAAGATATCCGGGATCGAGTTGACGGTCTTCGGTGAGTTCGCGAACGCGTTCGCGAACCAAACGCCCTTTCGGGATAGCCCGGCCAGTCGCGGCATGGTGTCGCGCGTGTATCCGTATAGCCCGATATGCTGCGCGGCGAGCGTGTCAATAAGGTACACGATGACGATCGGCGGTTTTTTCGCGGGCTCATAGATGATCGGGTTGCCCCACAGCGCGACATCGCCGTTAGACGCCTTGGCTTCCAGTGTGATCGAAACCGTTTTTCCACCAAACGCGGCGAGTGACACCGACACGTCGCGCCAATGATCGGGGCGGCCCCACACTTCGGAAAGCAGGTCCGTCGTCTTCCCTGCGTATTCCACGCGCACCGTAAATCGAACGGAGGAGGGGGATACGGCCTGGGTGCCCACGATCAACCCCAGTCCCGTTTGCAACTTGCCGTTGGGTGGAATCGCAACGTGATCGAAACGAATCGTGGCCGGCGTATGCGCGTAGAGGGCCGTGCGAATCTCTCGGTCAAGATTCACGCGACCCATACCCACAGGTTTTGGAAAGGCGTTTTCCCGCCCGAACAATCGGATGGAGCCGATCTCCACCACGCCGGTACCCACGCCGTCCGTGCGAATGGCGAGTTGTGGGAGCGGTCCCTGCCAGTCGGCCAGCCCGTCCGTGGTAACGCTGAGCGTCCATAATCGATCGTGACTCGGCAGCGGCAGACGGATTTTCCCGGCGCTGGACCAGATGAGATCAACGTGCTGCCCCCAGGGCACTTTGATGTCTATGGTGATGCGTCCGACATCCTTGCTGGGCACAGAGAACCCCTGCGCCGTCATCAGAAGACCGGCGTGGGGATCCTTCGGTCGTTCGACGAGCCACCGCGGCGTCGGGCGATCACTGCGAAACGGCCCCAGCGAGAGCAGCGCCGCACCGTCGCGGTCGGTTGGTTGCCAATCGCATTGAACGTTGGCCGATGCGAGCCGTTCGTCCAGCCGGACGAGGCCCACTCCGGATTCGGGTATCGTTGGATCCTGCGGCAGGGCGACCGGGTCCGGTGTGATGGTGAGCTGTTCGTCGGCCCAGTGAAGAAACGCCTCCCACGGTTTCGGGGCACCGGCCAGCGGATCTAGCGGGTTAAACGCGGTCTTGCCGCCGGTGTCCGGTGGTGGTGTCGTCTCAGTCGCTTTCCGGCATGTCGTGGCTGCTACCCCCACGAGCGCGACCAGTGCGATCAGGAGTAGGTGTCGTGTGGAGGTCATGCCGCTTTTCATTCTTCCTCTGCCGGGCCGCCAAACCGCGGCGGTTTCGTCCATCATAGGGGCATCGGCTCTGCGTGCGTAGAATCGGGATGGGTTTTCCCTCGATTTTCAGCCCGATACACCGAGTTTTGAGGGGTTGGCCGCTTTGGATACGTCTCCCTCTCGGGGCGTGGCGTCGTGCGGCGGGTTGTCCAAACTTGTAGGGTTTCGGCGCTGCCGTGGATTTCTCTTGATTGTCTCCTACGAATGTAGTAGGTTATCTCCGACAAGTGTAGTAGGCAGACGAACCGGTGGGATGAACCATCCATGGCGATGCGGCGGCAATATGATCTCGGCTCTTCCGAACTAGAGGTGTTGAAGGTGCTTTGGGACGAGGCACCCTGCACGGTTCGCGAGGTATTGAACCATATGCATGCCCGCGGGCGGCGTGTGGCCTATACCACCGTGCAGACACTGCTCACCCGGCTGGAGCAGAAACGTTTTGTTCGCAGCAACAAGACGGGGCTGGCCCACGTCTTCCGTCCGAAGGTGTCGCGTGAGCGCGTGACGAAATCCCGGCTGAAAACACTGGTGGATCAGCTTTACGATGGGGCGGCCGGCCCGCTCGTGCTCCAGCTCGTGCGGACCGAACACTTGAAACCCGACGAGCTTGAGAAACTACAAGAGATGATCGAATCCCTGGACGACGAGTAACCGATAATGTTTCTTCTCGGAGGGAAGACATGACCGAGATCATCACGCCCGTGACTGACCTGCTCTGGCGAAACGGCTTGGCTGTGCTGCCGCTCGTGCTGCTGGTGGCGGTCGTGACGCGGTTTGTGCCGTGCCGACCATCGACGAAGCACCTGTTGTGGGTCATGGTGCTGGTGTGGCTGGTGATTCCGCCGCTTGTGCCGGGTGTTGATTTGGATACCCGGTTTGCCGGAGCGGTCGCCGTCGATGTGGGGATGCCTGATGTCTCTGCCGCACCGAAGTCGCCGGACGATGCCGTGCTGATTCTCGCTGATCGTGTGGCGGCTTTGTCGGATGACCTGCAAGCCGCGACCTTAGATTCAGTTGATCCCGTTGATTCCGCTTTTGTGGCTGATACCCACGAGGACTTCCCCCCGCCCTTAGCCCGTTCCGTGGAGCGGACGCCCAACACGCTCGCCCGGGCGTTCGTCCCGGACGGGCGTTGGCCAAGCGTTTCCCTTTCGATGTCCGTCGCGGACTCCGACGAGATCGCCGCGTCGCCGGCCGCATCGAATGTGGCTGAGGCAGGCGGATCGGAGCAGGGTGTTACCCGGCCGGTGGTGGTCGAACGAGATACACCCAAGAGAGTTGTGGCCGATACCCCTGTCCGGAAACCGGCCGGGTGGCGAGCGTGGTTGGCGTCGATTGTGGCAGTGCGTGATGCGGTGGGGCGGATCCCCGCGATTCCATCGAGTCTCTGGATCGGAGGCGTCGCGGCGCTGGGGTTGATCTGTGTCATCCGACTGGTGGCGTTGGCCGTCCGGATGCGCGCGGCTTCGCCGGCTGATCGGTCGGTGCGGCGCCTCGTACTGCGAGCGGCCAAGCGGATGCGGCTCCGTCGCGTGCCGGTCGTGTTGATGGTGGAAGACCGGGTGTCTCCGATGGTGTCGGGCGGGTGTTGGCCGCGGTTGATCTTGCCGCGCCGGCTCTGGGCCGAGCTTGACGACGCCGGTCGTGAGGCTGTCGTGTGTCACGAGCTGGCACACCTGCGCCGGTGCGATCACCTGGTGGTGTGGGCCGATACGTTCGTCGGTCTGCTGTACTGGTGGCATCCGATCGTCTGGTGGGTGCGCAGCCGGCTTCATGCGGAAGCAGAGAATTGTTGTGACGCCTGGGTGACGACGCTGAGACCGACGGAGCGGCGCATCTATGCGCAGACACTGTTGCGGACGAGAGAATACTTGAGCGGTGAGCCGCGGGTGTGGCCCGCGATGACCGTAGGAATGACGTCTGGGCGAGCCAAACGTTTTGCGAGGAGACTGACCATGGTAATGACGAACAGGGTAAAGCCGGGGCTATCGGCACCGGGTGTGGTGTTGGCACTGGCGGTGGCGGTGATGGGGTGGCTGGCGTCGCCGGCACAATCATGCCCCAACGAGAAGAGCCCGCGCGGGCTGATCGAAAGTCAGACCACCAGTGATGTTCATCTGGCCGTCGACGAACCCAGAGGTGATGGCGTGGTAGAGGTTCGCCTGGTTGGTGATCGCGGTGACGATAACGGCGAGATCGAGGAGCGGATGGAGCGACTGGAAAGGCAGCTCGAACATCTGATGCGTGCGTTGGAGAGAAATGGAGGCCCCGGAGATCGGAGACCGCGCGAGCATCGCAGGCACGATCGCCGCGAAAGACGTGACCGCGCCGAGCGCGAACACGGCGACCACCGGTGCGGTGAGTGTGGGCATGGCGGACCCGACCACCACGGTGATCACGAACGCGGCGAGCGTAGGCATGGTCAGCGCGGGCGTGGTGACGATCATGGGCACCCCGGTCTCCGCGGACGGATGGGCCCACACGTTTTTGCAGATCCGCCAAGACCCGATGCGCCGTGGCCGCCACGCGCCCCCAGAGCTCCTCGCGCACCGAGAGCGCCTTGGCCCGGCGCGGATCACATGTCATGGCGAACGTATGAGCTGCCCGGTGGGAAGCTTGAGGCCTTCACTTCGCTGATGGCACTCGATGACGTGCCGATTCTGGTACGTCCGGGGAAGGACTCGATCGAAATACAGGCCACCGACCATCAACATGATTTATTCGAAGCCTTTTTGCGGATGATCGATGGCAGAGAGACGCACGCGCGTTTCATGCCGGGGCCGCCGATCGGACCGAGAGGCGGATGGGGGCACGCCGAGGGTGGCTGGGCTCCAGGTCCGAAAGGGCGACACGCCGACGCGGCGCGTAGGTGCCACGAAAAACGCGGATGTAAGAACGGCAAAGACGGGTGTCAACACGGTGCCGCCGGGGGGGGGACATGTGCGGATTGTAAGAAGCATCGGAAGTCCGCCGCGGTGCGTCGCACGATCACGAAGGCGCAACAGTTGGTGCGTCGAGAGCTTGCCAAGGTGCAGGCTGAACTGGGAGGTGAAGTGGCGGAGCTTCGTGAAAAAGCTCGTGTGGGTGTCCAACGGGCCCGGAGGCAGATTCGTAAGCAAATCCGCGATATCCGTAAGAAGGCGGAATCCCAAGAGGCCATGCTGGAGTCGCTACGCGAACAGGTGGACACCCTGCGGGACGAGGCCGAGTCCTACCGTGATCGAGCGGCTGAGATCCGCAATCGTGCCGAGGCGTGGCGTGACCGGATGACGGAAGAGCTGGGTGACGCCGAGGCGCGCGCGACTCTTGAGACGCACGTTCTCGGGCTCATCAAGGGGGCGGCCGACTTGGAAGGCAAGGCCGTTTCTATGGAAGACCTCGCCCGGGTTTTCGAAGAGAAGTCCCACGCCGTGGAGGATCAGCTTCGTTCGTTCGAAGTCTATCTCGTCGGGAGAGCCGACGCAGAGCCGACAACTCCAGAGGGTCGGACTGTTGAAATCACAACCGTGGCACCGAACGTTCCCGCGGAAGAGGCCGAAGTTTCGGTAGTCATCGAAGCGGGACCGCAGACGGTTGAATCCGAAAACTCACAAGTCGCGGTTGATGTCGCCAAGGCATTGAAGGCCTCGTTGGCGGTTGTGGAAAGCGAAACCGACGAAACGGCCCATGTCGCCGAAAGGCACGATCGCGATTGATTGGTTTTCTCCACGTGGTTTGAGTCATGAGGTAGTGTCGTTCCTTACGTCTATCGGTTGAAGTCACCCCGACCTGTTTCGGAGGCCATGTGAATTGTGCGCCTCCGGAGTGCGCGGCCAAGGGGCGTTCCTCACCCTTGGCTCTGTCGTTCAGGATCGGGTACACTCGCCACGAAGACGGGCTTGGTTTACCAAGTGATAGAATCGAACGTCCAATCCCTACCGCTGTCGAAAGGAGGTTGGCCAATATGAATCGCTATGGGTTCGTTAGGTCAACAGGCGTGGTCTCTGTGTTCGTGCTTCTTGCCGCTGCTTTGCCGTCGGCGAATGCGCGAGCGAACGGCGCTGACTCATACGATCCGGCGTTGCGCAGCTATCTTGCCGGCAACGGTTTGTTGAATCGCGGTTTGTATGACCTGGCCGCTACGGAGTATCGCCGGTTTCTCTCCGATCACAGTGACCATGATCGCGCACCGCTTGCGCAGTATGGGTTGGGCGTGTGTCTGTTCCGTACGAAGCAGTACGCCGAAGCGATCGAGCAGTTGACGCCTGTCGCAGCGGCGTCTGACTTCGAGTTTGCCGCCGAAGTCGCCACGATGCTGGGTCAGTCGCATCTAGCGTTGAAGCAGTACGAACCGGCCGCTAAGTTCTTTCAAGCGGGTGCCCGGAAACACCCCAAGCATGCCCTGGCTGATGAGGCGGCCGTGGGCGCGACGGAGTCGTTGTACCTGTTGGGGCGCTACGGCGAGGCGGCGGGGTGGGCCACACGCTTTGGCTCGCAGTGGCCGGATAGTCCGAATCGACCGCGGGCTGAGTTTTTCGGCGGGTTGGCCGAGATGGCGCGCGAGGGTTACGAGGCGGCCAGCAAGCTGTTCGCCGGTGTGCTAGAGCTTGATCCGGATGGACCGTTCGCCGATCAATCGTGTCTGTTTCTGGCGCAATGCTACGAGCAGGGTCAATCGAGTCAGCCCGCAATACGCCAATATCAAGCGCTGCTCCAACGCAAGAAGACCAAGTACGCGCCGGAGGCATTATATGGCTTGGGTGTGCTGCACCGTCAACGAGGTGAGCGGAAAGAAGCGGCCTTGGTGCTCGATACGCTGCTCGATCGGTTTGGTCAGAGCAAGATCGTGCCCCGCGCTGCGCTGCTTCGCGGGCGTGTGGCGTTTGAACAAGAAGCCTTCGAGGCGGCGGCCGGTTTCTTTCAGAAGGCGGGTCAGGCGGATGCCGACTTGCGCGATCGCACCGAGTACTGGCGTGCCAAGTGCGACCTTCGTCTCGAACATTTCGATAAGGCCAACGCGCGTTTAACCAAGGCGGTTGAGTCATATCCGCAGAGCGCATTGCTGGCAGAGATGTGGTACGATCTGGCCATCGCCCGGCTTCGTATGAAGTCTTTTGACGGAGCGATCGAAGCACTCAACACGTTTCGGAAACGTTTCCCCGATCATGATCTGGCTGCGGAAGCGTTGCGGCTTCTGGCGATGACGGAACACCAGCGGCGCGGATTTGATGAGAGTCTCCGATACGCTCGTTTGTTTCTGGCGACATACCCATCTCATGCGGACGCTGTGGATTTGATATTCCTCGTGGGAGAAAACGATTTTCTCACCGGTCGGTATGAACAAGCCGTGGATGACTACCGGCAGTATCTCTCAAAAAGTGAACAGGATGCACAGTCGGCCAAGGCGAAGCTGCGTCTCGGCCCCGCCTTGCATCGACTCGGTCGCCTTGATGAGGCCGAGCCGTATCTGGCAGAAGTGAGCGGCCACACGGATGATGCCGCCATCTTCGGGGCGTCTCACCTGGCGTTGGGAGACATTCATTTTCGGCGCGGCGAGTGGAAGCAGGCCGAGAAAGAGCTTCGTGCATTTCTCCAAGCCGGGACAGATCAACCCGGTGCCGATGATGCGCTCATCAAGCTCGGCCTGTCGCTGCAACGTCAGGAGCGACCCGAAGAGGCGGTTTCCGTGTACAACGAATTGCTCGGCTTTGACTTTTCCAGCCCCCATCGGCTGCAGGCGCTCTTCGAAAAGGGACAGTCGCTGGTGATGCTGGAACGCCGAGACGAAGCGGAGAAGGTGTTTCGGATGCTTCTGGCTGAGGATGATGAGTCGCGTTTTGCCCCGCATGCGCTGAACCATCTTGCGGCGCTGGCCATGCACCGCGGCGCGTACGACGAGGCCAACACGCTCTACGGCAAGGCCGCGGGTTCGCCGGCCGATGATGAACTCCGGTCCGGGGCCGCCTATCAGCGCATCAAGGCGCTCATGGCCTCCAAACGGTTCGCCGAAGCCGAAACGGCCATTACGGCCTACCTGTCGAACTATGGTGCCACGGGTGCCGCGCCGGCGGCCCGCGCGCAGTTGGCGATTGCGCTCGCTCGTCAGGACAAGTATGAGAAGGCTGTTGGGGCGGTGGATCGCGCGGTGGCTTCGGCGGCGGCGCTGGAACCGTCGTTGTTGGCTGCGGTGCAGTACGAGAAGGCGTGGTGCCTTCGCGAGTTGGGCCGAACGGATGAAGCGGCAAAGGCGTACGCCCAACTCATCGAGCAGGGAGTGACTCGCGACTATGAGTTGCACGCGCTGCTCGAGCTGGCGAGTATCGAAAGCGGGGCGAAGCGATTTAAGCAAGCCGCGGGGCTGTTGAGACGGATCAGAGAGTCTGGTGACGCCGGCGAAGTCCCTGCGGCCGTGATGGCGCAGGCGACGTACCGACTCGGGGTGTGTGAATTTGAGTTGGGTCGTTTTGCGGAGTCAGTGTCTCTGTTCGAGGCGTACCTCACCGGTGCGGGAGGAGATCAGCTTACGGCGTCGGCGGCGTTCTACGCCGGCGAATCGGCTTTCAAGCTCGGACAGTTCGAGCGCTCGGTGAAACATCTGGCGCGTGTGATCAAGGAATTTGCGACGGACGACGTAGCAGCACCGAGCATGCTGCGGCTGGGTGAGGCGTATGCGAAGCTCCAGCAGTTCAGCCGGAGCGAGCGCGTGTTTAAAACCTACCTCGACTCACACGCGGACAGCGATCAGTGGTACCAGGCGCGATTTGGGTTGGGATGGGCGCAAGAAAACCAACAGCGCCAAGATGCGGCGATCCGCACGTACCAGCAGGTCATCGAGCGACATCAAGGGCCCACCGCCGCTCGGGCGCAGTTTCAGATTGGCGAATGTCTTTTTGCGCAACAGAAATATGCGGCCGCGGCGGCCGAGTTGCTCAAGGTGGACATTCTCTACGCTTATCCGCAGTGGAGTGCGGCCGCGTTGTTTGAGGCGGGGCGTTGTTTCGTCAAGCTGAACAAGGTGGCCGAGGCACGAAAGCAGTTTGAGCAAGTGGCGAAGGTCGATCAGAAGTCCCGGTGGGCGGAGATGGCACAGCAGCAGCTCGATGCGCTGGCGACGGCGTCGGTTCCGGGGTCGTAGCGTGTGGGCACGGGTCAACACAGATAGGAGTATGGGGCGATGAGAGTTATCTTGGTGGTGGCGGTGCTTGGGTTCGCGCGGGCTGCGCTGGGGCAGGGCGCGTCGGTCAACGTGACGGACGCGGCCGTGCAAGTGGGTTCCGTCTGGGATCTCGCCATCAAAGGCGGTCCGGTTATGATTCCCATCGGTCTTTGTTCGTTGGTGGCGTTGACCATCGTGATCGAGCGGTGGGTCAGCCTTCGTCGCAAGCGAGTGATCCCGCCTTTGTTTTTGGCTCAACTCAATGAACACCTGGAAGAAGGAGACGGTGATTATAGCAAGGCGCTTTCGTACTGTGATACCGACGGCAGCCCGATCGCGACGGTGTTTGCGGCCGGACTCAAGCGAATGGGCCAGCCGATCGACGTGATCGAAAAATACATTGTCCAGGCGGGAGAGGGCGTGGTGTTTACACTGCGAAAGAACCTGCGTGCGCTGGCGGTGATTGCCTCTATTGCGCCGTTGCTCGGTTTGCTCGGGACGATTTTCGGCATGATTGCCGCTTTTCAGACGGTGGCGACTTCCGGCGAGGCGTTGGGGAAGACGGAAGTTCTCGCCAAGGGCATTTATCAGGCGATGATTACCACGGCGGCCGGTCTCATGTTGGCGATCCCCGTCTTGATCGCGTACCACTTCTTCACCACGAAAATAGAACGTCTGGTCCATGACCTTGATGCAAAAACGGTAGCGTTTGTGGAAACGTACGGGGGGCGTGTCGGAGAAAGGGCGTTGCATGCGCCGAAGTTGCAGGCGGTGAGTGAAACGTCTTCGAACCCGGCAGCGGCCGCCGTGAGCGCGTAAGGAGCCGTAACCATGCTCATCAAAGCGAAGCCGCAAGAGGCTGACGGCTTGTCGATCGAAATGACGCCGATGATCGACATGGTGTTTTTGGTGCTGATTTTCTTTCTGGTGGCTACGACGTTTCACCAGACCGAGCGGGAAATGAGAATCGCGCTTCCGTTTGCGGCGTCCGCCGCGCCCATCAGCTCGATGTTGCAAGAGATGGTCGTCAACGTCGACGAGAACGGTTCGATTTTGCTTGGCGGGCGTCGTGTCACGGCCGCCGCCCTGGAGCAGCGGGTGGTCCAGGCCGTGGCTGCGAATCCGGAACAGAAGGTGACCGTGCGTGGTGATCGTGTAACGGCCTATGCCAACATCGTCACGGTGCTCGATATTTGTAAACGTGCCGGGGTTCAGGAGCCGTTTTTGGATACGGTCATAGGGGATTAGCTGTTGAGAGGCTTCGGTCATGTCACTCGTGCGGCGCTGATGGCTCTGGCGTGGGTTGGCGCTACGCCGTCGGCTCATGCGACCCCACCCACACCGAACCCCCATCAGACCCCCAGGCGATTTTTCCTTCCCGAAACAACGGGTTCGTTGAAGGTGGGTGTGCGCCAACTGCTGTTCGAAGACACCTCGCGTGACGAGCCGTTTACCGTTCAAACGAGCGACCGGCGGAGATGGGTGGCTTCCATCTACTATCCCGCGCAGGTGGCACCGCGCGCAGCCCGGGCTTTGTATATGGATTCGCTCAGTGCCATCGTCTGGGCGAAGCTACGTCACCTGTGGCAGCGCTTTGAACGCAGCGTGATCACGCGCGCCTTCCGGGACGCACCGGTGCTCCCTGGAACGGAGCAGTATCCGGTCGTCATCTATTCACCGGATATCTTCTCCCTTCCCGAAAATTATCACTCGCTGGTAACTGATCTCGCCAGTCATGGCTACGTCGTAGTCGGGATCAACCACACCTACGCCTCGGCCGCCGCATCTTTTCCGAAGCAGGGTTTTGTCTCCGATCGGATCTGGGCGAACGGCTACGCCAACAAGAACACGCGGCAGCGGGCGATGACCTCTTATCTTCCGACATGGATCGCGGATATTCGTTTTGTGGCCGACGACCTTGTGCGTCGGGACGAGGACCCGGGCTTCTTTCTTTCGGGGCGACTCGACGTCAACAAGATCGGCGTGTGGGGTCATGGCTACGGTGGCTGGGCGGCGGCGCGCGCGCTGCTTGCGGAGGATCGGTTTGTGGCCGGCGTCGCCCTGGATGGACGTGTTGAAGATCCGGCGCAGATTCCCATGCAGATGACAAAACCGTGGTTGCAAATCGTGGGCAAGGCGGAACATGAGCACGCGGGGATGCACTTTTTGGGTCGTTATGCGGATGTGGCGGAGCTTGTGGTTGAGGGGGTCAACCATGTGTCGTTTGAGGATTTGGCGTTGTTGCGTGAGCGGTTTGACCGAAGCACTGTGGCCGTTCGTAAAAAGAAGCCGGAAGTCGATCCGGCGCATTTGATCAACATCATCCGTGCCTATGTGTGGGCTTTTTTCGATCATCATTTGAAAGGGCGGGAGCCGGGGCTGATGGCTTTGGAACAGTCTCCCTATTCCGAGGCGCACCTCCGACGCGGGAACCCCGCCGCACCATGAGGCCACATGGCGTGGTCCGCCGACCATGAACACAAGGTGACATGATGAGGCGATCGTTAATCGTGGTGGGTCTGGTGCTGCTGCTGGGGATCGGCGGCACGATTGCGTGGCGTCTGTGGCCGATGCAGCGCGTGTTTTACACGGATGCGGATACCATCAAGGCTCCCACCCATGCGGCCGCGATTCGTCAAATTCTTTGGCAGCCGCCCCGGTACAGGCCCGACCTGACCCGCGCCTTCGCGGCGGATCACGTACCGTTTGTGACCGAAGACGGACTGACGCTGCTCTTCTCGCGCCGCGATCACGGTCATCCCGCGAATATCTACTACGCGCGCAAGTCGGCCTCCGGATGGTCCGAGCCGGTCGCGTTGACCGCCGTCAATTCGGACAGTGATGATCTTGGTCCTGTACTCTCGAACGATGGCCGCGCACTCTATTTCTATAGCGATCGTGCGGGGAGCATCGGCGGCTATGATCTCTGGGTGTCGTATCGCCATAGCGGAGAGGCGTTCGAGTTTGACGAGGCGATCAATCTCGGGGCCGCGGTCAATTCACCGTTCAATGACTACGCCCCCGCGCCCACGCCGGATGGTGACCTCTTGTACTTTTCGTCGAACCGCCCGCCGCCCGAAGACGAGCTGGGTGAACAGGCCCGGTCGGCGACGCTGCACGAAGATTCATTCGAGCGGACGTACGATCTGTATGTCTCCGCGGTGACCGGACAGCGCGTCGGGTCCGCCCGCCCGCTTCGTACGCTCAACACGCCGGCCAACGAAGGTGCCCCGGCCGTCAGTCCGGTCGGGGATTTCCTTTATTTCGCGTCGGATCGCGCAGGGGGACGGGGTGGGTTTGATCTCTACCGATCCCGCCGTCTGGAGGGATTGCTCGAAGCCGCTCACAACCTGGGTGAGACGGTCAACTCGGCCTTCCATGATCTCGACCCGAGCGTGGGACACGGTGGCTTCGATCTGTATTTCAGTTCCGATCGAAGTGTCGGCGATCCGATCGCGGAGAGAGATTCGCCGCGCGAATACAAACTCTATCACACGATCTCACGAGAAGTGTTTGTGGATTCCGAGGTGATCCAGAGAGCGCCGATCCGTTGGGCGGCGATTTGGTCGGCGATCTGGCCAAACCTGCTGTGGATGCTGACGGCTTTCACTCTGGCAGTTCTTCTGTTCACGCTGATGCGTCGATCCGGGGAGCGGAGGCTCAGCCTGCTCATGCGATGCCTTCTGGGTTCGGTGCTGGCGCATCTGGTGTTGGTGATGCTGCTCACGATCTGGGGGGTGACGGCCAGCATTGCCGGAGAGTATTCCCGTCGCGGTAGGATTCAGATCGCACTCGCGTCGCCGGCCACCGGCCAAGAGGTCGCCGCGCAGATTACGGGCGGTCTGACCACCTTGGAATCTCCCATGATCGCGTCACCATCGTTCGAGCGTGCCGAAACACCGAAAGAGCGTCCCGTGGAGGCGAGTGAGGCGCGACTCGAAGTGTCACATCAAGTCGTGCCCGTGGACCCATCACCAGATGTGGAAATGACACTGGCCGACGCCGGCGCAACCTGGCAGTCAGAATCGAGAGCGTGGAGCAAGCCGAAAGCATTACGGCCGCCCTCGGCTGAGGTGTCGCTGTCGACGCCGACCGAATCGTTGCGCGTGAGCCGCCAAGAATCCACGCGGAAAGTGTCGCCGTCGGAGACCCCGGTCGAAGACGTCAAGCGTCCCGAAGTCGTGGTGACCGCCGAGCCACAACCCACCCAATCCGTTGCGGTGGAACTAGCGCGGCTCGATCAGTTGCCTGTGATGCGCAAGGGGTTGATCGAGCGGGTTGTCGCGGGTGACGCCGTGGTGCCAAAGGCTCGTGTGGTCGATGATCTTTCCGTGCCCAGGCCGACCTCCGATCTGCCTCCCGCACCCGGCTTTCCACTCGCGACGGCCACGGCGGAAAAACTCCCGGATGTCGCGGAGATTCGGCTTGATCCCTCGGAGCGGACGCGGACGGTGCCTCCATTGCGTATCACGTCTCATGGAGGGTCCGGGCCCATTCCGGACGAGTTTGCCAACATCCAGCCGGAGGCGACCGAATCAGCAGAGGATGTCGGGCGTTCGTTGGCCGGGTCGTCACTCGCCCAAGCGTCGGACGCGATCCCGGTTTCAGCCACGGTGACGAGACCGGAGGTCGCTGTCGACATCACACCGTCGAGCGCCGAGCCCGCCGACGTGTCCACGCCGCAGGAGTTGGTGAAGATGGCGCGGGCGACCGAGGGAGCGGTTCGAGTTGATCCGACGGTCCGGCCCGAGGTGATCCGAGCAGAAACGCTTCCCGTTCATGTCGAGCCATCCGAGATGCGTTTCGACCGGATGGATCCCGTTCGAGCCCCGTCCGTCGTGGGAGAGGCGTTGATGGTTTCGGTGCGGCGTGGGGGGGAGTTGGACAAAGACATCCCGTTTGTGCCACTCGCCAAGCCAACAGCCGCGCTTGCGGCGTCGGTGTGGCCCGAGCGGAAGGCGATTGAGCTACCTCCGGTGGAGGAGGCTCGGGAGGCCCAGACGTTCGAATCCAAAGAGCCGGTGGAGCGCGTCGCGATGGCGGATCTTCGCGCCGACGTCGATTCGTGGTTGAGTCAAGCCGTGCGTGAAGTGCACCGGCCCCATGTTGATGTTGAGCTGTCGCGCGAGGAGGTTGCCGTTGCGCCCGACACCTCCTTCTTCCCCACTCCGACGGTTCCGGATGATCTGGCTCCGGTCAAGCCGGTTTCGTATGTCGCTACGATACCGGTGGACATTCCCGATGATCAGAAACCCATGGAGCTGGACCTCGAACTGTCGCCCGAGGAATCGCCACCGGAGAACGCTTTTTTGCAACGCAGCGCGCCGAACAAAATGGAAATCGTCGAGCGCATGGGCGGTAGTGAGGCGACGGAGGCGGCCGTTGCGCTTGCGCTGAAATGGCTTGCGCAGCACCAAGACGCAGAGGGGTTTTGGAACATTCGCGTGTTTGATGAGCGGTGCGGTGGTTGTGACCACACCCAACCGATTCACGCCGACGTGGCCCTAACCGGGCTGGCGACGCTCTGCTTTCTCGGGGCCGGGCACACGCAAGATTCAGGCGGACCCTA
Source organism: Planctomycetota bacterium (assembly GCA_024278775.1). The sequence continues at coordinate 27,982 of JAJRSP010000003.1, forward strand.
TGAAGCTACCGTCGGTCGAGCCATTGATTGGCTGCTTGCGCAGCAGGCTCCGAACGGAGATCTGCGCGGCGATGAAACGATGTACACGCAGGGCATCGCGACCATCGCACTCGCCGAGGCGTTGGCAATGACGGATGACGAACGCCTGCGCGAACCAGTCGAGTGGGCCCTTCGGTTTATCCACGCCGCGCGGAGTCGTCACGAAGGCGGATGGCAATACGATCCGACGCAGGCGAGTGACACATCCGTGCTGGGTTGGATGATGATGGCCATGAAGAGTGCGTCGACGGCCGGTCTGCCTGTGCCGCGAGATGCATTTGACGTTGGCACTGATTGGCTCGAACGGGTGAGTGATCCCGACCAGCCGGGTCTCTATCCCTTTCGTCCGGACCAACAGGCTTCGCCCGGCATGACGGCGGAATCGATGTTCGTTCAGCAGATCCTTGGCAAGACCGCCGCTGATCCGATCATGCAGGCGTCGGCCGACTATATCTTGGAGCACCTTCCCGATTGGGACCGCAACCCCGACACCTACTTCTGGTACTACGCTTCGCTTGCGCTCTTTCAGCATCAGGGACCGGCATGGACCACGTGGAATAACGCGTTGAAACGCGAACTGGTCGCGCATCAGCGCAAAGACGATCAAGCCGCGGGCAGTTGGGATCCGCAGGGTAATCAATGGTCCGAGCTTGGTGGCCGTGTCTATCAGACCGCGCTGTGTACGTTGATGCTCGAAGTGTATTACCGATACCTGCCGATGTATTCGAACGATGACCCGACGATTCCCGATCGGCCGGATGACGCCTTCGGTACGATTGCCGGCGTGGTGCGCGATGCCGATACCGGCAAGCCGCTCGTCGGCGCGACGGTGCGTCTGGACGTGCCGGATGGGGCACCGATCTTGGCACAGACCGACCGAGATGGGTTCTACTATCTTTGGACGCCGGAGCTGCCGCCGTTTTTTGCGTTGTCGGCGGCTCAGCAAGGGTATGTGCCGGAGTCTCTGAATGTCGACTCGACGGCGTTGCGGCAGAGTGTGCTGGATGTGGATTTTGACCTACGGTCCGACCGTGGCGTAGTGTTCTCTACGGAAGCCGTGCCCGAGGTACACCACCTCGGCGACAATCGGTTCGACGGAAAAATCAACAGCCGGTTCCAGAAGCGAACCGAAGGTGCGGAGTACGGTTCGGAGTTTGTCATTACCTCCGAGCAGCTAGCGCGGCGCTTTCGTCGGGCCGAGGTGCGGCTGATGGCCAAGGGGGTGCAGCGGGGGCATTCGCTCTTCATCAATGGCATCATGCTGGACGATAAGCTGGAACGCGCACCGCGTGATGGTAGCTTTGGTGATTTTCGTGCGCGTTTTGATCCGAACATACTTCGCGCCGGCACGAATACGATCGACCTGATCGCCAAACCGAGCAACACCGACATCGACGACTTCGAATTTGTCAACGTACAGATTCACCTGTTCCCGTAGAGCACTTTCAGTAAACGTGCAACGGCTCGGAACACTCCCCGAGGGCGTGGCAAATCTTTTTGGCAACGGGTGCCCCCCTTCTTCGAGTACTCCCGAAGGGTGGGGGACCTGTCTGCGTGCGTACTCGCACAGGCAGGCAGACTTCGCATGAAATACTCCGTTCGCCGCCCAAATCGTTATCCCTCCGTTTTCTTCCCCCACCCTTTGCCTTGAGGCAAAGAATGATTCCATGAAAGGGAGGCACCCGCCGACGGTTTTGGTCACCTATGGACCGAGCGTCGGATAATCAATCCTGTTCACGCCGGGGTGCCGCATAGTTATCACACGTGAGCGAGTTTCGCGGTTTTTTCTCCTGCCGGGTTGATCGGGTTTGCCTTTGTGCGAATGATATGGTAACCGCCCGAGTCATCCACGGCTCACGGGGAAGCCAACGGAACGGGCGATGCGTGGGAACGAGAGTGATGAACCACACAGGTCAAGGATTACGTGGGTGGGCTCGGCGAATCCGTCGCGATCAACACGGTGCCGTGGCTACGGAATACGCGGTTCTTCTGGGGTTGGTAATCGTTGTGGTCGTGGCCGCAGCCAGCGTGCTCTGTGGTCACGTCGACAAAACGACCAGCACCATATCGCGCAACATAGCCGCAGAGAGTGGAATGAGCTTTGTGTCATACTCCGACACTTCGTCGGTGAACTGACGGTTTGTCCCGCTTACAACCCGACGGTGTTGTATCCGGCATCTACAAAGATGTTCTCACCGGTGACGCCACTGGACAGGTCGCTCAGGAGATAGGTGGCCGTCTTACCCACTTCGTTCGCGTCGATGTTGCGACGGAGCGGGGCTTTTTGTTCCACCCACTGAAAAATCTCGTCGATGCCGCCGACGGCCATCGCGGATAATGTCTTGACCGGTCCGGCGCTGATCGTGTTCACCCGAATGCCGTATGCACCGAGTTCGAGAGAGAGATAGCGCGTACACGCTTCGAGGGCCGCCTTGGCGACTCCCATCACGTTGTAGCCGGGGACGGCCTTGTCGCTACCGTAGTAGGTCATGGCGATGATGGAGCCGCCGCGCGGCATCAGCGATTTCGCCCGACGCGCCATCGACACCAGCGAATAGGCGGAGATGTCGAGTGCCTGCGCAAACGTCTCTCGGGGTGTCTCAGCAAACATGCCGGGCTTGAGATAGGTGCGATCCGCATAGGCCACCGAGTGAACTAAAAAATCGATCGTGTCGAACCTCTCCTTCACCGCGGCGAAGGTCTTGTCCAGATCATCATCACAGGAGACATCGCACGGCAGCATCCACGGGTCGGTCACACCCACGCCCGACAGCGCCTTGTTGACGCGACGTTCATTTTTTTCTCCCGGCAAGTAGGGAAACGCGCACGTCGCCCCTTCGTCCATCGCCACCTTACCAATGTGGCAAGCAATGCTGCGATCATTGGCGATTCCAAACACAAGCCCCTTGCGGCCATCAAGCAGTCCCATCATTTTGCTCCCGGAGTAGGTTGCCGTACGACTTCGGGCCGGATTTTCCGACATTTTCGACGCCTTGGCAAGAGACGCGGTCACCCGGCGCGCTACGGACCGGCATGACCGTTACAACGGCACCATCACGGTCGTGCTAAGTCGTGGGTGATTCCACATCGCCGAAGCGCCGCTCGCGCCGGGCGAAGTCCTGGACGGCTTCATTGAGATGCTGCCCGGTGAAGTCGGGCCAGAGCACCGGACAAATATGAATCTCCGTGTAGCTCATCTGCCAGAGAAGAAAATTGCTGATGCGCCGCTCGTTGGCGGTACGGATCAGCAGGTCCGGGTCGGGCAAACCGGCCGTGTAGAGCGAGCCGGAGATCAACGACTCATCAATGCGCTCCGGATCGAGCGTGCCGGCCCGTACGTCCGCGGCGATGCTGCGCACCGCATCGATGATCTCGTCACGCGAGCCGTAATTCAGCGCGAGGCAAAGCCTCAGCCCCGTGTTGTCGGCGCTCATCGAGACGGTCTCATCCATTTCCCTCAGTACGTTCTCAGGAAGTTCCTCTCGCCGACCGAGGTGAAGAAAACGCACGTTGTTGGACATGATCGTGTCTCGTTCGGCGACAAGGTACCAGGCGTACAAACCCATCAGAAACTCGACTTCATCCTCCGGCCGCTTCCAGTTTTCCGTGCTAAAACTAAATAGCGTGAGTGTGTCGATACCCAGTCGGGCGCAGTGAGTGACGATCTTGCGGACGGTCGTGGCCCCGCGTTCATGCCCGGCCACGCGCGGCAACCCCCGCTCCTTCGCCCACCGACCGTTGCCGTCCATGATGATCGCGATATGTCGAGGCAACTGTTCGGGCGTGAGCCCTACGGTATGTGGCACGTCGAGAGGTGGCTCGGTCATAGTGGTTCGTTTACGCGGTCGTCGTCTCTGGAGACGGGATGAAGTCACGCAGAGGCCCGCGGAGGAGCACCTGCGACCTTTCGGGGCCGATCCCGATGATCGACACGTGGGCGCCCAACAGCCCCTCGATACGTTCAATATAGTCACGCGCTGGCTGCGGTAAGTCCTCAAAAGATCGCACCGAGCGAAGATCGCCCGCCCAACCCGGCATGAACTCGATCACCGGCTCGGCCGCCTCAAGCTGCGAGGCATGGGCCGGTGGTGCCGAGAGGTTTTTCCCATGAAGTTGGTAGGCCACGCAGATCCCCACCCGGTCAAAGCCGCCGAGTGTGTCCAAGTGCATCAACGCGATGTCGGTCGTGCCGGTGAGACGCACCGCGTGCCGACCGCTTACCGCGTCAAACCACCCGCATCGCCGTGGTCGCCCCGTGGTGGTGCCGAATTCATGACCCTGCGTGCGGATGCGGTCACCCGTATCGTCGGTGAGCTCGGACACGAACGGTCCGGAACCGACGCGCGTGGCGTAGGCTTTCATCGTCCCGATGACATACGAGATCATCGCCGGCGACACCCCGGCCCCGTTGCCGATCCCGTGCGGTCCCGTGCTGCTCGAAGTCACGAACGGATAGGTGCCGTGGTCGACATCGAGCAAAGTGCCGTTTGCCCCCTCAAAGAGTACCGTGTTGTTTTTGTCCATGGCGTCGTGCAAGAACGAGGTGGTATCGCAGATGAGATCGGTGAGCCGTGCCTTGGCCACCATGACATCCGCCATCACAGCGTCGGCATCGAGACCGCCGTCGTCGCCGAACACCGCGCGTAGCATCAACCGCCGCCGTTCGACAATCGACCGAACGCGCTGCCCAAGATCGGGATCATGAATCAGGTCGGTAAACCGCACAGCCGTCGTGCGTTTCATCTTGTCGGCGTAGCAGGGGCCGATGCCGCGTGCCGTCGTGCCGATTTTTTTATCGCCACCGGCTTGGTGTTCCCCAAGTTGATCTTCCAGCTTGTGATACGGAAGGACCAAATGCGCGCGATCGCTAATCTTGAGCCGCCCACCCACATCAATACCGCGTGCGGCAAGTCCATCCATTTCGGATATCAACTGGACAGGGTCCACCACCACACCAGGACCGATCACACTGGTCATCGTGTCGTGTAATACGCCGATCGGGAGGAGGTGCAACGCAAACTTCTCGTCGCCCACGCAAACGGTATGACCTGCGTTGGCCCCGCCGTTGAACCGCACCACGACATCGAACGCGGGGCAAAGCAGATCAACCACCTTGCCCTTGCCCTCGTCGCCCCAGCCGAGGCCGAATACGCAGGTGTGTTTGCGAGCCGTCTTCGTCATCAAACGCCCGTCCGCGTCCGGGTGGTAAGCAAGGTCCAGGCATCGCCCATTCGTGAGCTTGCCGCCCCGTGACATGGGCAGAAAAAAAGGGCCACACACCTGCGGCCCGAAATCAGTCACCACTTTTTCGGACCGTATCGGCCGGGACGGCTCGTGTCAACGATATGAGTACCGCGTTCCATAAGTTCCACGACTACCTGAGCTGCGGGCTTCAGCCCGCGCGGTTTCGAGGATTCGTGCGAGTCTCGGCATTCCATCGCCGCGCAAGCTAACGCATGCGGTTCTGGGGGAGATATCATAGTCGCAATAGTTGTGAAACATGGTTCCAGGGCCCTACGTCGATTTCATCATGCCCCCCACGCCACCGTACATCAACAAAATTCACAGGATATGGGTCCAGGCGGCTCGATTTATCATAATTGTAGTCGAATTAACTTGATCTGACGGATGATTTATCATATTATCGTGCAAACTTAGTATTATTGTCGTTTCTATGGCTGTTTGGAGGTGCGATACGTGGATACGAATGAACTGCGGAAGTTCCTGAAAATCCCTTACGATGAGTTAGAGGAGCGTAACCTCGAGGCCAAGCGGCAGCGGCACGAACGCGTCGATCGGGGCATGGTCGAGGAGGCTCGTCGGAAGTACCTCGCCGAGGAAAAGCGGATCAAGGCCGTCACCGTCTGCTTTTCGGACTTGGAGGGGCGGTTCCACATGCTGGATTACGATAAGAAGTTCCTGCTCGACTCGGCCGATAACCTCACATTTGACGGCTCGTCGATCCACGGGTTTTCCAACATCTCCGAGTCGGATCTGAAGCTGATGATCGATTGGCCGGCGTTCTATTGGCTGCCGGCCGACATCTTCGGGCCGGGCAAAGTCATCGTTTTCGGTGAGGTGCAGGGACAGGACGGCTCTCCCTATGCCAACGATTTCCGTTCGCGCCTGCGCCACTACACTGATGAGCTATTCAAAAACGAAGGCATGACGCTGCACGTCGCTCCGGAGATCGAGGGTTTTTTGTTTCAAGGCACCGATGCCGAGCGTCACTATCACGAACACGGCCAGTTCGAGTTCGTGTCGACCGGTGGCTATTACCACTCGTTGCCGCAGGATCCGTTGCGCCAGTTCATGGACCGGGCCGCCGAGGCGCAGCGCGCGATGGGGCTGTCCAACGAAAAGGATCACCCCGAGGTCGCCCCATCTCAGTTTGAGATGAACTTTTGCTATGCCGACGCGGTGGTCGCGGCCGATCAGATTCAGCTCTACAAACTCACCTGCCGACAGGTGGCGCGCATGTTCGGGCTGACGGCATCGTTTCTGCCGAAGCCGGTCGCGGGCGTCAACGGCAACGGCATGCACTGTAACATGTCCCTCTCGAAAAACGGCAAAAACCTGTTCTACGACAAGAACGGACGTGATGGGATTTCAGACTATGCGTGGACGTTCGTCGAACGGATTCTCAACAACGCCGTGGACATCTGCCTGGTGCTGAACTCCAGCGTCAACGGCTACCGGCGGCTCGATCCGAACTTTGAAGCGCCGAATCAGATCAAGGCCTCGGCGACGAACCGGGCCTCGATGATCCGTATTCCGCTGGGCAATGAGCGGTCCGCGCGGGTCGAGTTGCGATCCGTCGCGCCGGACGCCGGCCCCTATCTGCTGTTTTACGCGCTGGCCAGAGCGGGTCTCGAAGGGCCGCTGCCGGACCCGGCCGAGGCGGAAGGCAAACGCGCGCGGACGCGGTTTCTCCCCGACAACATCCACGACGCGATCCGCCTGTTCAAAGCGAGCCGGCTCAGCGCGGAGATACTCGGCGACAACGTACACGGCAAATACATCGAACTGAAACAGGCGTCGGCCGACCGCTGCCCGAAAGAACTGGGGAGCCGAGTCAAACGCGAAGAGATCATGTTCCACCACGAGGTGACCAACCAGTGGCTCTGGAGCCAGTTTTAGGATCGAGCCGTTACGGTCGGATGGGCAATGGATACCCGGAAGATGATACCCCCAGTCATAGAAAAACGGCGGTACCGGATTGGCTGGCTGTTCCTCGGTATCTCAGTCGGGTGCATGGTCGTAGTGTGCCTTCTGCTGTTCTTTGGGTTTCATCGCCAATGGCCGTGGCTGTTGACTCCATATCCGTGCCTTGGTGCTGTAGCTGTGGCAAACGCGTTCGTGATTTCCCTCCGAGTCAAAGAAAGCAGACTCAAGAAAGGTGTGAAGGCGGCCCACTACCAAATATGCACGGACTGCCTGTACAACCTGGAAGGGCACGAGTCCCTCGGTATCTGCCCGGAGTGCGGTACACCGTTTACGGCACGCGGCCTTGAGACGGATTGGCGAGAGTTCACCGACCCCGATCGGCGTTTCTGGCGTTTTCCATAGCCAGTCTGCTGCGAGACTGGAAAGCGTTCTCGGATTCGGCGATGTAACGACCGTCGCTTGCCCAAGAAGGAGCCTGTTGCGGATATCCAGGATGATGCCCCCGGTCATAGAAAAACGGCGATTTCGGATTAGCTGCTTGGTTGTTGGTCTTGTTCTTGCGTACTGTATGACACTGCTCCTCGTGTCGGTCTTTGGCCTTTTCTCACGATGGGCGTCGCAGATTTCGTTCATGAGCTACGGCGTAATGAGCATGATGTTCGTGTTTGGTATTGCGCTCCGAGTCAGAGAACGCAGACTCAGGAAAGCGGTGAAGGCGGCGCACTATCGCATCTGCACGAACTGCCTGTACAACCTGGAAGGGCACGAGTCCCTCGGTATCTGCCCGGAGTGCGGCGCGCCGTTCACGGCGCGCAAGTTGGAGGAAGATTGGCGGGATTTCACGGAGCCGTTCCGGAACTTCTGGCGTTTTCCTTGAACACGAACTCGGCATTGTAGGCGCTGTGGTCACCGGCGTGCGAACTCGATCAAAAAAGTTCGACGCCGGTGGCCGGTGCCTGGTGGTTCCGTGCGACTATGCAAACTACGCAACGCGTGAGGTGCCTGGGAGGGAATCTCGTGAGCAGCCGAGGAACATTGCCTCGTGTGGCCCAACAGCGAAGGGGCGGTTCCGCGTGTTGCAATCTTCCGGACACCATTTGTGGCGGATATCCAGGATGATGCCTTCGTTTGTAGAAAAACGGCGACACCTGTTAGGCTGGACGTTCCTCGGAATCACAGTTGGGAGCATGGCCGTAGAGTGCCTTCTTCTGTTCTTTGGGTTTCATCGCAAATGGCCGTGGCTGTTGACTCCATATCCGTGCCTTGGTGCTGTAGCTGTGGCAAACGCGGTCGTGGTTTCCCTCCGAGTCAAAGAAAGCAGACTCAAGAAAGGTGTGAAGACGGCCCACTACCAAATATGCACGAACTGCCTGTACAATCTGGAGGGGCATGAGTTGCTTGGCATCTGCCCGGAGTGCGGCACGCCGTTTACGGTGCGCAAGTTGGAGGACGACTGGCGGGATTTCACGGAGCCGTTCCGGAACTTCTGGCGTTTCCCTTGAACGCGTCCTCGGCATGGTAGGCGCGGTGGTCACCGGCGTTCGATCTGGAATCAATCAGTTCGACGCCGGTGGCACGCATCCGCCTACAGCACGTCAAACGCGAACAGCGGCGTCAGGTCGGCCATTGTGTCCAGCTTCCACGCCTGATCCAGGATTTTCTTGGCCGTGTCGGCGGAGATTACGCCGTCGGCCATGCGGTGGAACTTGGCCGTCACCTCGTCGTCGGTCATCGGGTTCTCGGCGTGGCCACGTGGGAAATCCACCCGCTTATTCACCTTCGTGCCGTCCGCACAGGTGATCGTGATATCGTTCGGGATGCCCTTGGGGTAGTCCTTGTTCAGCTCGGGAATCTCGACAATCTCGGTGCGATCAATCAGATCGAGCAGCACGGGGTCGGTGAGCCGGGCATTGTCAAACGTCGCCAGGGTGACGTCGCCGTCGGTCAGGGCGGCCGCACAACAATAGAACATGGAATGGTCGGCCGTCTCGCGCGAGGTCGGACGCAGCTTCTCCGGCTCCGAGCCGATAATACTCACGGCCGCCTCAAAACTGCCGATGTGAATCTTCTCGATTTTTTTGCCTTCGATCTGCGGACGCAACTGCAAACAGGCGTCGATGGCCGACTGCGAATGGTACTCCGCCGGCCAAAACTTGATGTAGGTCTTGTCGAGCATGAAGTCGCCGTCGCGGCCGAGCACCAGGTCCGCCGCACCGGGAATGTCGCACTGGTTCATCAGGCCCTTCGGCCCCTCAAAGATTTCATTCGGACCGGTCAGTCCGCGCCGCGCGAGGTCGGCCGCAAACACGCCGTTTCGACCGGCGTTGGCAAAGGCGCACGCCTTCCAGTCGGAAATCTGCCCCGTGCGCGTCTGCCGTGTGGTGATGTTGCAGACACCGGCCAGCCCGAGCGCGTGTTCCAACTCGTCCTCCGACAGCTCCCATAGCTTGCCCGCGATCATCGCCGTCGAGAGCGCGCCATACGTGACGTGATCCCAACCGCCCGCGCGGAGGCTGGCCGCGTCACACAGTCGGCACTGAACCTCATACCCGATTACCGTGGCGAGGATCATGTCCTTGCCCGTCTTGCTCGCGTTTTGCGTCACCGCGACGGCGGAGGGAATGTTGTCCGACGGGTGCGCCGGCTCAAGACTGAGGTAGGTATCGTTGTAGTCGAGATATCGCACCATCGTGCCGTTGGCAAACGCCGCAAGCTCCGCCGTCGTGTAATGGTTCGTGCCCCACACCGTGGCGGCCGGCACCGGATCATTCACCGACATCGCCTTGGCCCGCGCGACCATCGCCGGCCGAGACGAATACGCCCCCAGCGTCGTCGCGAGCGAGTCGATCACGCGCCGCTTCACCTCATGCACCGTCTTGTCCGGCAAGTCCTCATATTTAAGCTGGTTTGTCCACTGTGCGATCTTTCGTCCGATGGTCATGTCTTTCGTCTTTCCTCTTGATTGGCGGTTACGGTCCCTGTAGTGGGACGTGGTATCGCTCAGGTTTCGTTCCTTGTCGCGGCCCTCTACGCTTGCGGCTCCTCGTCCATCACCGACTGCAGCAGCAACTCGGCGAAGTCAAGCTGCGGCACGTCCTCGCGATCTTTGCCGGCCAGCCCATCCGTGAGCATTTGTGCGCAGAAAGGACAGCCGCTGCTCACGCAATCCGGTTTCGTCTCCAGCAGTTGCTCGGTGCGTAAGATGTTGACACGCTCGGTGCCTTCTTCCTCTTCCTTGAACATCTGTGCGCCGCCCGCCCCGCAGCACATGCCCCGGTCGCGGGTTTCTTTCGGTTCGAGCACGGTCAGACCGGGGATACTTCTGAGCGTGTCGCGCGGGTCGTCGTACACCTCGTTGTACCGGCCAAGATAACACGAGTCATGCCAGGCCACTCTTTTATCCACGCGATGTTTCGGCGTCAGCTTGCCCTCGCGGATCAGCTTGGTGAGGAAGGTCGAATGATGCACCACGTCGTACCGGCCACCGAAGTCGGCGTACTCATTGGCCAGCGTGTTGAAACAGTGGGGGCAGGTCGTGACGATGGTTTTTTTGTCCACCCCGTAACCGTTGAGCGTTTCCACGTTCGCCTCGGCCAGCATCTGAAACAGATACTCGTTGCCGCCGCGGCGCGCGGGGTCTCCGGTACACTGCTCCTCCGGACCGAGGATGGCAAAATCCACACCGGCCTTTTTCATTAGCTCGGCCGTAGCTCGCGTGACCTTCTTGGCACGGTCATCATACGCGGGTGCGCAGCCAATCCAGAAAAGCACCTCCGCGTCACCGTGTTCCGCCAGTGTTTTGATATCGAGTCCGTCGGCCCACTTGGCCCGATCCTCCGCAGGAAAACCCCACGGATTGGACGCCGATTCCAAGCTGCGAAACGCCCCCTGCAATTCGTTCGGGAACTCGCCGCGTTCCTGCACGAGGTAACGCCGCATGTCGACGATCTTGTCGACATAGGTGATAAACAGGGGGCACTCCTGCTCGCACGCGCGACATGTGGTACAGGCCCAGAGCACCTCGGGATCAATCACGCCGTCCACGAGGTCTTTCATGTGTTCCGGGGCATCACTCTCGGTGGGTTCACTGGTGCCTTCCCCATTCTCCGTTTGACCGTGGGCGGCGACCAGCGCCTCATCGTGCTTGTAGAGAAAGTTGCGTAGGTCAATCGTGAAATGCTTCGGCGAAAGTTTCTTGCCGGTCGTCGCCGCGGGGCAGTGATCGGTACACCGTCCACACTCCGTACAGGTGTAGAAATCAAGGATCGCCTTTCGCGAAAACTGATCGATGCGTTTGATGCCCAGCGTTTCTTCGCGTTCGAGCATGCCCTCGATGTCTTCCAGCTTCGGCAGCCGACCGACCGGATCGAGGTTTTGAGAAAACACATTCGGGATGCCGGTGATGACGTGAAAATGCTTCGAATACGGCAGCAGGTTGAGAAAAAGCAACACCATGGCCGAGTGCGTCCAGAAGCCGAGCTGGGCAATGACGGAAAGCGCGCCCTCGGGAAGACCCTGCACGACCCGCGCCGCGAGTGATCCTGCCGGTTCATACCACACCCACGGCACCGGACCGGTCACATGGCCCGCCGCGTCTGTTGCCGCCGCCCGCGAGATCTCTTCGCTATGGTTTGTCTCGCCGGAGAATTCATGGGGTGTCATGACGAGGCTGTGCGTTGCCGGGGCGTTTGCGTGTTTGACCAGCGACGCGCCGTCGTAAAAGATGTCAGCGAGCATCATCACAAGAATAATGCAAAGAATGACAAGCCCTTCGGTGCTCAGCGTCATACGTTTGAGACGCTTGATGACCCGATAGTAGACAAACACGCACGTGCCGAGCATCACGATGACGGCGAAGACATCCTTCAGCAGCGAGTAGAATTGCCCCGGGGCATGGGCCGGATCGAGCACCCAGAGGTGGAACGATTCATCGAACCCGCGGCCCCAGAGGATCAACGTGCGCGGTAGCAACACGACGAAGCCGGAAAAAATCATCATGTGGGCGATGCCGGCCAGCGGATAACGCCGCATACGCATCTGCTGGATCGCATAGTTGAAAACCAGCAGGAGCCGTTTGCCGTACCGGTCCAACGGCTTCGTGGGTGCCCCCACCATGAGCAGTTTCCACCGCCGCATGGCCGAGTAGGCAAAAATACCCCAGCCCGCAAGAAGCAGCACGGTCATGAAGATCGGACTCATTGTCTGCTATCCCTTGAGCCGGCGAATCTCTTCCGTCAATAGCGGTACGAGCGTAAACAGATCACACACGCAGCCATACGTCGACACGTTGAAAATCGGCGCGTCCTTCTTCGTGTTGATCGCGACGATCACCTTGCTCCCGCGCATGCCGGCCAGGTGTTGGATGGCACCGTCGATTCCACAGGCAATATACAGCACGGGCGTGACCACCTTGCCCGTCAAGCCAACCTGACGTGTGTGCGGCTGATAGCCCGCGTCGCACGCGGCGCGCGATGCCCCCACGGCCCCGTCGAGCAGCTCCGCCAGGTCATACATCAGCTTGAAATTGTCTTCGGATTTCAACGAACGACCGCCGGACACCACGATATCCGCCTCGGTGACATCCTTCACGCCGGAGCTGGTGGCTGCGATCTCTTTGATCGTGAGACGTTTGTCGGCGTCAGACAGCGATAGCGCCACCTTCACGACATCGGCCGAGGTTCCGGGCTGCGGTGCTGCGGCCATGTAGGCGTTGGAGCGAATCGTCGCGATCTGCAACCGGCTGCCGGAGAGCCTGAACTTGCCGGTCAGTTTGCCGGCGTACATCGGTTTCGTCGCGATCAGATCGTCGCCATCCAGCGCCACCTTGATACAGTCGATCGCCAGCGCCGCGCGCTGCCTGGCGGCCACCCGAGCGGCCAGGTCACGCCCCATGGCTGATGTCGGCACGAGCACGATTTTCGGCTGTGCTTCGGCAATCACAGCACACACCGCGGTGGTGTAGGGCATCGCCCGATACATCGCCAACTCGGCGTCATCCACGACGTACGTTTTCTTCGCACCGTGTTCGGCCACCGATGGGGTCAAACTGTCCACGCCGGAGCCGACCAGACACGCCTCGGCTTGTCCACCGGTCGCGCCGGCCAGCTCATTGGCCAGGGTCAACAGCTGGAAGGAAGCCGGCAGAATCTTGCCGTCACGTTGTTCAATAAACACAAGAATGTTGTTTGCCATTGCTATATGACTTTCGCCTCCTCACGCAGTACCCGCGCCAGCTCTTTGGCCATCTCCGCCGGCTCGCCCTCGATGAACTGGCACTCCGGACGCGGCGGCGGCGGCTCCACGGAGAGAAAATCAGTACCGGACTCGCTCGCGTTTTCGCCGGGAATGTCGGCAGATGTCAGCACCGCGACCGGTTTCTTCTTTGCCTTCATCAGGTTGGGCAGAGACGGGTAACGCGGCTCGACCAGACCCTTTTCGATGGTTAATACCACTGGCAACGCACCCTCGAGAACCTCCTCCGCACCTTCGATGCGGCGGCGTGCCGTAAACGTTTTACCATCTTCCGCGATATCCAGCCCGGTGACGGCACCGACGTGGGGCCAGCCCAGGAACTCGGCCAGCGCCGGACCTACGGCCCCGGCATCCAGGTCGATGTTGTATTTGCCGCAGAGGACCAGGTCGAAGTCATCGGCGTCTTTCTTGATGGCCTCCGACATGACATACGCGGCGAACAGCTCGTTATGGGATTCGAACGCGGTATCGTTCAGGTGAATGCCGCGGTCCGCGCCCATCGCCAGCGCCACGCGAAGCGCCTCAGACGCCTTGTCCGGTCCCAGTGTCATCGCGACGATCTCGGAAACATCGCCGCGCTTCTCGCGAAGCTGGACGCCCAACTCGATCCCGAATTCGTCGAACGGGTCCGCGAGCAGCTTCAGTCCGGTTCGATCGATATCGCTCCCGTCGTCGGCCACCTTGATCGTGGCGTTCGAGTCGGGAACCTGTTTGACTACGGTCATGATTCTCAATGCATCGTTCTCCTAATGGTGGCAAACGGTCAGTCGGCGCTTCGCCGCGTACCCGGAAGGTTACAGCAAGAAGCGGGCCACACATCTTAGTGGAAACTTTCCTTTTTGTGCAGTGGTGCCAGACGACACCTGGTGAGCTATGCCAAAGAGGCAGTTGGCCTTGGATGGGGCCGTGTGGGGTCGGATGGATGGGCCCTCACCGATGTATGGAAAAGTCTGTAAACACCTCTGGAAAAATAGTTTGTGATTCTGTTCGGCTGTCAATGAACCCCTCCATGGCTCTTTCGATGTTCTGGATGAACCGGTCCAGCTCGGCTGGTATGCCCTCTGCGACGACTTCCACCCGACCATCCGGCAGGTTGCGGACGAAGCCGACGACGTCATGTCGTTGGGCGACGGCCTGCGTGGTGTAGCGGAATCCGACGCCTTGGACGCGGCCTGTGAAAAACACTTGTCGGCTCTCGATATTCGGCTTGGTGTCTCGTGGTTCAGCCATGACGGATCGGAGAGGAGCGGTCAGGTCTTGGATCGGCGTTTGGCAAACCGGACTTCGCGTCCTTGGTCTCGGTATTCCACTTCATCCATGTAAGCACACAGCAACATGATGCCCCGGCCTCTGGGCACGGAGAGTCGTTCGGGAGTGGTGGGGTCAGGAACTTCGGCCGGGACGAAACCGGCCCCCTCATCTCGAACAATTACCACCAGGAGGTCGGGCGTCACCGCGTAACGAACCGTTACTTCCTTTTCGGGGTCGCAGCCGTTGCCGTGTTTCACGGCGTTGGTGAGCGTTTCCTGCAGGGCGAGCTTGATTGCGAAGACTTCCGCGTCGCTGAATCCACAATCCCTGACTCGGTGGAGAATGTCTTCTTGCGGGGCACATACTTTCTCCAGGCAACTGGAGAACCTGCACACGCAGTACGTATCCTCGTTGAGCGGGTCGACGTCGGTCATGGTCTTTCGCGGGGTTCGACGACCACAACCGGTGTGTGTTCAGAGCGATGACGCACACCGGAGCATCGCGTCGTGGTTCAATTCGCTAGAAACTGCCCATCGCCTCTTCGACGGTGCTACGTATATCGAACAGCTTGTCCAGACGGGTGATCTTGAAGACCTCGAAAATCTGGGGAGAAATCTTGGCAAGCCGTAACTGCCCGTCAGCCTCACTCACACGCTTGTTCAATGTGATGAGCATGCCCAGGGCGGCGCTGGAGAGATGATCCACCTTCTCAAAGTCGAGGAGCATCTTGATACGGTCTACACTGTCGACAACCGCGACCAGCTCAGCCATAATCTCGTTGATTACCAACTCATCAAGGATTTTTCGATCGGAAAACTCGATTCGTTTTACATCGTTCACGTCAATCACGCTGACGTGGCTGGATTCTTCGGCCATGATCTGCCACTCCGTATGCGAAAGCACGATTTCGCCGTTGTTGAGACATACGTCACGGTAGGGAAGTCTAGTTGGCCGGCGCTCGGCATGTCAATACATCCCCTTGCGGAACGCAAAATACGCTGGGTGTGGCCATTCTTGTTGGCTAAAGCCCCTGTACGTGGGTGCAAGGCACATGGGGCGGCACCAACGTAGGGCAGGAAGTTCCCCCGGCCTTGCCGCGGGGTGTACCTGCCTCCTCCGTGACGCTTCCAAACGAACGAAACCCAAAGAAAAGACGAAGCGTCATTGTAAAGGCAGGTCAACCACCTCGTATGCGAAGTCCGTCCCCCACCCTTCGGGAGTACCCGAAGAATGGGGCACCCGGCGGAAGAACGACCTGCCCTACCGCTTGCCACGGTCGCCGATTCCGTCTTGCACCCCCTGAACGTCGAAAGCGTCTGTTTTGGTATGAAAACTGCCCCGCAGCCTTGCCGATGGTATAATCACGCGGCACCGAGTGATGGGGTACCTTGGGGGGGCTTGGTTCGGACGAGCATGCTCGCTCCTGGGTGGGCTTGGCAGTGGATCGATGTGTTCAGGCGAGCCGGAAGTCGAACAACCGTCGCGGAGGGAGCCGCACAAGTTTCCGAAGCGGATCGCAGTGTAGGGAGTCGTAGTGACAAGACCGATCGTACTCATTATCGCGGTCATCGCCGTTTTGACCTGCGTGGATGACGCGTGGGCGTGGGGACCGGCGATGCACGTGGGTCTGGCCGATACCGTCTGGTCTCAGCTTGGCCTTTTGCCGGCGGGCGTGGCGGCGTTGCTGGCCCGACATCGAATCCCGTTTCTCTACGGAAGCATGGCGGCCGACGTCGTGGTCGGAAAGCGACTCAGCCGTGTCAAGCAGTTTTGCCACCACTGGTCGACGGCCTTTCGCGTTCTGGATTCGGCCGATGATGATCGCTCGAAAGCATTTGCGTACGGGTATCTGTCACACCTGGCCGCTGACACCGTGGCCCATGGAAAGTTTGTACCCCGGCAGATCGTGATCACAGACGGTCCCGTGAACACCGGTCATCTTTATTGGGAGCTTCGTGCGGACGCGGTATGTCCGACAATTACGCATTCGCTGGTCAAGCATGTGCTTCACGCGGAACACGCCGATCATCACGCGCTGTTGTCGCGGCATCTCACCGGGACGCTGTTGCCCTATGGTCTCAACCGCCGGCTCTTCCATCGGATGAACGTGTGGAGTGTCAGGCCATTGGTTCGCCAGGGGATTAGCGCATGGAGCCGCTACTCGCGTTGGCCTCTGCCGTCCGATTTGCTAAGCGGGTATCACGCGGAATGCGTCGATCGGATCTGCGCCATCCTCACAGATGGACCCCGTTCCGCGCTGACTCGGGAGGATCCCAACGGAACGTCCGCCCTGATGCAACTGAGTGTTCGTCGTAAAGAGGTGCGGAAACTGCGTCGGCGCGGTGACGGGTGTCACCATCGCAGGGCCGAAGCCGCCCGAGGTTTGGTGCCGGCCGGATGGAGTGCCGATCGCGACACGCGCAACTGGTGAGCCGATTCCCGACAGAAACCGTCACCGTCTACGATGGCATTCGTCGCACGCGACAGAATAGTCCGGACGCCTCTTCCATGCATACCCCCAAACCACATTAGAAAAGGCCCGCGCCGAAGCACGGACCCTTCTTTTTGTGTCCGTCGGGCATAACCGCCGCGATGCCGTCGGAAGCCAACTGCAGAACCCAAAATCAAAACAGTGGGTGACCCAGCCAAGCCCGGACCGCCAACCTCGAAAGGGGTCGGTACGTCGTTACGGCCATAATTCTCAAGTCCCCATGGGTCTGCGAAAGGCTCAGGCAATTACGCTCCCGTATCGAACATGGAAGCCACACCCAGCAGACACCCACATTGTACCATCGGCTCCTCCGAAAGAAAAGAATCATCCTTCGGTCCCGATCGGTGAGCACCTTATCAAGACGTAAACGTTCGGGTATGGTGTGGGCTGTGAGCCGGCCTAACTACAGCGGCCGCAGAGAGTTAATGCACGATAGGTTCATGGACCGAGACCTGAAATGGTGGCATCACGAATCACTGAGCGGCTAGCCGCGACTAGGCCATACGGTGCCCTTCTTCCCTATTTCACGAGCGGATTTCCGGACGTGACCGCGACGGCCGAGTTCATACGCCGTGCGGACCACCTCGGTGTGGCCGCCGTAGAGCTGGGAATCCCCTACTCGGATTCGATCGCGGATGGTCCGGTAATCCAATCTTCGTTTCACGCGGCTTTGGCAAACGGTCATCGGCTGCACCATGCGTTTGACATGGTTACGCAGCTTCGACCCACGATTCACTGCGCGATGATCGCGATGCTCTCTTATTCGATGGTTCACCGATTTGGGCTTACACCGTTCATGCAAGAAGCAAGCCGCACCGGCTTCGACGGCGTGATTCTTCCGGACGTGCCGGTTGAAGAGTCCACCCCCACGTCGAAGGCCGCCCAAGATGCGGGGTTGTCCTACATCGGACTGGTCGCGCCCACAACAAGCCCGGCGAGAC